>JALYPM010000003.1 GCA_030856365.1 Pseudomonadota bacterium
GGGTCAGCATGCGGTTCATCTTCCAGGAGGATTGCTCGACCTCCTCGTGCGAGAATTCCAGGACCACGCCCCCCGAGAGGGTGAGGCCCGGGAATTGCTTCGCGAGCGGGTCTTCCGGCCGGTCCGATCCCTCGGAGGCCCCGGCCGCGCCTTCGGCCTTTCCCTGCCGGATTCGGAAGGGGTTGATGACGACCCCCGGCTCTCGATCGACCCACCCCGATCGCCCGCAGTGGCGGCCCCAGAGGACCCCGGAGCGGCTCCCAAGATCCACGCAGAAGACCTCTCCCGCGATCGCCTGCAAGTAGGCGTGCCGTCGGCTGACCCGCCTGTCGCTCAGGGTCAGGTCCGCGCCCGCATTGCGGCCGATCACGGCGAAGGGTCGGTCGAGCGACCGGCATACCGGCCCGCCCGGGCCCTCCAGGTCCAGTTGCAAACGGCCATCCAACCCGCACGCCTCGAAAAATTCGTGCATGACGATCCCGTACTTCACCCGCGCCGATGGCCCCGCATTCCACGAGCGATCTCGACCGCCACGTCACGCAGGGACACCAGCGGCCGCCCTTCTCGTCCCCCGACGGTCTTCAGCGTACTCTTGCCAGCATACGCCGTTCCTTAAAGGCCCGTCCATGGCCACGCGGTCTAACTAACCCAAGCATCAGGACGTAACACCTCAATAACTCCGGGCATGGCCCCCTCTGGCGTGATCATTGCGCACGGGATAACTCCGGGCATGGCCCCCTCTGGCGTGGTCATTGCGCACGGGTAGCGTGAAGGCCAAACACCCAACTCCGCGTTCAAACCACGGTGCCGCCGACCGGGTCAAGAGGCCGCGGACTCCTTCGCCTTCCGGCGAATCTGATCCGCCAGCCGGGGGATCTGTTCCAGGCCGCGCACCCGATCTTGGAGGTACGCCCAGAAGTTCACGCCCAAACGGCGGCACGTCTTCTTCAAGCTCGCGAACGTGTCCCGGGCACGCCGACCTGACTCATTACGGGTGCTGCCGCTGATCTTTCGCTTCTTCACGTAATCCCGGATGTGGCCTTCGCTCAGGTTGTTGTGCAACGGCACTTCAGGCCGCTCCAGGACCAGGAGCAACTTCGCGCGATCCGCCGCCATCGATTTCAACACCAAGTCGATCGACGGATAGTCGGTCCGTCGCGCAACCAGCGCGTCAAACTCCGCTGCCAATGCGTCGCGCGTCATCGGCGACGGCGCCTGCCGATACGCTTTCAACCCCGCGTACAGATCCCAGATCCCCTGCCGGATCTCTTCGATGGCCGCGCGATGCTTCTCGTTGTGTGGCACCAATCGCGCCAGCGGACGCTCGATATGGAGCCAGCACAACGCATGCACGAGGATGTCAAACTGCCCGGCCCCGTCGCTCAGGACGATCAACTCCGGCGACACCCCCCGCGCGATCAAGCTCCCGAGCAACGCCCCTTCGGTCGCGATCCGCACGTGCCGCTCGTCGGTCACGTCGCGCGAGGCCAGAAACGCCTGCCAGGCCGCCTTGTCCGTCAAGGGCGCCGTGCCCGCCGTCAACCGCTCGATCACCGTCTGGGCCAGCTTCTGCCTCTGCCAGTAGGTCACCGCCGCGTCGTTGATGGTGTAATCCGTCGGGATACCACAGAGCACCTCCAGGAAATTCCGGCGGCTCTTGCTGTCGGTGCTCTCGAAGTAAGCGAAGGACTCATTGCCGATGTGTGTACAAAAGCCGTTATGCCCTCGATGTCTGGCCCCCGTGTCATCGACTTGCACGTAGGACGAGACCTCCAAGGCCGCGGGCAGCAGTTCGGCTCTCTCCTGATGAAACGCCTCCTTCCCTTCAGTCAAGATCAGGCTGAGCTGGCCGGTGGAGATGTCGATGCCGAGTTGGTCCAACTGTTCCCAAAGCAACGGCTGTGTGACGTGCTGGTGGTGATACTGATGCAGGATGAACGCGATCAGCGTCGGTCCAAAGTGACTGCCGGGCTGGACCTCGACCGGGAATTCGGCCACCAGGGATTGACCATCGGGGGTCTGCCAGCGTTCGCGTCGGTAACGGATCACCCTGGGGGAAACGATGATGTCCTGCACGACGAAGTCTTCATAACCTTTGAAGATCGATCCCGGCGGCTTGTCGATGAGCGGGACGACCTTTTCTTCGGTCACGATCAATTGCGCTGTCTTGAGCCGTTTGGCCGATCCCGGCCGCTTCTGACCCGGTTGGCGCGACGGACGCGGTGGGGTCTCGAGCGGACTGGGCGCGATGATCGGCCGAGTCTTGAGGCCCTTGAGACGAAGGATTTCGTCTTCGAGTTTCTGGACGTGGTCCTGCAACTGCTGAATCACATCCAGCAGTTGCCGCACCAGCGGCGTGCATTCCGATTCAGGGATGTCGGGCAACGGCGCGGACATGGCCAAATTCTACCAATGACCATGCCAGGCAGCCCGGGGTTTTTGAGAAGTTACTTGGACAGCCTCCTAGGACGCTATTTGAGTGGCGGTCGTGCTCCAGGGCCGGACTGAGCCGACGCCAATACTCGACGCCCAAGGCGCGGGCTGCCTCCGCCAGCTCTTCCGGGGCGAAGTCACCCACGTGAACCCTACCGATCGTGTCCGTCAGCCTGCCTGGGACGTCCGTGAAG
>JALYPM010000016.1 GCA_030856365.1 Pseudomonadota bacterium
CCTCGCCACCGCTCCCGAACGCCGCCAGGTCCGTGTGAACGGCGCTGCGGCGGCGGTGAACAGTCTTTCCGAGTGGCTGTCCGTCCTCTGGCTGACCCCGGCGATGGATCGCCTGTTCGCCGGCAGCGCGGGCGATCGCCGCCGCTTTCTTGACCGGCTGGTGCTGGCGCTCGAGCCGGGTCACGCCCATCACGCCGCGCGCTACGAAGCCGCGATGCGGGCCCGCAACAAACTGCTTGCCGAGCCGGAGGACGCCGACGCCGCCTGGCTCGCCGCACTCGAGGTGGGAATGTCCGAGCATGGCTCCGCCCTCGGGGAGGCGCGTGCTCGCACCGTTGTGGCACTCGGTGAGCGGCTGGCGGAGGCACCCGAGTCCGACTTCGCCCGCGCCTCCATCGCTCTTGACGGCTGGCAAGGCAGCGACCTCGCTGCCGAGCTTCGCTCAAGTCGCGGGCGCGATGCCGCCGCCGGGCGCGCCACCGTCGGGCCGCACCGCCAGGATCTCGTGGTCACCCACGCGGGCAAGCAAATGCCCGCCGAGCGGTGCTCGACCGGCGAGCAGAAGGCGCTGCTCCTCGGGCTCGTGCTAGCCCACGCGGACCTGGTCGCCGACCGCCGCGGCGCTCCGCCGATCCTCCTCCTCGACGAGGTTGCCGCCCACCTTGATCCGCGACGCCGAAACGCTTTGTTCGCGCGCCTGGAAGGGCACGGTCAGGTATGGATGACCGCCACTGAAGCGGCACTGTTCGACGGCATCGGCCACGCCTCGCGTTTTCACGTGGAAGCGGGTGCAGCGATCCCCGTCTGAGTGCCCACTGGACTTTTCAGGCTTCCTCTCTATATTGCACTGCAGCACGAGGCGCTTTCGACAAGCGGCGTGAACGGTCTCGACTCCAGCTGATCATTTCAGGGGGTCGAGGACCCGGCCCGCGCCTCGACCGACTTGCTCTCCAATTCACGCGGGGCGCTCTTGACCCCGGTCCGAGCGCGCAATGTCGTGCGCCCGTGCCAGATCATCTGGATTCTCATACCATGTCTTTTCAAAATCTCGGGCTCTCGAAGCCCCTCACGGACGCGCTTGCGGCCACAAATTACACCCAGGCGACGCCGATTCAGCTGCAGGCGATCCCGACCGTCCTGACCGGCCGCGATCTGCTCGGCATCGCTCAGACGGGCACCGGCAAGACGGCGGCATTCATGCTGCCCTCGCTTGACCGGTTGGCTGCCGCAAACCGCATTCCCCGGCCGGGTCAGATCCGCATGCTGGTGCTTGCGCCGACCCGCGAGCTTGCGTCGCAGATCGCTGCCAGCGCCGAGACCTATGGCCGCTTTATGCGGCAATCGGTCGGCGTAATCTTCGGCGGCGTTCCCAACGGCAAGAGCGTCCGCACTGTCGCTCGCGGTCTCGACGTCCTCGTCGCGACCCCGGGCCGCCTGCTCGACCTCATCGATCAGCGCGCGCTCAGCCTTCGCGATCTCGAGATCCTCGTCCTCGACGAAGCGGACCAGATGCTCGACCTCGGTTTCATTCACGCGCTGAAGCGGATCGTCGCTCTGGTTCCCAAGGAGCGCCAGACCCTGTTCTTCTCGGCCACCATGCCGAAGGCGATCAAGGAACTCGCTGACCGCTATCTGACCAACCCGGCGGAAGTCGCGGTGACCCCGGTCGCCAAGACCGCCGACCGCGTCGATCAGAAGGTCGTGATGGTCAACCAGCCGGAGAAGACCGCGCTGTTGACCCTCTTCCTCCAGTCGGAACAGCCCGATCGTACGCTGGTCTTCAGCCGCACCAAGCATGGGGCGGACAAGATCGTGCGGATGCTCGACGCCGCCGGGATCGCGGCCCACGCGATCCACGGCAACAAGAGCCAGCCGCAGCGCGAGCGGGCGATTGCAGCGTTCAAGTCGGGCGAGACCAAGGTACTGATCGCGACCGACATTGCCGCCCGCGGGATCGACATCCCCGGTGTCAGCTACGTCATCAACTTCGACTTGCCGGAAGTGCCGGAGCAATATGTCCACCGCATCGGCCGCACCGCGCGTGCCGGCGCTGCCGGCAAGGCGGTCGCTTATTGCTCGCCCGACGAGCGCGGCCTGCTGCGCGATATCGAGCGGCTGACTCGCATGAAGATCGACGCCGCGCCGCTTCCGGCCGGCTTCCTCCAGGCGGCCGAGGCGCTCAAGCGCCTGAAGCCCGCCAAGCCGGTTCAGCAGGAGCGGCCTGCCCGCTCGCACCGCCCGAACCAGCATCCGGCCCATCGCGGGCAGGGCGCAGGCCGGGGCCGGCCGCAGCATCGCCGTGGCGGCGGTGGCGGAGCGCGTCGCGCTGCATCGTAGGCTTCGGTAGCTTTAATTTTCGTGGGAGGGGGTGCGCTTCGCATCCTCTCCCTTTTTTGTCCGGACTCACGCGCGAGTACGCGCGCCGGCGCGCGTGACTTCCTTCGCCGCAGCCCTATATCGGTTCGATGGCCAACGATCCCAATCAGAACAGTTACGGCGCCGACAGCATCAAGGTGCTCAAGGGCCTCGACGCGGTGCGCAAGCGTCCCGGAATGTACATTGGCGACACCGACGACGGCTCCGGCCTCCACCACATGGTGTTCGAGGTTTCCGACAATGCGATCGATGAATCGCTCGCCGGCCATTGTGACCGCATCCTGATTCAGCTGAACCCCGACGGCTCTGTCACTGTCGAGGACAACGGCCGCGGTATCCCAACCGGAATCCATGAGGGCGAGGGCGTCAGCGCGGCCGAGGTCATCATGACCCAGCTTCACGCAGGCGGTAAATTCGAGAATACGTCCGACGACAATGCCTACAAAGTATCGGGCGGGCTCCACGGTGTCGGCGTCAGCGTCGTCAACGCGCTTAGCGAATGGCTCGACCTCACCATCTGGCGCGACGGCGAAGAGCATTTCATGCGCTTCCGCTTTGGCGATGCCGAGGCGCCGCTGAAGGTCGTCGGACCCGCGCCCGAAGGCAAGAAGGGCACTCGCGTGACCTTCCTGCCAAGCCCCGAGACGTTCAAGATCGTCGAGTTCGATTTCGAGAAGCTCGAGCATCGCTATCGTGAGCTGGCGTTCCTCAATTCCGGCGTTCGCCTGGTGCTCGCCGATGCGCGGCACGAGGAGCGCGTTGAGCATGAGCTCTATTATGAGGGCGGGATCGCGGCCTTCGTCAAATATCTCGACCGCGCCAAGACGCCCTTATTCCCCGAGCCGATCGCCATCTCGGCGGTCCGCGACGGCATCGGCATCGACGTCGCGCTGGAATGGAACGACAGCTATTACGAGAATGTCCTGCCGTTCACGAACAACATCCCGCAGCGCGACGGCGGCACCCATATGGCGGCCTTCCGCGCCGCCCTGACCCGCACCATCAATGGCTATGCCGACAAATCCGGCATGCTGAAGAAGGAGAAGGTGACGCTCACCGGCGACGACATGCGCGAGGGCCTGACCGCGATCGTCTCGGTCAAGCTGGCCGACCCCAAGTTTTCGAGTCAGACCAAGGACAAATTGGTCAGCTCCGAGGTTCGCCAGCCGCTCGAATCCCTGATGAGCGACAAGATCAGCGAATGGCTGGAGGAGCATCCCGCCGATGCTCGCAGCATCATTCAGAAGACCATCGACGCCGCCGCCGCCCGTGAAGCCGCCAAGAAGGCGCGCGAGCTCACCCGCCGCAAGGGCGTGATGGATATCGCCTCGCTGCCGGGCAAGCTCGCCGACTGCCAGGAGCGCGACCCCGCCCTGAGCGAACTGTTCCTGGTCGAGGGGGACAGCGCCGGCGGCTCCGCCAAGCAGGGCCGCAATCGCAAGAACCAGGCGATCCTGCCGCTGCGCGGCAAATTGCTCAACGTCGAGCGCGCGCGTTTCGACCGAATGCTGTCGTCGCGCGAAATCGGCACCATCATCCAGGCGCTGGGCTGCGGCATCGGCCGCGAGGAATTCAACCTCGAGAAGCTGCGCTATCACAAGATCGTGATCATGACGGACGCCGACGTGGACGGCGCCCATATCCGTACGCTTCTGCTGACCTTCTTCTACCGGCAAATGCCGGAGCTGATCGACAAGGGGCATCTCTTCATCGCCCAGCCGCCGCTCTACAAGGTCGCGCGCGGCCGCTCGGAAGTCTATCTGAAGGACGATGCGGCGCTCGACGAATATCTCGTCGATGCCGGACTCGACGGAATGATCCTCGAGGGGCCGGACGGGCACCGCAGCGGCGCCGACCTCAAGAGCCTGGTCGATCACGCGCGCCGTGTGCGCACGCTGATGCGCTATGCGCCGCGCAAGTACGATTATTCGATGCTGGAGGCGCTGGCGCTTAGCGGCGCGCTGCAGCCCGACCTCGATGCAGCCGGTCGCGCCGCCGCCATCGCGCGCGTTGCGCAGTGGCAGGGCGCAGGCGATCTCGAGGCCGAATGGTCGGGCGAAGTCGCTGTCGAAGGCGGCTACCTGCTGCGCCGCCGCTGGCGCGGGGTCACCGACGCGTTCATCGTCGAGCAAAGCTTCCTGGTCTCCGCCGAGGCGCGCAAGCTCCACGCTTTGGCGATGGAACAGGTGGCGGCTTATTCCGCCCCGTCGACCTTGCGCACGATGAAGAAGGGCGCTGCGACGCAGGAGCCGACCGTCGGCCCCGGCGAAGGCGAGGAAGCCGCGGAAGCCGCCGAAGCCGACACCAAGGGCAAGCCGGTGGCGATCACCCGCCCGTCGGAATTGCTGGAAGCGGTGCTCGCCGTCGGGCGCAAGGGCCTGTCGATCCAGCGCTACAAGGGCCTTGGCGAAATGAACGCTGAGCAATTGTGGGAAACCACACTCGATCCGGCCAACCGTTCGCTGCTGCGGGTTGAGGTCACGCAGGCCGACGTCGCCGACGAAATCTTCACCCGCCTGATGGGCGACGTGGTCGAACCTCGCCGCGAGTTCATCCAGGACAATGCGCTGAGCGTCGCCAATCTCGACGTCTAAGGCAGCGGCCAGCGGCGGAACTGCCCCGGCACCGGCGGATTGACGCGCTGATGCCCGCCATCACCTTTGCCAGCTACAATATGCGTAAGGCGATCGGCACCGACCGGCGCCGGCGGCCGGACCGCGTGCTCGACGTGCTCAAAGAAATCGACGCCGACGTGGTCGCGCTGCAGGAGGCGGACAAGCGCTTCGGCGGTCGCGGGGCCGCCGTCCCGCACGAACTGATGGACGCCCACGGCCACTATCGGCCGGTGGTGCTCGGCATCCGCAACCGCAGGATGCTCGACCGCTTGCCGGAGAAGGGCCGCGCCCATGCCGAGCGGATTCTCAAGGTCAACGGCCGGAGCATGGGCTGGCACGGCAATGCGCTGCTGGTAAAGGAGCATGTCGGGATCATCGATGCGGCAATCATCGAACTGCCGACACTTGAACCGCGCGGGGCGGTCCTTGCCGAGCTGCTGATCGGCGACACGCCTCTGCGGGTGATTGGAATGCATCTCGACCTCTCCGGCCTATGGCGGCGGCGGCAGATGCGGGCCATTCTCGAAGCCATCGCCGATCGGCCGCAGCAAATGCCGACGGTGCTGATGGGCGATACAAACGAATGGCGCGAGGCGGCCGGCTGCCTCAAGGAGCTTGAGCCCGAGTTCAGGGTTGCTCCGACTGGCCCCAGCTTCCACTCGCGCCATCCGATCGCGGCGCTCGACCGCATCATCGTCCACAAGGATCTGAAAATCGACGCCGCTGGCGTTCATTATAGCGAGGCGGCGCGGCGGGCGTCCGACCATCTGCCGATCTGGGCGCGGATTTCGGCTTAGCCGCCGCCGATCTTGCGCTGGCGCCGCCGCTGGATCGATGAGCCGATCCCCAGCGACTCACGGTATTTCACGACAGTGCGACGGGCACAGTCGAAACCCCTTTGCTTCAGCAGTGCGGCGATGGCGTCGTCGCTGAGCACCTCGGCCTCCTGCTCGATCACCTGCCGGATCGCATCCTTGACCGCTTCGGCCGCCGCCCCGTCGCCGGCGGCCGACGCCACACCGGAGCCGAAGAAATATTTCAGCTCGTACATTCCGCGGTCGCAAAGCAGATATTTGTTCGACGTGACCCGGCTCACCGTTGACTCGTGCATGCCGATCGCGTCGGCAACATCGCGCAAGGTCATCGGCTTCATCTCCGACACGCCATTCTCGAAGAAGCCTTGCTGCCGTTTCACGATCTCGCTGACGACCTTGACGATTGTCCGCGCCCGCTGGTCGAGCGCCTTGAGCAGCCAGTTGGCGCTGGCAAGACATTCGCTGAGCCACGCCTTGGATGCCTTGTCCTGGGGGCCGGTGCGCAGCTCCTGGTAATAGCGACGGTTGACCAGCAGCCGCGGCAGCGTTGCGCCGTTAAGCTCGACGATGAAACCCTTTGGGGTACGCCGGACGAACACGTCGGGCGTGATGCTCTCTGACCCCACGGCGGAGAAGCGGCAGCCGGGCTTGGGATCAAAAGCGCGAAGCTCGCCGATCATGTCGGCGAGATCCTCATCGTCGACCCCGCAAATGCGCTTGAGGTCGGTCGTGCGCCCTTTCGAAAGCTGCTCGAGATTGTCGATCAGCCGCGCCATCGCGGGGTCGTAGCGATCCGCGGCCTTCGCCTGCAGCGCCAGGCATTCGGCGAGGCTGCGCGCGCCGACCCCCGCCGGGTCGAGCCCCTGCACCAGCGCCAGCGCCTGCTCGACAAGCGCCAGCGGCGCTCCGGTCATGCGCGCAACATCCTCCAGCGCAACCGTGAGATAGCCGGTCTCCTCCAGCATCTCTCCGATGGTGCGGGCGAGGTCGCCGAGCGCGCCGGACGCGCCATGGAGCTGTTGGAGCAGATGCTCGGCGAGGGAGCCGGGGCTATATTCCAGCCGGTCAAAATCGAACGCCTCGGACTCCCCGCCGCTGGTGTGGACTTCGGAGACGCTGTCGGTCTCCAGCGCCTGGTCCTGCCAGTCCATGTCCAGCGGCCGGTCGTCGTCGGCGCTGCCGGAGATCAGATCGTCGGCGCCGGGATCGTCCGCCGGCTCGTCGCTGCTATCCTCTCCTCCGTCGCCGGATGGCCGCTCCTCCTCGCCGCCATCCTCACCGCCGGCGGACTCGAGCAGCGGATTTTTCTGGATTTCCTCGGCAAGGAAGGCGTCAAGCTCGAGGTTCGATAGCTGCAGCAGCTGGATTGCCTGCCGCAATTGCGGCGTCATCACCAGCTGCTGGGAAACGCGAATGTCGAGGCGCGGGCCAAGCGCCACGTTCAGCTCCTACAGCGCGAAGCTCTCGCCGAGATACAACCGGCGGACTTCCTGATCGGCGACAAGCGCCTGCGGCGTTCCTTGGAACAGCACCTGGCCATCATAGATGATGCAGGCGCGGTCGACGATATCGAGCGTCTCACGGACATTGTGATCGGTGATGAGCACGCCGATGTCGCGCTCCTTCAGCTCCCTCACCAGGTCGCGAATGTCGGAGATGGAAATGGGGTCGATGCCCGCGAACGGCTCGTCGAGCAGCATGATGCTGGGGTCGGCGGCAAGCGCCCGGGCGATCTCGCAGCGCCGCCGCTCGCCGCCCGACAGCGCCATCGCCGACGACTGGCGGAGGCCGGTGAGGCCGAATTCGCCGAGCAATCGCTCGAGCCGGTCGCGGCGGGCGTGCTTGTCGGGTTCCGAAACCTCCAGCACCGCCATGATATTGTCTTCGACGCTGAGCCCGCGGAAGATCGACGTCTCCTGCGGCAGATAGCCGAGGCCGAGGATCGCGCGGCGGTACATCGGCAGATCGGTAATGTCCTGCTGGTCGAGGAAGATGCGGCCGCTATCGGGCTTCACCAGTCCCATCACCGAATAGAAGCAGGTGGTCTTGCCCGCGCCGTTCGGGCCGAGCAGGCCGACAACCTCGCCCCGCGACACCTCCAGCGAGACATCGTGGAGCACGGCGCGGCGGTCGTAAGCCTTGGCGATCGAGCGCACTTCCAGGCCGTGCGCCGTCACCGGTGCATCGGTCACGGGCCGGCTGATGGTCGCCGCGTCGTTCATGCGTTAGCTGCCGCGCTTGGGGACGGTGAAGCGACCGGTCACGCGGCCGCCGCTCTGGCCGACGCCGGCGGGTCCGCCGTCCACCACCGCGCGGCCCGAATCGAGGTCGATGACCAGCCGCGAGCCGGTGATTTGCGAACCGCCGCGCAGCAGCTGGACGTCGCCGATGAGCGTGATCAGCTTTTTGTCGAGATCGTAGATGCCGAAATTGCCGCGCGCCGTTTCCGACGGGCTGCGGACGACCACCCCGCCGCTGGCGTCGAGGCGGCGTATCTGGATACCGCCGCCGCTCGAGTAAGCGACGGTCAGCCGCTCGGTGTCGAGCGTCAGTTCGGCCTGCTTTACCCGCACATTGCCCGCAAAGACCGCGCGGTCGGCGCGATCCTGCACCTCCAGCCTCTCGGCAACGACATCGACAGGTGCTTCGCTGTTGTGGCCCCTGAGCGCCGAGATCGCGCCGGAATCCTGCGCAAGCGCAGCGAAGCTGGCCGTGGCAAGGCCTGCGGCAATGAGAAACCCTCGGATCATCACCATCATCTGACCGCCCCCTGGACGATTTTCAAGCGAGTGCCGCCATCGAGGATGATGGTGCCGCTGCCGAGATCGGCGCGCAGCCGGCCCGCTTCGAACCGGCCGAGCTTCATTTCGCCGGAGACGCCGCCGGTGCCGGTTGCCTTGCGCTCCTTGAGGTTGATGTCGAGGTCCTGTGTCGCCAGCCGGTACCCGTCCGGCCCGACCATGCGGACCGGACCGGCAACCTGCACCTGCTGCTCGTCGAGATTGTAGCGAGCCCGGTCGGCGGCGATGGTGACCGGCCCTTGCGCCAGCGACAGCCTCGCCATCATCCCGCGGATGTCGACGATGGGGACGTCGGAGCTTTGCTGAACCGCTTGATTGGCAGTGATCGCGAACTGGCGGCCCTGATTGTCAGCGCCTGAGTAGCGCGCCGATTCGACCCGCATCCGCTCAGGCGCGTTCTCGACCTGGTTCTTATCGAGAATGAAGCTGATGTCGCCGTCGCGGTCGAACGGAGCGACGGCGAGAAATGCGACCAACACTCCGGCTGCGATCGGCAGTGCGACTTTGGCAATCCGTACCAGCCGGTCATGCCGACTGCCGGGCTCAGCCCAATGCTGCCGCACCGCGCGGTCGCGTCTTGCCAGCTCAGACATGGCGCAATGTCCTAGCCGTCATGGGCGAAAATATCCTGCTCCGGCCAACCAGCAAGATCGAGCATTGCCCGCGCGGGCAGAAAGTCGAAGCACGACTGGGCAAGTGCGGTGCGATTCTCGCGGGCGAGCCGCTCGTCGAGCTTCTCCTTTAGCGCGTGGAGAAAGCGAACGTCACTGGCGGCATACTCGCGCTGCGCCTCGCTGAGCTCGAACGCGCCCCAGTCGCTGGTCTGTTGCTGCTTGGAGATTTCGTGGCCGAGCAGCTCCCTGACGAGGTCCTTGAGGCCGTGGCGGTCGGTGTAAGTGCGCACCAGACGCGACGCCGTGCGCGTGCAGTAAAGCGGCGCCGCCATGAACCCGAGATAGGCCTGCATGATGCCGATGTCGAAGCGCGCGAAATGGTAGAGTTTTAGGCGATTCGCGTCGGTCAGCAGCTCTTTAAGGCGCGGCGCCGCATAGTCGCTGGCGGCTGGGAAGCGGACCAGATGCTCGTCACCCTTGCCGTCCGAAAGCTGCACGAGGCACAGGCGGTCGCGCCCGGCGACGAGGCCCATC
>JALYPM010000028.1 GCA_030856365.1 Pseudomonadota bacterium
GTAGACGTCGAGCGGCGTCGGGATGACGTTGAAGTCGCCGATCAGGAGCGCCGGCACCTTGCTGTCGAGCAGGGCCTGCGCATGCTCGCAGAAGCGGTCCATCCAGGCGAGCTTGTAGTCGAACTTGGGCCCGGGCCAGGGATTGCCATTAGGTAGGTAGAGGCAGCCGACAAGGATGCCACAGACCGCCGCTTCGATATAGCGGCTGTGGCCGGGGTCGGGATCGTCGGGGAGACCGCGGCGGGTCTCTACCGGATTGCCGGCACGGCTGAGGATGGCGACTCCGTTCCAGCTCTTCTGGCCGTGCCAGATGGCGGAATAGCCGGCATCGGCAATGGCTTCCTCCGGGAAGGCGTCATCGGTGCATTTGAGCTCCTGCAGTCCGACGATGTCGGGCTGGAACTCGGCCAGCCAGCGCAGCAGCACCGGCAGCCGGCTGTTGATGCCGTTGATATTGTAGCTGGCGATGCGAAGGCTGCGCGCCGCTGAGGGTTTTCTGGCCATTGGGCAAGAACCCGCGAACGCGGCAAAGCGTTCGATGCCGCTCGCTAAAAGTCCAGCCGCGCGCTGAGGCGAATGTCGCGGCCGGCCAGCGGGACATAGTCCTTGGTGAAGGAGGCGTGACGGCGAACGTCGACGTCGAAGATGTTGCTCGCGGCAAGCATCAGCTGCATTTCCTTTGACCGGCCCCACGGGCGCCAGGCGATCGACGCGTTGACCAAGGTGTGGCCGTCGGTCGGCGTTTCGAAGCTGGCGGTGCGGAGCTGGTCGTCCGACCATTCGACTTCGACCCGGCCGTCGATTTTCGCCGATTGCGCCTCGAGCCCGCCAAGCACGCGAAGCGGCGGGATCCGGGGAACGGGACCGGCCCCCTTAATTGACGCGCGGACATAATCGGCGACGACATCGCCAACGAAGCGGAAGCCACCGGCGCGGAACAGGGTTGCCGACCCCTCGACCTCGAAGCCCGTATAGGTCGCGTCCCGCTGAAAGTAGCGGAAGACCGGAAGCTCGTCCTCCTCCTCGCCGGTATCGGCTTCGAAGATGAAGTTGTTGAAGCGATTGGCGAATACGGTCAGGCCGAGCGAATAGTCTCGGCGGTCGAGGCGGAGATAGGCTTCGCCGCCGAGGCTGGTTTCTTCGGTAAGGTCCGGATTACCGATCTCGAACGCCTGCGTGGCGATGTGCGGACCGTCGGAGAAGAGCTCCTCGGCCGACGGCGCTCGGGCGGTTCGCGACAGGTTGACGCCGGCGCGGGTCTGCGGCGCGAGCTCATAGGACGCGCCGACCGCGCCGGAGACGGCATCGAAGCTGCGCTCGATCCCCAGGAAATCGGAATCCACATTGCTGCGGTCGTAGCGAAGCGCGCCTTCCAGCCCCAGCTTGCCGATGTGCAGCTCTTGTAATGTGAAGATGCCGAACTGGCGCGTCCTGTTTTCGCGAAGGAAGGCCTCGGCACCCACGGCGTCGAACTTGCGGGTTGAATATTGCACGCCGCTGGCGCCGTGCCAGCCGTTGCTGTCGCGCTGCACCAGTTCGACGCGCCCCTCGCTTCCCTTGGAATCAAAGACGGTTCCGACTTCGTCGCCCTCGAACTCGGTATGGGTGTAGTCGGCGGTGCCGGCGCGCAGACGGGCCCGCTCGAAGAAGCCGGACCCAAACTCATAGTCGCCGCGCAGGTCGAAGCGCTTCTGGCGCAGGCTGATTGAAACCGGGACTTCGCCGTGCTCGTCACCGGCTTCGTCTTCCTCGCCGCCATCTTCCTCGTCGTGATGCCCGGCACCGGGGCGCGAAGGCACGCCATAGTCGCTGTCGAAGATGCTGAAGGAGGCGCCGACGCTGAGCGGCCCGCGGATGTAGGCGAGGCCGAGTCCGGCGGTGGTCTGCTCGACCGCACTGTTGGGGATCTTGCCGCGCCTATTGGCCAGCTCGAGCGCTTCGGCCGCTTCTTCAGGATGGCCCTCCTCCAGTTCTTCCTCGGCAATTTCGCGCTGCTCGTCGCGGAGCGCGGGGGAGAGGATGAACCCGCCGACCCGCAGGTCGCCCGTCTTGCGGTAGCTGCCATCGACGTGAAGGACGAAGCCGCTGTCGCCGAGCGCGAGATCGCCGGCGCCACCGATCGAGCGCTCGTTTGCGGCCGAGCCGAGGGCGCCGATGACGTCGACGTGATAGCCCTTCTTGGGGACTGTGCGCGGGATCCGGCGGTCGATGACATTGACCGCGCCGCCGATCGCCTGACCGCCGAACAAGAGCACGGCCGGGCCGCGGAGGACCTCGATGCGCTCGGCCGTCAGCGGGTCGATGGTGACGGCGTGGTCGGACGAGGTGTTGGAAACGTCGATTGAGCCGATGCCGTCGGTTAGCACGCGGACTCGCTCGCCCGAGAAACCGCGCAGCACCGGCCGCGAGGCGCCGGGCGAGAAGGAGGTGGCGGAGACGCCGGGAAGCTTGGCCAGCGTGTCGCCGATCTGCGGGCGCACCTCGCGCTGGAGGGCACTCTCGTCGAGCACCGACTTGCCGGCGAGCAGGTCGAGGTCGCGGGTGAGATGGCCGGTGACGACGATTTCACTCGCACTCTCGTCATGGACGCCGTCCGGGTCGGCCGGAGCGGGCGCGACAGGCTGGTCCGGCTGCCGCTGGGCGATGGCTTGAGTGGCAAAGGCGGAGGTCGAAAGAATGAAGGCAAGGGTGCGTGTCATGCTTCACGCCTAGAGGATACATTATATCAACACAAGCTTTTCAGCACTTTGTCGCTCTGCGGACCCTGAGCTGCGTGAAAAAGCGGTCCGGCGAAGGGGATCCGCCGAACCGCCTCCTCAGGAGCGCCGGGGGACCGCGGCGCCCTAGTAATCGATGCCCGCTGCAATGGCTTCGAGCTTGCGTACCCGTTCCTTGAGGTCGGCGATTTCGATTCGCCCGCCGGCGGGTGGCAGCATCTGGTCGCCGCTGGCGTGGGTGATCTCGAAGCGCTTGAGTTCCAGCCATCCCTGCCAGCCCTTGAGCACGGCCCAGCTTGCGGCGCCAAGGCCGAACAGGATGCTCGAGGCCGCCAGGGTCATCGTCAGCGGTTCCATCACTTCTCCTCCCGCAGCGCTTCGATCTCCCGCGCCAGCTCGTCGTTAGGGGTGCTCAGATGATGATCGATCGCCATCAGCCGGCGGTCGGTTTCGTCGAGGTCGTTGCGCATCGCGTGGACGGTTGGCTTGACGCGGCCGATTTCGTTCATCCGCTCGAATTCGCTTTTGCGCGCGGCGCCGGCATCGACTTCGCGCTTGCGGAGGATCGAGAGGTAGATGCCGATCGCGGCATAGGCGAACAGCGCGAATTCCCAGCTGATTAGAAAGAAGGCGGCGAGAAAGCCGATCCGGACGAAGGTCGGATCGACGTTATACTTGTCGCCCAGCTTGGAGCAGACACCGGCGAGCTTCGCGTCGTGGCGATCGAGCGAGTAGCGATATTTCCTGCGGGCCATGGCCCTTCCCCTTTTCATGACGGATCACGTGCCACGAGCGCGGCCTTCATCGCTTTCAGCTCGGCATCGATCTTTTCCGACGCGCGCAGCTCCGAGATTTCATCGTCGAGACTGCGAGTGCCGAGGCCGATCGCCTCGCAGCGGCTTTCGGCGAAATCCGCCTCCCGCTCGAGCAGGTCGAAGCGGCTGAACGCATCCTGCGTGCGGCTGCCGTGGACCAGTTCGCGGGCTCTGGCCCGCGCAACCGCGCTTTCGATCCGCGCCGAGATGGCGTGCTGCCGCGCGCGGGCCTCGTTGAGCTTGGCCTGGAGCCGGGCGATGTCCGCTTCGTAGCTGCGAAGGAGCTGTTCGATCTGGCCGATCTCGGAGCGCAGCCCGTCGGCCATCTCGGCCGCCTTTTCGCGCTCCATGAGGGCGGCCTTGGCAAGGTCCTCGCGGTCCTTCGACAGCGCCAGTTCGGCCTTGTCGGTCCAGTTCGACTGGAGGTCGTCGAGCCGCTTCACCGAGCTTCGAAGCTCCTTGATGTCGGCGATCGACCGGGCAGCGGTCGCGCGGACTTCGACCAGCGTCTCTTCCATCTCGAGGATGATCATGCGGATCATCCGGGCCGGGTCTTCCGCCCGGTCGAGAAGCTCGGCCATGTTGGCGGCGAAGATGTCGCGGGCCCTGCTGAACACCGGGCCAGACAGCCAGCCGGCGAGCGGAGCAAGGCGCTCCTTCGCCGGGTCCGGCTGCCGGATCAGTGCCGGGGTTCGGACCGGGACGCGGGCCTCGAGGATTTCCAGGTCAGGCATTGAGCGCGACCGGGCTCGAAATCGCCTGGGCCGGGCCGACGGCAGTGCCGACGGCAACCGTGCTCATCAGCAGCGAGGCAGCGAGGGCAACCATGGTCCTCGAAAGCTTCGACTGGCTCGACATTGTCATTCTCCCTTTTTCTGCCCGCATCGCGTCGCGGGCCACGCCAACTCTCTTTCAAGGAGCGTGCCAATCCCGGAAATTCGCCAAAAATCTTTTCAGAAGTGCCGCAGGGG
This sequence comes from Pseudomonadota bacterium, assembly GCA_030856365.1. Lineage (GTDB taxonomy): Bacteria > Pseudomonadota > Alphaproteobacteria > Sphingomonadales > Sphingomonadaceae > Sphingomicrobium. The sequence continues at coordinate 4,504 of JALYPM010000028.1, forward strand.
GCGCCGAGTGGGACTTTTCACACCCAAGGTTTGGCGAAACGCGCCAACTGCCGGGCGACCGATGCGGAACCTTGGGAGGGGCCGCCGCTTTGATGCGATAAGGACTGATCATACGAAAGGAACGACCGTGCTGGGCAAGATCGCAGGAGCATTCATCGGCAACCGCATCGCCGGACGCCACAGCGGTGCCAAGGGCGCTTTGCTGGGACTGGGCGTTACCGCGCTCGCGCGCCGCGGATTTGGACCGCTGGCGCTGGTGGCCGGCCTGGGTTGGGGCGCGAAGAAACTGTACGAACGGAGCCAGTCGCGCCGGTCGGCCTCCTATCCTTCGGAGGCCACGCCTTCGTCGCCCTCGGGCACCGCGTCGAGATAAGGCTCGACCGTTCCGTTGAGCTTGATCGTCATCGGATTGCCATGGCGGTCGCGGCTGCGACCGGCGGCAACGCGGATCCAGCCTTCGGAAATGGAATATTCCTCGACGTTGGTCTTTTCCTGTCCGTTGAAGCGGATGCGGACGCCGCGGCTGAGCACGTCTTGATCAAACCACGGGCTGCGCGGATCGAGCGACAGTCGGTCGGGGAGTTGTGGGAGTTCGGGAGCATCGTCGGCCATTCGCGCGCCCTAGCGCCGCCGCCCGCATGAGGTCAAACCTAGCGGGCATTGCCGCCTCGCCCGCTGCGCACTAAGCGCCGTTGCCAGTATGAGTGACAAGGATTCTTCCGTGCAGCGCCCGAACCGGCCGCAGCTGCAATTGCACGTTCCCGAGCCGACGTTCCGACCCGGCGACACGCCTGATTTTTCATCGCTTACCGTTCCGTCGGCAGGCGAGACGCGCCGGCCTGATGTGTCGGTCTCTGCGGCGGAAACGCATGCGCTGACGACGGCGCTGATACGGGTGCTCGACGACGACGGGCGCGCGGTCGGTGCGTGGGACCCGAAGCTGGACGCGGACACGCTGCGCAAGATGCTGCGCGACATGGTCACCGTGCGCGTCTTCGACGACCGCATGTACCGGTCGCAGCGCCAGGGGAAGACGAGCTTCTACATGAAGTGCACCGGCGAGGAGGCAATCGCGGTCGCCACCGCCGCCGCGCTCGACCGTGACGACATGCATTTCCCTACCTATCGTCAGCAAGGACTGCTGGTCGCGCGCGGCTATCCGCTGGTTGAGATGATGAACCAGATATACTCCAACCGCGGCGACAAATTGAAGGGCCGCCAGCTGCCGATCATGTATTCGGACCGCGAACACGGCTTCTTCTCCATCTCCGGCAATCTTGGCACGCAGGTGCCGCAGGCGGTCGGCTGGGCGATGGGATCGGCGATCAAGGGCGATAGCCGCATCGCCATGGGCTGGACCGGCGACGGAGCGACCGCGGAAGGCGACTTCCATTCGGCAATGACCTTCGCCGCCGTCTATGGCGTGCCGGTAATCCTCGCAGTGGTGAACAACCAGTGGGCGATCTCCAGCTTCTCCGGGATTGCCGGCGGCGAGCGCGCGACCTTCGCGCAGCGGGCGGTCGGCTATGGCGTTGCCGGGCTTCGCGTCGACGGCAACGACGCGCTTGCCGTTTATGCGGCGGTGCAGTGGGCGGCGGAGCGGGCGCGCTCGAACGCCGGGCCGGCGCTGATCGAGTTCTTCACCTATCGCGCGGAAGGCCATTCGACTTCGGACGATCCGTCGGGATACCGCCCCGTCGATGAAGCCAAGGCGTGGCCGCTCGGCGATCCGGTCGAACGGCTGAAGGTCCACCTCATCGCAGTCGGCGAGTGGGACGACGAACGCCACGAGGCAATGGCCAAGGAATGCGACGTGGCGGTGCGCGCCGCTCAGAAGGAATCCGAGAAGCAGGGCATCCTTCCCGAGCAGGGGAAGGACAATATCGAGAGCATGTTCGATGACGTCTATGCCGACGTCCCCTGGCACATCGCCGAGCAGCGCGAACAGGCGCTTGCCGAGGGGCGCGACTGATGCCGGCGATGAACATGATCCAGGCGCTCAACAGCGCCCACAAGGTGATGATGGATCGCGACCCCGACGTGGTGGTGTTCGGCGAGGACGTCGGCTTTTTCGGCGGCGTGTTTCGGGTCACCGAGGGGCTTCAGCGCGAATTCGGCAAACAGCGCTGCTTCGACGCGCCGATCAGCGAGAACGGCATCGTCGCCACGGCGGTCGGAATGGCCGCTTACGGCCTCAAGCCGGTGATCGAGATCCAGTTCGCCGATTATATCTACCCCGGCTACGACCAGATCGTCAGCGAGGTGGCGAAGATCCGCTATCGCACCGCCGGCGAGTGGACGATGCCGATGGTCATCCGAACGCCCTATGGCGGCGGCATCTTCGGCGGGCAGACGCACAGCCAGTCGCCGGAAAGCCTGTTCACGCATATCGCGGGGCTGAAGGTGATAATCCCCTCGACTCCCTACGACGCCAAGGGCCTGCTGATCGCGGCGATCGAGGACCCGGACCCGGTGATCTTCTTCGAGCCGAAGCGCATCTACAACGGCCCGTTCGAAGGCCACCACGACCGGCCGGTGACGCCGTGGGCGAAGCACCCGGCGGCCGACGTTCCCGAGGGCCACTATACGGTGCCCATCGGCGAGGCAGCAGTGGTTCGCGAAGGCGAGGCGCTGACGGTGCTTGCCTACGGCACCATGGTCCATGTCGCGCTCGCGGCGGTCGAGGAGCAGGGCGTCGACGCCGAAGTGATCGACCTTCGAACTTTGGTGCCGCTCGACATCGCGGCGATCGAGCAATCGGTGAAGAAGACCGGCCGCTGCCTGGTCGTGCAGGAAGCGCCGCGCACCAGCGGTTTTGCCTCCGAGCTCGCGACATTGGTGCAGGAGCGCTGCTTCTATCATCTGGAAGCGCCGGTCGAGCGGGTGACCGGATGGGACACGCCCTACCCGCACGCCTATGAGTGGGCCTATTTCCCCGGCCCGAAGCGCCTCAAGCGCGCACTGGAAAAGGTCATGGCTGACTGATGGCTCGTTACCAATTCAAGCTTCCCGACATCGGCGAAGGCATCGCCGAAGCGGAGATTGTCGCCTGGCACGTAAAGGTCGGTGACACCGTCGGCGAGGACCAGCAGCTGGCCGACATGATGACCGACAAGGCGACGGTGGAGATGGAATCGCCGGTCGCGGGCAAGGTCGTCGAGCTGGCCGGCGAAGTCGGCGACATGGTGCCGATCGGGTCGGTGCTGGCGGTGATTGAGACGGAAGGGGAGACGGCTGAAGCTGCTGACGGTTCTGACAGTCAGGCGGAGCGGCCGCTGGGCGACGGCGCGGCCAGACCGACGGACGCTCAAGAAGAAGCGCTGCCGGTGACGGCGGTCGAATCTCCCCTCCCGCCAGCGGGAGGGGAAGAGCCGCGCCGCGGCGAAGGGGCGGGCCTGTCACGGACTAAGAAGCAGGAAACAGGCCCACCCCATGTCGAAAATCGAACCGTCAGCGAACGGTCCGATTTACGACATCCTCCCGCAAGCGGGAGGGGGGAAAAGGCGCTCGCCTCCCCCGCCGTTCGCCAGCGCGCGCGCGATCTTGGCATCGACCTCTCGCAGGTGAAGACTGCGAGCGACCGTATCCGCCACTCCGACCTCGACGCATACTTGCTCTACAATGGTGGCAGCGTGTCCGGCCGTGGCGCCGCGCCACGGGCGGACGAGACGATCAAGGTGGTCGGCCTGCGCCGCAAGATCGCCGAGAATATGCAGGAGGCGAAGCGCCGGATTCCGCATTTTACGCTGGTCGAGGAATTTGACGTCACCGACCTCGAGGACGCTCGGGCGATGATGAACCGCGACCGCGGCTCCAATCCCAAGCTGACGCTGCTGCCTTTCCTGATCACCGCCATGGCCCGCGGTGTCACCGACTGGCCGATGCTCAATGCGACCTATGACGACGATGCCAATGTCGTGACGCGCCACGGCGCCGTGCACATGGGCGTCGCGACGCAAACCCAAGGCGGGCTGATGGTGCCGGTCCTCCGCAATGCGGAGTCCAAGTCGGTGTGGCAGTTGGCAACCGAAGTGCTTCGCCTGTCCGAGGCCGCGCGCAGCGGCAAGGCAAGCCGCGAGGAATTGAGCGGAGCGACGGTCACCATCTCCAGCCTCGGCCCGATGGGCGGCATCACCTCGACCCCGGTGATCAGCCCGCCGCAGGTGGCGATCGTCGCCGTCAACAAAGTCGAGGAGAAGGTCGTGGTGATCGACGGCGAGATCGAGGTGAGGAAAAGGATGAACCTCTCCCTCTCCTGCGATCACCGCGTCGTCGACGGCTGGGACGCCGCGAATTTCCTCCAGGCGCTGAGGCCGCTGATCGAAAACCCGCTGCGCCTGCTGAGCTAAGCGTTATTGCGAGCGAAGCCTTCCGGCTCCCCGCAATGACGAGTTGGACTAAGCCGCCAGCCTCACCGTTTCGCCAAGCGCTGCGGCGAGCGATTCTTCGCGCTGCTCCGGACCGATAGCGATGCCGTCGGCGGCAACGAATTCGGCATCGATGCCGATGAAGCCAAACACTCCGCGAAGGTAGGTTTGCAGGTGCTCCATCGGATGGCCTTCCTCGAAGAAGCCGCCGCGCGACAGAGCGACAATCACGCGCTTGCCGCCGGCGAGGCCTTCTGGGCCGGTCGCGGTGTAGCGGAACGTCTTGCCGGCGATGAGGATGCGGTCGAGCCAGGACTTGAGCTGGGTCGAAAGCGTGAAATTGTACATCGGTGCGCCGATGACCACGGTGTCGGCGGCGAGGAACTCGTCCAGCACCGTCGTGTCGGCGAGTGCGTCGAGGGTGAGGTGCACAAGCGGGTCTGCGACCAAGTCACGGCTGACAACGCTGGTGGCGGGATTCTGCGAGCGCAGCCGCTCGACTATGGAGTTGCTGATGACGCGGCTGACGCTAGCCTCGCCGGTAATGCTGCTGTCGATGTGAAGGATGGTCACTATTGTCTCCTAGGTATGGATTTGTTACCGAGGCACCCTAAATAACTGCATGCCGACGGCCCGCAAGAACGCACATTTTTGTGGTGGACGAACAAAGTTGTGGCCCGCGAACATGGATGTGACCGGGCACACAGATTTGACTGGAGATGATGATGAAAGACCCGACCAGCCCAGTTTGCCGCACCATTAGCGAGCTTCTGTCGCGCATCGGCGACAAGTGGAGCGTGCTGGTCGTCTCCACGCTCGGCGAGGGGTCGCGGCGGTTCAATGAGCTGCGCCGCGAAATCCCGAGCGTGTCGCAGCGGATGCTGACGCTGACCCTGCGCAATCTCGAGCGCGACGGACTGGTCAGCCGCAAGGTGACGCCGTCGATTCCGCCGCGCGTCGACTATGCGCTGACCGATCTGGGCCATTCGCTGCAGGGGCCAATCGCCGCGCTGAACCACTGGGCGCTAGACAATGTCGGAGCGATCCACGCGGCGCAGGCGCGCTACGACACCCAACAGGACGAGCGGGCGGCCGCCTGAGCATTTGCGGCGGCGGACGAGCGCGCTAGGGCAGTTCTATGCTGAAGCCCGCCACCGTTGACATCGAAACGCTGAAAATCCTGGACGAGCGGCTGCGCTGGTTATCGGCGTGGACGATCCACCACGCCAACCATGTTCGGACAAGCCGCGACAGGCTGAAGGTCGGGGGGCATCAGGCGAGCTGCGCGTCTATGACGACGATCATGGCCGCGCTCTATTTCCACGCGCTGGGTGAAAACGACCGCGTGGCGGTGAAGCCACATGCGGGGCCGGTGCTTCACGCGATCCATTATCTGCTAGGATCGCAGAGCCGCGAGCAGCTGGAGAATTTCCGCGGCTTCGGTGGAATGCAAAGCTATCCAAGCCGAACCAAGGACAAGATCCCCGTCGATTTCTCGACCGGCTCAGTCGGCCTTGGCGTCGCGATCACCGCCTTCGCCAGCCTGGTCCAGGATTATCTCACCGCGCACGGGCTGATGGACGAGGCGGAGCGCGGGCGGTTCGTGGCGCTGATGGGCGATGCCGAGCTCGACGAAGGCAATATCTACGAAGCGTTGATCGAGGCGTACAAGCACGACATCCGCAATGTCTGGTGGATCGTCGACTACAATCGCCAGAGCCTCGACGCGACCAGCGCCGACCGAATGTTCGAGCGGTTTGACGAGATTTTCAGGTCGTGCGGCTGGCGGGTGGTCGAGCTCCGTTATGGCAAGCGCCTGAAAGCCGCGCTGGAGACGAACGCCCCGGTCCGCGAGTGGTTCGAGGCGCTGCCCAACGCCGAGCTGTCGGCGCTCCATTACCAGGGCGGCGCCGCGATCCGGGCGCGGATCGAGCGCGACCTTGGCAAGGCGGGCGCGAAATTGCTGAAAGGCCAGGATGATGCAGGACTGGCGGCACTGTTCGCAGACCTTGGCGGCCATTGCATGGAGTCGCTGGTCGAAGCTCTCGACGGGGCGCAGGATGACGTGCCGACTCTGTTCATCGCCTGGACGATCAAGGGCAATGGCCTGCCGTTCGCGGGCCACAAGGACAATCATTCCGGACTGATGAACCCAACGCAGATGGCGGCCTTCCGTGAGGCCATGGGCGTTGTCGAAGGGCACGAGTGGGAGCCGCTGGAAGGCGTCGGCGCCAATGCGCGGCCGGGTGTCGAGGCGGTGCTGGCGCGGACGCGGATCGCGCGGGAGAAAAGGCCGCGAGCGTTCGGTCAGTGGGCGGTGCCGGCCCTTCCCGCCCCGTCCGGCGCGGAACAGGCGACTCAGGCGGCGTTTGGACGCATCCTGCTCGACCTCGCCAAGTCGGGGCACCCGCTCGCCGACCGCATCGTCACCACCTCGCCGGATGTCACCGTATCGACCAACCTCGGTGCCTGGGTGAACCAGCGCGGGCTGTTCCGGCGCATGGAAAGCGAAGACGTTTTTGCTCGTGAAAAAGTTGCCTCGGCACAAAAGTGGTCCGGCGCAACGAAGGGCCAGCACATCGAACTCGGGATCGCCGAGAACAACCTGTTCCTGATGCTGGCGGCGCTGGGGCTTGCCGGCGACCTGTTCGGGCAGCGGCTGGCGCCGGTGGGGACGCTCTACGATCCGTTCATCGCCCGCGGCCTCGATGCGCTGAATTATGCCTGTTACCAGGACGCGCGTTTCCTGCTGGTGGCGACGCCGAGCGGGGTAACGCTCGGCCCGGAGGGCGGCGCCCACCAGTCGATCAACCCGCCGCTGATCGCGCTCGGCCAGCCCGGCCTTCGCCATTACGAGCCCGCCTTCGCCGACGAGCTGGCGGCGATGATGGAGGAAGCGTTCCGTCTGATCGACGCGCCTGACGGAGAAAGCACTTATCTGCGGCTGTCGACCCGCGCAATCAGGCAGGTCGAACGCGAGGGCAGCGACTGGTGTGAGGGCGCAATCGCCGGCGGCTATTGGCTGCGCGAGCCCGGCGACAATGCCGAAGCGGCGATCGTCGCGATGGGCGCGGTGATGCCGGAGTCGCTTGCCGCGTGGGAGGAACTGCGTGCCGACATTCCCGGGCTGGGGCTGCTGGCGGTGACGTCGCCCGACCTACTCCACCGCGGCTGGAGCGCGGCGCAGGCGGAGCGCTGGGCAGGGCGGCGCGAGCCGAGCCATGTCGAGCAGCTGCTTGGTAGACTGTCGCGCAACGCGGGGCTGGTGACGATCGCCGACGCCGCTCCGGCCTCGCTGTCGTGGTTGGGCGGTGTTCTTGGGCAGCGGGTGGCGCCGCTGGGCGTGGACCGCTTCGGCCAGACCGGCGACCTCATCGATCTTTACGCCGCTTATCGCCTGGACGGCGGGGCGATCACCGAGGGCATTGCCGAGCTTCTGCTCCACAACGGATGAATGCGACGGGCTTTGGAAAGATTTTCGAGGTTAATGCGGCGCCAACCATCCAGGAGTGGCGGACCTTGCCGCAAGCAGAATATTTTGGAGCCCCCGCGCATCTGCGCCAGGCGCGATGCGATCTCATCCAGGCCCAATTCCGCAAGGAGCAGGCCGTCGAGCGACCGCGCGTATCAATCCGGCGCGAGCCGCCGCCGCTGGACCCTGCCCTGGTCCCGACCGACGACGCGCTGAAGCTGCGCGTTGCGGAAGAGCTGGAATACGCGCGGCGGCTGATCGAAGTGATGGGCGACGCCCTTTGCAACGATCCGCAGCTGGTGATGCGGCACTCGGTGTCTCTTCAGTCCGTGGATGTCGTAGGCCAAATGCTCGGTCATCTCGCGGCCGTCGTCCGCTCGAGCCAGCCCGAGCGTGCCGTCGATCGCATCGGCATGACCGAGCTCAAATTGCGGCTGGCGCGGTCGAGCGTCGGCTAGCTTGGCAAGGGGGCTGCCGCTGGCCTAGACCGGCCGCCATGGCAGGACGTTATTTCGACGAATGGCAGGTCGGCGACCGGATCGCGCATTCGGTCACCCGCACGGTCACCGAGACGGACAATGTCCTCATCTCCACCCTCACCCACAATCCGCAGCCGATGCACCTCGACCATGAGGTCGCCGCGGCGTCCGAGTTCGGCCGGCCGTTAGTCAACTCGGTCTTCACTTTCGGGCTGATGATCGGCGTCGGCGTCGGGGACACGACGCTAGGGACTTTGATCGCCAACCTCGGCTACGACAAATTGGTGTTTCCTAATCCCGTGTTCGTCGGCGACACCTTGCGGTCGGAAAGCGAGTGCGTGACGGTGCGGGAGAGCAAGTCGCGGCCGAATGCGGGGATCGTCACCTGGGCGCACCGCAGCTTCAATCAAAAGCAGGAGCTGGTGTGCGAATGTACCCGCTCGGCATTGCTGCTCAAGAAGCCGTCATGACCGTGCGCAGCTGGCTGTTCGTGCCCGCCGACAGCGAGAAGAAGATTGCCAAGGCAGTGAATAGTGCGGCCGACGCCGTCATTTTCGACCTGGAGGACAGCGTCGCGCCCGCGCAGAAAGCTTCTGCCCGGTCCCTCCTTAAAGGTCTCGGCAAGCGCGAAGGCGGCCCGCAATGGTGGGTGCGGGTGAACCCGATCGGCAGTGAGCACCACAAGGACGACCTCGAGATTCTCGGCGTCGCGGACGTTCACGGCATCGTGCTGCCCAAGGCCGAAGGCGGCTGGGACGTGGTCGAGCTTGCCCACCGCACCGGCAATATCCCCATCCATGCAATCGTGACCGAGACCGCGGCGAGCCTGTTCGGCTTGCTGTCCTACCGCGATCCCAAGTCGCCGCTGGCGGCGATGAGTTGGGGCGCGGAGGATCTGTCGGCCGCGCTTGGCGCTTCGTCGAAATATGACGCGGCCGGCGAACTCAGCTTCACCTACAAAATGGCGCGTTCGCTGTGCCTGGCAGGCGCGGTCGCCGCGGGCGTGCAGCCGGTCGATGGCGTGTTCGCCGATTTCCGCGACGGTGACGGACTTCGCGCCGAAGCGGAGGCGGCGCGGCGCGAAGGCTTCACCGGCAAACTGGCGATCCACCCGGAGCAGCTGGGAGTGATCAATGCCGCCTTCACCCCGTCCGCGGAGGAAATCGCCCACGCCCGCGCGGTGGTCGGCGCGTTCGCGGCACAGCCTGACGCCGGAGTGCTGTCGGTCGGTGGGAAGATGGTCGACAGGCCTCACCTGACCCAGGCCCAGGCGATCCTTTCAAGGTCGCAATAAGGAGACACATCGATGCCGACGACCGCCACCGGATGGGGCACTGATGCTCCCGACCAGCCGCTCAAGCGCATGACCGTCGAACGGCGAGACCTTCGCCCCGACGACGTTGCAATCAAGATCACCTATGCCGGCATCTGCCACAGCGACCTGCACACCTGCCGCAACGATTGGAGCGGCACCCGCTATCCGGTGGTCCCGGGCCATGAGATCGTCGGCAAGGTCACTGCGGTCGGGAGCGAAGTTAAGCGCCACGAGGTCGGAGACACGGTCGCCATCGGCTGCATGGTCGATAGCTGCATGGAGTGCGACCAGTGCCTTGCCGGCTGGGAGGTCTTCTGCCGCGAGGGCTGCGTCCAGACCTACAACAGCCCGGACCGTCACGACCGATCGGTCAGCAAGGGCGGTTACGCCGACCATATCGTCGTCCGCGACCATTTCGTGCTGAAGGTGCCGGACGGCATGGACGAGGCGAAGGTCGCCCCGTTGCTGTGCGCGGGGATCACGACCTACTCGCCACTTCGCCAATATGAGGTTGGCCCCGGTACCAAGATGGCGGTGGTCGGCCTCGGAGGCCTTGGCCACATGGGCGTGAAGTTCGGAGCAGCGCTCGGGGCTCACGTCACCATCATTACCACTACTCCTGAAAAGGGCGAGGACGCGCGCAGGCTCGGCGCGCACGACGTGATTGTCTCCACCGACCCCGAGCAGATGAAGGCGGCGGCGATCCGCTTCGACTTCATCCTCAACACAATTCCCATCAGTCACGAGATCGACGGCTACATGCAGTTGCTCGGGCGGGCGGGCCGGATGGTGATCGTCGGCGCCCTGACGCCGATGCCCGGATTCCTCGGCATCAACCTGATCTGGTACAATCGCGCCGTCGGCGGCTCGGCGATCGGCGGCATCCCGGAGACGCAGGAAATGCTCGACCTGTGCGCGGCCAAGGACATCTATCCGGACGTAGAGATGATCGCGATGCCGGAGGTGAACGATGCCTATGAGCGGATGCTCAGGAACGACGTCCGCTACCGCTTCGTGATCGACATGGAACGCGGCCTGTGAGCCACGCGGTGCATCCCGTGCCTGACGATTTCGAGACCGCGATCGGTCCCGAGGCATTGGCCGAGATGCACCGCCAGGCCGACAGCGACCCGGACGCCTTCTGGCTGGAGCAAGCGCGGCGGCTGGATTGGGAGCGCTTCCCGACGCAGGCCGGCGACTGGTCGTTCGCCGAGGCCGACTTCGGCATCCGCTGGTATGCCGACGGCACGCTCAACCTGTCGGTCAATTGCCTCGACCGGCATCTGGCGACACGCGGCGACCGGGTGGCGGTGATCTTCGAAGCCGACGAGCCGGGCGAAGGCCGATTGCTCACCTATCGCGAATTGTACGAAGAGACCTGCCGCTTCGCCAATCTGCTGAAGCAACGCGGTGTCGGACGCGGCGACCGGGTGATGATCTACATGCCGATGATCCCCGAGGCGGCGGCGGCGATGCTCGCCTGCGCGCGCATCGGCGCGATCCACTCGGTGGTGTTCGGCGGCTTTTCGCCGGACAGCCTGGCGGGGCGGATTGCCGATTGCGACGCCTGCGCGGTGATAACCGCCGACGAGGGCGTGCGTGGCGGCAAGGTCATCCCGCTCAAGCGCAACGTCGATGCCGCGCTCGAGCAGCGCGACGTGCCGACCGTGATCGTCGTCGCGCGCACCGGCGCCGAGGTGCCGATGAAGGAGGGGCGCGACGTCCCCTATTTCGACATTCGCGACCAGCTTCCGACGGATTGCGGGGCGGAGGCTATGGGCGCCGAGGACCCATTGTTCATCCTCTACACCTCGGGATCGACGGGGAAGCCCAAGGGCGTCGTCCACACCACCGGCGGTTATGCAGTCTGGTCGGCGGTCACCTTCGACTGGATTTTCGGCGCGACCGACGATGATATTTACTGGTGCACCGCCGATGTCGGCTGGATCACCGGCCACAGCTACGTCGTCTACGGCCCGCTGATGAACGGCGCGACCAGCGTGATGTTCGACGGCGCGCCCAATTACCCGGATTTCGGCCGCCTGTGGGAGACCGTCGACCGGCTGGGCGTCACCATCTTCTACACCGCGCCGACCGCCATCCGCGCACTGATGCGCGAAGGCGACGCGCCGGTGAAGCGGCATTTGCGCCACTCGCTGCGCCTGCTCGGCACGGTCGGCGAGCCGATCAACCCCGAGGCGTGGGAATGGTATTGGCGGGTGGTCGGCGACGGCCGCTGCCCGGTGGTCGACACCTGGTGGCAGACAGAGACCGGCGGAATCCTGATTGCCCCCTTCCCCGGCGCGACGGCGATGAAGCCCGGATCGGCGACGAAGCCGCTGCCCGGAATCAAGCCGCTGCTGGTCGATCCCGAACACAAGGTGCTCGAAGGCGCGGCGAGCGGCAATTTGTGCCTCGCTACCTCCTGGCCGGGGCAAATGCGCACCGTCTGGGGCGACCATCAGCGCTTCTTCCAGACCTATTTCTCGACCTATCCCGAGCTCTATTTCACCGGTGACGGCTGCCGACGCGACGGGGACGGTTATTACTGGATCACCGGGCGGGTAGACGATGTCATCAACGTGTCCGGTCACCGCATCGGCACTGCCGAAGTGGAGAGTGCGCTGGTCGAGCATCGCCTCGTGGCCGAGGCGGCGGTCGTCGGCATGCCCCACGAGATCAAGGGACAGGGCATCTACGCGTTCGTGACGCTGAACGCCGGCGAAGAGGGCGATGATGCTGTGCGCAAGGAGCTCAACCAACTGGTGCGCAAGGACATCGGCGCTTTGGCCGCGCCCGAGAAAATCCACTTCACTCCTGCCCTTCCCAAGACACGGTCGGGCAAGATCATGCGGCGAATCCTGCGGAAAATCGCGGAAGGCGAGACCGGCGGCTTCGGCGATACTTCGACGCTGGCCGACCCGAGCGTGATCAATGCATTGCTGGCGGGTCGGCAGTGAAGATTATCGCCCTCGCCGCAGTGCTTGTGTTGGGCTCGGCCTGCACGGCCGCGATCCCTCCGGAGGGACCGGCGCTGGACATGGTCGCCTTCTTCACCGGCAAGACGCGCGGCGAGGGCCAGCTTCGCGTGCTGCTCGAAGCACCGACGAGGATCAGCGTCGACAGTGTCGGGCGCACCGATCGCAAGGGCGACCTCATCCTGGACCAGACTGTTCGGGAGGAGGGCAAGGCTGCCCGCAATCGGCGCTGGGTGATGCGCCGCGCCGGACCGGGGCGCTTCACCGGAACGTTGACCGATGCCGTGGGGCCGGTCAGCGTCACGGTGGCGGGAAGCGAGGCCGACATCCGCTACAAGATGAAGGACGGGTTGAGCGTCGCGCAAACGTTACAGCTTCAGCCCGGCGGCCAAACCATCGCCAACCGCATGGCGGTGAAGAAGTTCGGCGTCCGCGTCGCGCGGCTACAGGAGACGATCCGCAAGCTCGACTGACGAGGTTGCTCTTAGCGCATCAGGCCGGCTGAGCGCAGCGCGTCCTCGATCGTCTTCTGGACGCCGGTCGATACAGGCACCGCAGCAGGAGTCTCGCGCCTCGCGGCAGGCTTCGCTTCCTTCGCTGCGACCGGGCGGGGAAGATGTTGCGCCCCGTTATCGCCGATGCCCCAGAACTCAGCGGTCCTCCGCGTCGAGGAGATGCCGGCTTCTAGCATATACGCGCCCGCGACCTCGTGGCTGCCCGGCTCCCGCGTGCTCAGGGGCGTGCCGTGGGACATGCCGGGGATCGCATATTCCTCGACCACCGTGCGGCCGTTCGGATCGCACCAGGCGCGGTGCGGATAGCCGTCGACCATCTCTTCCCTCGCCGGAGCCTCGGCCGCGCCGTGCAATTTGCGCCACTGTTCCACCAGCGCTCTCGCATTGACGGGATCCACGGTCGCGTCGCTGCCGCCATGCCAGACGGACAAGGTCGGCCAGGGCCCGGCATAGTCGGATGCGTCCCGCACCAAGTCGGTAAGTTCGCCCGCGCCGGGGATGCCGTGCCCGCGCATCAGGTCGAACGCCTCGGGCACGGTATCCGCTACACCGTAAGGCAGCCCGGCGATCACCGCGCCGCCGGCGAAGACCTCGGGATAGGTTGCGAGCATGACCGCGGCCATCGCGCCGCCCGCCGAGAGGCCGGTGACGAAAATGCGGTCCGGATCGGTCGAATGCGCGAACTGAATGGCCGCGACCATCTGGCGGATCGACAGCGCTTCGCCCGAATCGCGCGAGGCGTCCGCGCGCGAGAACCAGTTGAAGCAGAGGTTGGGATTATTGGCCCGCTGCTGCTCAGGGAATAGCAAGGCGAAGCCCCGTTCGTCGGCGAGCTTCGACCAGCCGGAATTGTGATTATAGCCCGACGCAGTCTGGGTGCAGCCGTGGAGCACCACGACCAGCGGCGCTCCCTCCGCTAGCCCCTCGGGTACATGATATTGCGCGCGTAGTGCTCCGGGGTTGGATCCGAAACCGCCTAGCTCGGGCAACTCATCGCCGACCGGCGCGTACGACCCTTGTGGGCGCGTGCGGAGCGCGGCCAGGCGGCCGATCGTGTCGTGAAGGCTTCGGATGCGGCTTCTCCCACTACTTTCCAGCAGCATTCAACGGACCAGACGGCGGTCCGTTGCTGCACTGCACAATAAAAACTGCGGAGGGCTCGCCAGAGGAACGCTATGGCGCCCAGTGGATGTCGATCGGCTGATCGATCTCGGCCAACACGCGGCCGATCGGCAGCTTCGAGCTCTGCCCGTCCCCGATCGCCTGCTCAAGCAGCTCACGCTTCTCACTGCCGGTGATGGTGATGAGGATGGTGCGGGCCGACAGGATCGCCGAGCGGGTCAGTGTCACGCGCGGTACCGCCGCTTCCTCGGGCAGCGGGTCGGGCATCACACCGACGGCGCGGCGCGCCTTGGGCGCCTCCAGCGCGTCCTGCAGGTCGGGGCCGTCGAAGATCGACGCGGTGTGCCCGTCCTTGCCCATGCCGAGCCAGACGAGATCGGGCGGCCAGTGCAGGTCCTGCAGGCGCGCGTCGGCGGAATTGCCGGCCAGGCGGTAATCGGCGATGTCGGCGGCGATCGGGATCACCCGCGCACCGAGGGGCAGGAACGCCTTGGCGAGGGCGCGGACATTGCTTCGCTCGTCGTCCATCGGCACCAACCGCTCGTCAGTGGGGATGATCGTAACCTTCCGCCACTGCAGCTCGCGCTTGGCAAGCTTCGCCAGGATCGGCTGCGGCGTGCTTCCCCCCGGGACGGCGATCAGCGAATCGCCGCGGGCGTCGAGCGCGCTTTCCACGATGAAGCCGACATCGCCAGCGACCGCATCGGCCAATTCGTCGACGCTGTCATATTCCCACCATTCGGCTTCGATCATCGTTTCGCTTTCCTTGGGTTATCGCGGAGGCGTCTGCCGGTATCCGGCCCATCCCGCAACCGCCCGTCCCGATCTGGTCAGCGCAGGACGGTAGCGGAAGTTGCGCTGCGCAAGCGCGCAGATCTGCGAATCGATCGCCGGATTGCCGGTGCCGCGGTCGACGAAGCACTCGCTGACCCGCCCGGCGGGGTCGATCCGGAAGCGCAGGAATATCTGCGCGCCTCGCGGCCAGCTGTCGAGCAGTTGACTGGGGAAATCGCGCCCGCGCAGGACGGGCGTCAGCAGCCGCGGCGGCTCCGCAACTCCCCCGTCCCCGCCGCCGCCGTCGCCGCCGCCGGCACCTCCGCTGCCGGTGCCGATACCGGTGCCGCCAGCCCCGGTGCCGATCCCGCGAACGTCGGCGGCGCCCTGAGTCGGCGCGGTGCCCTGATTGGGCGTCTCGCTGGCGTTGATCGGAAGCGGAATCGGCAGCTCGATGCGCGGCTTGGGCGCGACGATCGGCGTTGCCTGGCTGCGGATGTTAGCGGGCGAGACGGCGCCTTCCTCGCCCTGGGGACGCTGGCGCTGCTGCTGTTCGACCGGAGGCGGCGGCGGTGGAGGCTCGGGCGGCGGCGGCACGATCTCCCTGAGATCGAAGATCTCGAGAGCCGCTTGATCGTCCGTCAGTGAGACATTTCCCGACAGGTTCAGCAGCGCAAGGACGATGAGCGCGTGAACGGCGGTCACCGCGACGATCGCTCCACTGCGGTCCTTCAGATCAGGTTTCTGCGCGTACATTGCGACCGGTCAACGCGGGTGCATTGTGCTAGTTGCCATCGCGAAACGAAGCAGGCGTCGATGGCCCGCTGGCAATCGGGCCGATCATCGCCCTCAATCGAAGGGGTTGCGAACGATCCTGAGGCCGATCCAGAGCGTCCGCGGCGTGGCCCGTTCGACCGCGCCGTCGCCGCCGATTCCCGCCACGACCTGGGCGTCGAGCAGATTCTCGGCGCGCACCGCCACTTTCAATCCCGGAGCGAGCGGCAGAGCCGCGAAGGCATCAAGCGTCGTCGCCGAAGGCAGGCGGCGGCGGTTGAGGTCGTCTTCGAATTGGGCACCGACGTGGCGGGCGTGCAGCGAAACCTCACCGCCGCGGCTGGCCCAGCCGAGCGCCCCGCTCATTGCAAGCTGGGGCGTTTGCGCGGGCCGCAGCCCGTCGAGCGGCGCCGCGACACCGGCGGCACTGACGCGGGCGCTGGTCAAGCTCGCACCGAGCCGCGCCGACCAGGCACCGCCCGCCAGCTCGGCCGAGGCCTCCACGCCTCTGACTGTGATCGAATTGATGTTGCGCCGCTGCCTATACCCACCCCCCGCAGCAACAAAGCCGACGCCGGGGAACATTCCGGGGCCGTTGCCGAGCGTGACGTTGGCGATGGCATCGTTGAGGCGATTGCCAAAGGCGGTCACCGACAGGCTGGCCGGGCCGCGCTCGAAGCGGGCTCCGGCCTCGATCCCCGCCAGCCGCTCCGGCTCGAGCGAAGGATTGGCGGCGGTCGCGTCCTGCCCGGCGCGGAACGGGCGGAATAGCTCATTGAGCGTCGGCAACCGCCAGCCAAGATAGGCGGCCGAGCGCAGACTGGAGCCGCTGCCGAGATCGACCACCGCACCGGTACGGGCCGTGGGGAGCCAGCCGCTGCGCCCGGCGAAGCGATCATCGCGGAGGGGTTCGCCAGTCGCCAGCCCCCGCTCGCGAAGCCGGCCATCGGAAATGCCCCAGTGGTCAAGGCGAGCACCGCCGCTAAGGACGAGCTTGCCAAGCGTCGCGGTGGCCTCACTGAAAATACCGGCGGTGAGGCTTTGCCCACCGGCAATGCGGCGCCGCGTCGGTTCGCCAGCCACAAAGAAATAAAGTTCGCGCGATTCGCCGATCACTCGGCGGCCGTCGGCGCCGACGCGTAGCTCGATGCCGCCGGCGACCGGCGGGCGCAGCTCGACAATCGCTCCTAGCCCTCGTGAAGGCACCGCGTCCTGAATCGCCGCAGGGCGGGCATCAGCACGGCCGTCGCCAATGCTTGCGAAGCTGCTCCCGAATTCCCGCCACTGGGCGTAGCCGAGCGCCGACCACTGCCAGCGCCCGCTGCCGACCAGGCGCAGCGAGGCGTCGGCACCCTTCGTGCGGTTGCCGGTGTACGCCACTCCGCGCTGACGGCGGTCGGTGAGCGCCGCGACTGAGGCCTGGAGCGCGACCGCGCCACCGAGCGGTGCGCTCCACCGGCCGCGGACGCTGCCCTGAACGTAGGGCGCGGGCCGATCGGCCGGCCCACGCGTGGCGCGAGTGATCGGCACGAAGCCGTCGCCGCTGGCCGCGCGCGCGGAAAGGCTGAGCGATCCGCCCGCGAGGGGTGCGGACGCCTGACTTCGCGCCTCCCAGCTATTGCGGGTGCCGGCCTCCAGTCCCGCGCCCCCGCCGGGCGAGACATCGCTAATCATCTCGATCACCCCGGCAAGCGCGCCGGGTCCGTGGACGACGCTTCCTCCGCCGCGGATTACCCGCACTTCGGCAAGGGCAGCAGGGTCGTAGGACGGCCAGTTGATCCAGCCGGCGAAGGGATCCCCTTGGGGTACGCCGTCGAGGAACAGCTGGGCACGGCTGGAGGCGTTGCCGCCGAGCGCGCGCAAGGTAATACCCTGGCTGGTGGGATGACCGCTGCGCGCATCGGAGCGGCGGAACAGCTGCAGACCGGGGACCTGAAGAAGCTGCTGTTCGATCTGGGTGGAGGGCGCTGACCGGAGCCTGGTTGCGTCCAGCCGGTCGACGGAGAAAGCACGGATCGAGGCGGGATCCGGCAGCGCCCGCGCGGTGATGACGATTTCCGCCGTTGGGGGATCGGGGGGCGCAAGCGCCTGCAGCATTGCGGGGCCTCTTAGAAAATGCCGTTCATTCGCCCTCCTGTCATCCCGCCGCACTTGCGTCCAGTTCTGACACGGCGGACGGTGAACGTCCGTTAACTCTCGATTGACCTCAACCGTGCGCAGGTTTAATTTGCGAGCCGCGACTCCTTAAGCGCAGCAGACAATCGCTCCAGCGACTGCAAATTTTTCCCGCCCCGTGACGGCGGTTCAGGAGGTTCGAATGGCCTGGTTCGCATCGAAGTGCCGACTGCTCGCGCTTGGCGCGGCGACACTCGCCCTCGGCGCTACTGCTGCATCAGCGGCGAATGTCATGGTCGTCCGGTCGTCCGGCCCGTCGGCCAAGTCCTACCCACCGGGCAAGACGTTGCCGAGCAGCGCCCGGATCGCGCTTCAGGCCGGCGACATGCTGATGCTGCTGGGCTCCAGCACCGCACGGACTCTTCGCGGTCCCGGCACTTTCTCCGCTTCGTCGGCTGCGAAGGAGAATCTCGCCCTCGCCGCCAACAAGCGCGCGCGCTTTGGCGCACTGCGATCCTCGGATTATCCGCAGAACCCCAGCCCGTGGAATGTGGACGTTTCGAAGGGCGGGAAAATGTGCGTCGTCGATGCTGGCAAGCTGACGCTGTGGCGGCCGGAAACGATGGACACGGTGCAATTGAGCATCAAGCCGGTGAGCGGCGAAGCGCAGACGGTCGAATGGGCCGCCGGACAGGCCACGCTGCGCTGGCCGGCGGGGCTGCCGGTGACGGACGGTGCGCGCTACCAGGTTCAGGCCGAAGGTGCCGACCCGGTGGCGCTGGAGCTCGTCACGATCCCGAATTCCACGACGGCGGACATGATCACCGCCGCGCAGGTGCTGATCGACAAGGGTTGCAACAGCCAGCTTGACGCACTGGTCGAGGGCGTCTCGAAGCCAGAAGGCCAGTAACAGGCGCAACCTGCCGCGGCTGGAGAGGCTTGCCGTGCCGGTAACCATTGCCTGGAAGAGTTTAGTGACCATTCGCCTTTAATCGTGTCCGCTCCACTAGATGGAGCCTAGACATGGGTGGCCATATCATCGCGATCCTCGCCGCTGCGGCATTCGCCTTTGACTATCCCGCGGCGGCGGAGCCAATTGCCACCGAAAAGCCCGGACAGGCTGCTCCCAAGGTCGAGCCGAAGGCTGAGCTGAATCCCGCCGAGCTGGAGCTTGAGCTGGCGCAGCGCGGTCACCTCACGCAGCCTGCGGTGGCGCCGAAGCGTCCGCGTGCGGCCCGCGCCAGCAGCTGCCGCTGCGGCGACCTCGCTTCCCAGCAGCGCTAGGCGCTTATTTCGCCAGCTGCGCGACCTGCTCCGGCTTGCGGATGACCGGCGCTGCAGCATCACCGATTGCGGCAAAACCCGACCAGTAAAAGGGATGCGAGGTCGCCTTGTCATCCATCAGCGTCTGCTGGGCGAGCCTTAGCGCACCCGCCGTGGGGGTTCCTGCCGGGGCCGTGAACAGGCCCGAGATCAGCCGCTTGGTGGCGTCATACTCGTCCGGCACCGGCCAATGGCTGGCGATCACCAGCCTCCCGCCCGCACCGACGAACGCTCGCACCAGCCCGTCCAGCGCGACATCCCCGCCAGTTGCCAGACCCGCGTCCCGCGTAGCGAGCGTGCTCGCCTTGGCGGCGGTGTCGCAGGCCGACAAGATGACGATGTCGGCGTCCAGCCGGAGGTCAAAAATCTCGCGGAAGGTCAGCAGGCCGTCCGAACCGTCGCCGCCGAAGCTGGTCATCAGCGCCGGCTGCGCCGGGCACTTCCGCCGCGGCGAAGTGACGATGCCGTGGGTCGCGAAATGGATGATCCGAAATTCGTCGAGGTCCGAACGCTGCTTGATCGCGGTGTCGGTGAACGCATCGCGAGTGAGCACTTCGGCCTGATTGGGGTCGTTCGGCGCAAGGATGGCGCGTGCCATCTGCAGTTCGTCGGCGCTGATCGGCCGGTTCCAGTTGGTCATCGAGAGTACGCAGTCGAGATCGGCGACGTCGCGCGTGGCGGCTTCGGAAACGGCGGACGCGGCAACCGGCGTGTTGTCGCCGAGGCCAAGATATTGCTTCGCGCCTGTGGCGCGCGGTGCCGCGCGGACATCGCGGAAGGCGCGGGCCGATACCGAGGTGCTGATGTCGCGCTCGCGGCCCAGCCAGCTAACGCCCGTAAAGTCGAACTCGGCATCGCCTCCGGTAGCGGCGCGGCCCTTAATCATGGCGACATCGGCGGCGTTCATGACCAGCAGGTTGGGCGGCAGCCGGAGCATGCCTCCGTCGGGTTCGAACACCAGGTGGCGGACCGCGCCAAGCTCCCGCTCGAATGGCACGAACAGATTCTTGTACAACTCATGCGCCAGGCCGACGTCATAGGCGTAAGTCATGATCGTGCCGTTTTCCGGTGTCGCGATCGTCTCACGCAGCGATTCCACCTGGGTGTCGAGCTGCGACGTCGTCATCCCGAGACGCGTCGCGCGCGCGGAGTCTGCAGTTGCAAAAACTCCGTAGAGCGCGTCGCCCACGGCCGTCATCTTGTAATATGCTTCGCCCGGCCGGAGCTGCTTCTGAAGCTCGGAAAGCGAGATGGTTGCCGTCGACACGGCACGGAAACGCGGGAAGTCCGCGAGCTTGGCCTGGGTCTCGACCTGCTCCTTCTCAAGCTCCTTGAGCGCGTTGGCGAGGGCGGCATTGCGCGCCGCCTCGGCCGGTGTGGGCTCCTTGACCGCGCCCAGCCGGGCAAGCTCAATCCGGCTGCGCTCGATCTGCCGGGTCAGGGTCACCGACTGGCGGAACAGGCGCGAGGCCTCGTCGCTGCCGCCGGTCAGCTCGCGCGCAAGCACGGCCTGCGTTTGCGCGATGCCGGGACGAAGAAGTATCTGCGTCGCCTCGAACAGGTCAGACATTGCCTGCGGGTCATTCTGCCGAGCGAGCAGCAGCTCGAGATAGGGCGTCAGCAGCCGGCCCAGCGAGGGCGGATGACTGGTGTTTTCGGAGTGGGATTTCACCACTTCGCGGTAAAGCGCCAACGCCGGTTCGGTCTGGCCGCTGCGCGCGAGATAGCCAGCAAGCCGGCCGCGCGCGCTGAGCAGCGCGGCAGAGCCGGGGTAGTCGCGCTCGATCATCGCCACGCTGGCCCGATACTGGCGATCGGCCTCCGCCATATTGCCGCTGGTCTCGGCAATGGCCGCGAGGTCGCCAAAGATTTGCGCGCGCATCCAGACAACCGAAGACACACGGCCGCTGCGGATACTGGCGAGTTGGCCATCTGCCCCTGCCAATGCAGCGGCGGCTCCGGCGGCATTGCCGTTCAGTCTTAGCGCGGTGCCGCGCAGCTGGAGCGCTTGGCCATCGAGGATCTGCGCCTTCTCCTGTGGCAGGAGCGAGGTGCTGCCGACGCCGAGCTGCCGGGACACCGGCATTTCGGCATTGAGCCGCGCCGCGGTCGCCTCGTCGATCACGAGATCGGCAATGGCGCCATTCTGCAACGTTGCCGACTGCGGCAGCGGCTTGTCGAGCTCGGCAATGGCGGCAGTGGCACGACCCTGGTTGAGCAGGTGCATCGCACGATAGTTGCGCAATTGGCGCGCAATCAGCGGATCGTTGGAAACGCGGTTCGAAGCGCGGCCGAACAGCGAGTCCGCTTCTGCATAACGGCCGAGGTTGGACTTCTGCAGCGCCTCGTTGACCAGGGCTTCGGCCTGCGCCTCCTGATCCCCTTGTCCACTGCGGACCGTGGCGAAGAACTCTGCCGATTCAGCATAACTGCCAGCGTTGTTGCGGCGATAGGCTTCGGCGAGGGCACGGCTTGAGTCCAGGGTTCCAGCCTGCACCCGCGCGAAAGCGGCGGGATCTCCGGCGCCGGTGGTGGCGACGGAGACTTCGCCCGACACGGAACGGTCGGCGACCACGGTCCGCAGGCCCAGCTGGAGCGCGCTGTCATATCCGGCCAGGCCTTCGGCGACGTAGATCGTGTTGCCCTGGCGCACTTCATAGGCGCGATAACGGACGTCAGCGTCCTTGAGCCGGCATTCGGAAACTGCAACCGCGCCGAGCCCGTCCACCTGCTGCGTGGCGGCCTGGCCGCACAGTGCATTCTGGGCACGCAGATCGGCGAGCCGTTGCGCCGGATCGCTCCCGCGCAGGCGGAGCGCGTAGATGCGGCCGACCGGAACCGCGGCGTCCCGGCAGACGACCGAATAGCCGCGGTCGAACATGTCGACGAGCGCGGCGTCGGTGGCGAGCGACTGCGCCGAGCACAGGACGACGCCCTCCGTGCCGATCCGGAACGTGTCACGAACGCTGATCGGCGGGGCGGCAACCGCTTGTTGCGCCAGGAAAAGGGCGGTGCCGGCGGCAAGCGATGCCATGGCGGTCCTGATCATGTCAGTTGTTCCCTTCCTTGCATTGCTGCTGGTCATTTTCGGGCAGACATTCGTCGTCGATCCACTGGCTGGTATCGCCGCCACTGGTGACCGCTTCGTCGAGTAGCTCGTCCGTTCCGCCGGTGCCCGTATTGATCAGGCCGGTGGAGGTGTTGACGCTGATTCCGCTGCCATCGTCGCTGTCCTCGGGCTCGGGCTCGCTGCCCGATCCGACAACGGCAACTCCGCCAAGTACGGCGTCGGGACCGGTCAGCGCGGGCGGGGTAGTCGGTTCCGCGGGCGGAGGCGGAGGCGGAGGCGGAACCGGAATCGGCTCGCCGATGGCGAAGCCATTGAAGGTCGACCCCTCTGCGTATTCGACGCCGCTGTCGATGCCGAAATCAACCTGCTGGAAGAAGTCGGCGCCCGAGGTGAAGCTGCCATCGGCATTCTGCATCCGGCCGAAGCCAACGACGGCGATCGGAGTGTCTTCGCCAGGCCGGGTGACCGTGTCCGCGCCAATTACGTCGAAGGCGAAGTTGGCGGTTCTTTCGTCAAAGTCTCCGCCCCCTTCGAACCCTTCCGACAGATTGTCTCCGGCCGGAAAATTGCTGAAGGCGGTGACGGCGACGCGGTAGGTGCCGGCAGGGAGCAGGCTTTCCAGGAACACGTCGTAGTTGTTCCCGGTCGTGGGATCGGTCGGCACGTTGGACCCGCCGTCGTCGTTGCTGGCGATCAAGTCGCCAGCGGCATTGAACAGGGACAGGATCGGGTCGAAGCCGCCGGCGGGGATTTGCTGGCCATTGCCGTTGGTGCCGCCCGCATAGCTGTAGCTGCGCAGGACAATCTCCGACTCTCCAGTAATGGTGAAGTCGAAGTAGAGCACGTCGTCGGCAGTCGTCAGTGTTCCGGTGAACGAGAAACTCTGCGTTCCGTCCGGGTTGGTACTGGCCTGGTAGCGGCCAACGAGCAGCCCCTGTCCTCCGACCGTAAGGCCGGCAAACTGGGTCGCGGTGCCGCTGTTCTGGATGAAGATATTGCCGTTTGTCAGCAGCTGCATCCCGCCCGATTGAAGGTAGCCGGCTTCATTGACCGCGCCATTGTTCGTCGCCAGCGCGGCATCGCGTCCGCTGAAGTTCGGATCTGCAGCCAGCTGCGCGGCAAGTGCGGTATCCGCGACGATCACGTTAGGAGATTGAAGCGTCAGCATTCCTGAAAGCTGGCCATCAGGGCCAATCATGCGGATGCTACCGTCCGGGGTAATCACCTCGAGCCGCTCGCCGGCGATGATGCGCAATGCGTCGGTCGCCGCGGCGTCGATGTAGGAGACATCACCCTCGACGCGGACGCTTCCCGCGGTGGTCAGGAGGACGGAGCTCGTCCCCTCTCCCGCGCTGCCCTGGATGGTGAGATCGCGCACGATCACCTGCGGGATCTGCTGCGACGAGCTGGAGGTGGCGCGGAACGTGATCGCGGAGGCTTCGATGCGCTCCGCGTCGGCCTGCGAAAGCACATATTGCCCGGCCTCATTTTCGTCGATGGGAAGATCGTTGCCGCCGACTAGAATCGGCTCACCGAAACTGCGCGCGATCAACTCGAGTGATGTGGTAACGCCGGCTTCGCCAAGTTGGCCGCCCTCTTCGACCACGAGATCGCCGGACTCGATGGAGATGGTCGGAGCGGACACCAATCCGCTGATTTCCGCGGTGTATCCTTCCGCTGTCGGGTCAAGCGCAGAACCCAGGCGAACATTGATCGCGTTTGCCGTCAGATTCCCAAGTTCGACGTCGTCGTTATAAACGACGTGGACACCCGTCGCGGCTTCGACCCCGATAATTTCGACATCTTCCGCGCTGGAGACCGACAGCTCGCCAACCTGGATCCCCGCCGCGCCTGAGCTGCCACCTTCCGTCAATGACGTGGCGATGAGGACACTGGCGGCCTCACCGGACGAACTCATGCCGCTCGTAGCCGACAGGGTTCCGGCAACCGCGATCTCACCTCCGTCCGCGGCGGTCACATTGACGCCGTCGCTTGCCGCGAGCGTCAAGTCGCTTCCGACGTCGATGAGGCCACCTCCATCGGAAATCACCTCGGTGCTTCCGCCAGTCGTGAACTCCGCATCGCCGGTAACGACGACGGTGCCATTCGTGACGGTGATGCCGGATACCAGCGGCGCCAGGGTGAAGGGATCTCCGAAAGCGTCGGTGCCGCTGATGTTGCGCGGGCCCGCGCCATTTGAAACAGCCTCGACACTACCGATCTGAACCTGCGCGCTGGACACCTCGATCGTGACGCCACCGGCCTGAGTGTCGGTGCCGGACGTGACGGCCATACCGCTTGCATCCGCAGTGAAGGTGCCAACGCTGACCGAAGCCGGCGTCGTCCCCTCGAAGATGTTGGTGGCAAGCACGCCGGCGTTGCCTCCGACACCTGTGCCCGAGGAGGCTTGGGTAACAGAATCGGCGGGAACTCCTCCGATACCGCCTGTTCCTCGCGCGAGGATATCGACACGGGTGGCCTGAACGCTGCTGCCGCGCGCGAGCAGTGTTGCGGTGCCCCCGATACCGACGCCCCCTACGCCGCCCGCTCCCGACGATTCACCTGCGCCCCCAACGCCGCCGGCGCCGCCGAAGCCGCTAACATTCGCCTCCACGCTGGCGAAAAGGGCGCTTCCCTCGCGCTCCGTGCCGGTGGCAATGCCACTGGCGGTTCCAAAGTTGGTAAAGCCGCCGTAGCCGGCACCGCCCGCACCGCCGGCGCCTCCGGTCACCCCAGCGCCTCCGGCTCCGCCAGTGCCGGTCGCATTGATGGTGGCGTCTACGATGACGAGGTCACCATTGACTGCGGTGCCAAGGAGGCGGGCAACGCCGCCCGAGCCAATACCACCCGCTGATCCGGCCGCGCCCGCGCCGCCACGTCCGCCTGCCTCCATGATCACGGTATCGACGTCGATGAGGCTGGAAGCGCTTCCGTTTAGGGCGACGGTGCTGGACAGTCCGCCCACGCCGGCGCCGCCCGCCCCCGCCAGCCCGGCACCGCCAAAGCCCGCGCTGCTCACCCTCAGGCTGGATCCGATGATGGAGCCGTTGCGCACGCCAACGAACGCACCAGCGTCTGCCGGTATATTATCGCCGATTTCGGAAGGATAGCCGCCGGCACCCAGGCCGCCGGTCGATCCCGAACCGCCAACGCCGAGCGAGTCGATGTAGGCACTTGTGAAGCTCAAGGCCGCATTCTCGACGAACAGGCTGGCCAGGCCGCCGGTCCCATCGCCCCCTGCGCCGCCGTCGCTGCTTCCGCCGACCCCGTCCGCCGACGCGATCAAGATATTGTTGATAGTCATGTCGCCGCCAATCGCGGAGACGAAAACTCGGCCGCCCTGGCCATCGCCCGCGGCCTGGCCGCCAGCCGCCGAACCGCCGATACCGATCGAGGAAAGCTCCACGGGTCCTTCGATCCTCAGTGACCCGCCAGTACCGGTGCTGATCTGCGCGGTTCCGCCCAGGCCGGAGCCCGCGCCTGCTTCCGTCGACCCGGAGCCGCCGAAGGCGCTGGCATTGACGGTCACGTCGCCGCCGATGCTGATCGTGCCGCCGTTGGTGTAGATGCCGGCATCGCCCCCGGTTGCAGACTGGCCGATATCGGCACGGGCAGACGCGTCGATAACGGCGCCTCCGCCGATGGTGAGCGTCGATCCGGTATTAGCATTCAGCAGCGCTTGTGCGCCTTGCGTCGAGCGGTCGCGATATCCATCGCCCATGCCGTTCGTCACAATGGCATTGCCGGCGACCGTAATGTTGTGACCGTTGCGTGCGTTGATGTGCGCGGCAACCCGACCGATTAGCGTGACGTCACCGTCGTAGACCGTCGATCCATTCAAGCCCGACGAGTAAATATGCTGGCCGGCGCGGCCGATCACGTCGGAGCTGTATCGCCCCGTGTCGATGTGGAAGCTTGCGGTGCCAGTTCCGAGCGGATCGGCACCGTCATCGCCGCCTCCGGAGAACAGCAGGTCTCCAGTCTGCCCGGCGCTGCTGTTGACGTTGTAGCCAGCCGAGAGAACGATGATCCCGTTCTCCACCGACGCAATGCTGGCGGCATCGAAGCCGACATTGCCGGTCAGGAATGTGGCGAGCACCTGGTCCTTGGGCACTGCGACCATGTAGATGCCGTGATTGTCTCCCGCGCCAGTACTGGACGGGCCGCCGGTCGTGCCGGTGTGGACGATCCCCTGAGCGTCGCCGGTGCCGACATCGACCTGAATGTCGAACAGGCCCTGGTTTACCGACAGGGTTGCCGCTTGCGCAGCGACATAAGCAGCGGAGCCATCGACCCGGACCGTTCCGTCCTGAATGACGCGCGGTGCGACAACGGCAACATAGCTATTGTTGGCCAGCGCGCTGATTTGCGCTCCCGACTGGATGTGAACGGCGGTATTGCTGGCGGAATTGCCGACGAATGTCGCGTTGATCGCGTTCAAGTCCGTTGTGCTTCCGAATGAGGTGACGTCGTTGGTTGTCAGCACCAGCCCGCCGACGTCGATCACCGCCGTGGAACCTACCATGATTCCGCCGGGGCTATAGAACCATACGCTGCCGCCGCGGCTGGCGTTCTGGGTGACGTCCTGAATCTGGCTCACGATCGTTCCGTTGAGTGCAATCGGCCGGCTCGCATCGGCCGGCACGATGCGGTTGAGGACGATGTAATTGCCGGTGAGCTCCGGATTATTGGTGAAGGTGGCGCTGTGGCCGACGGGGAGGAAATCGACCGTTCCTGCCCCTTGATTGTCGGTTGGAATCCAATCGATCGTTGCATGCGTGCTGCCGACGGTGATCAGTTCGCTCGTCGCCCCCGTAATCGCCCGGTCGGCGACGCCGGTGATACCGGTAATGTCGCCCTGGAAGCCCTGCGCCCTTGCCGTCTGCGGGATCACGGCGATGGCCGCGGCGGCGCAGGAGAGCAACAGGTTGCGGCTGCGGAGCGGGGAAGCTGAACGGGACGGGGTACGCACGCGAGCGTTCATCGGAAGCTCCATGGCCAGAGGCGACTGGTGATCGAAATGAGGATTCGAGGGTCCGGCTTGTCGTTGGCAAGTCCGACTTTCTGCAGCGGTACTGCAATCACGGTGTCGAAGCGGAAGCGGTCCCAGGTCGCGCGAACCCCGCCGCCGACGGAGCTCAGATCGCGCGAGGCGTCGACGGTGAAAAGACGGTCCTCGTTTCGGATCCGCGCATAGTCGAAGAAGACATAGGGCTCGAATGCAGCCGCGCGCAGCGTCGCAGGGACAATGCTCCCAAAGCGCGCCTCGGCCTGAACGCCCAGACCTCGATCGCCCAGAAGCGTCCCCGGATCGTAACCGCGCCCGACGGTGTAATTGCCCGCGGAAAACTCTTCAAAGCTGGCGAGCGGCTCATTGGCATATTGGCCGCGCAGTCCAAGGGCCAAGGTGAACCTGGGCATCGGCCGATACTCACCGTAGATGCTTCCGCGCACCACGGACGCAGCGCCGTCCGCCTCGGCGCGGCTGGTCGGGGTCTGGCCGGGGCCGAAGCAGTTGGCGAAGCCCTCTCCGCATCCGCCGCTGGCGCCGAAAATGTCGAAGCCGCGGCGAAGCTCCGCCAGCGCGGACAGGCGCCACACGGGTTCGGTGAGCGAATAGCCCCTTCGCGAGAAATTAAGGCTCGCGGCATCAGCGTTTAAGCGGACGAAGCCGACCCTCAGCTTGTCACGGGTGAGGTCGATCTTACCCAGGTCCACGTCCTGGTTCACATAGTCCATGCCGATAGCACCGCGCACCGTATGCGACTGCCGCCGGATGAATGGGTAGTTGACCTCGGCGGTTGCAAACAACGTCCGCGCGAGGATGTCGATGTCGTCACCCGGGACATCCGGGCGAGCCCATGCATAGGTGAACGTGCCGGACACACCGAGACCTTGGGAGCCCAACCGGAAGTCATGGCCGAGTTGCAGCGTCTGCTGCTCTTTGAGGTCGGATGTGGTGAAAACAGTTGCCGTGGTGCGGTCGCCAAGCCCGGTAAGGCCGAACAATTGCCCGCGCAGCAGCCCGCCCCAGCGCCCCAATGACTTGGACCCGTAATTCTGAATGTTGGCGTCGACCCAGGCGAGCGTGCGCAGCACGGTGACTTCGCCGATGACTTCGCCGGGCACGGTCCCTGCAGGCCGAAGGGCCAGCCGGACATTGTAGCCGGGCAGATCGCTCGCCAGCAGCAGGTAACGCTCGGCGTCGTAGCGGTTGAACACCTCTTGGCCGGTCAGGCGCTGAAGGTATCCAGCGATCGTCCGTTCGGCTCTGCCGGCGTCACCGCGGACGCGGACCTGGACCAGCTTGGCCATCAACACGCGGAAACGGACATTGCCCTCGGCAATGCGCTGCTCCGGCACCTCCACCGAGGCGATGTAGCCGGCCTGACGCAGGATCGTGGCGGCACGGTCGCGAACTTCGCACAGGATCGAGACGGGATGCTCCTGCCCCACCAGCCCCGCATATGCCGGAGCGAGATCAACGGCCGAAACTCCGCGCAGTCCTTCGAACGCAACAGCCCTGAGGGTGAAGCGGATGCTCGCGAACTGAGGATTGTCGAGAGCGCAGGGAGCGCGCTCAATTCCGCCCTCGATCTCCAACCGGGACGCCTGCGGAGGCGGAGGCGGTTGCGGCCGCTCGACCTCTTCCCGCGTAGGTGGAGCAACCGTCTGCGCCGCTGCGGAGACCGGAACGAGGAGCGAAGCCACGGCGAGCGCAGCCGTCGTACCCTTCAGAACCGCACCTTCACGGCGCGCACGAAAATTTCTGTTAATTTCCCCGTTCAACTTGGGCCCCCCTCCCAAGGCTACCGAGTCGCGGCAGCTACGAGAGGAAGTAGAGCATTCTTCCCTCTGCCTAGCAAGGCATTGGGCAAGCGCGGAATTTTACACTCTACGAGCGTAAGCTGCGTCGCCTGAAATGCCACGATGAAGCGTTTCAGCACACTTTCATCGCTGAGCCATTGATTAAATTAAGTTTTTGTTATGAGGCAGGGCGAGGCTCGGCCGATGTCGCCCCGCCAATGCTAGCCCTTCGCGGCCGGCGGCTCGGCTTGAAAAAGCTGAATGTACCACGGGAGCGCCTCACGCATGCCGGCCGCCACATCGTGTTTGGGCTGGTAGCCGATGAGGGAGCGGGCCTTGGCGATATCGGCTTGTGAGTGCTTGACGTCTCCACTCCGGAAATCCGCCATCAACGGATCGCGCGCATAATGGATCTGATGCTCGCCAAGGCCGTCTCGGATCAGGGTGAAGAGTTCGAGCAGCGTCGTCCGGTCGCCCACAGCGACGTTGAAGACTTCGCCTTGCACCTCGTCCGGCGCCAGAGCAGCGCGCAGATTGGCCTGAACGGCGTTGGCCACATAGCAGAAGTCGCGGCTGGTCTGGCCGTCCCCGTTAATGGTGAGTTCCTCCTGGTTGATCATCGCCGCGGTCCATTTCGGGATCACCGCGGCATAAGCGCCGTCAGGGTCCTGCCGGGGACCGAAGACGTTGAAGTAGCGAAGCCCGGTCGCCTTGAAGCCGTAGCTGCGGCGATACACGGACGCATAGATCTCATCCATCAGCTTGGTCGCTGCGTAAGGTGAGAGAGGCGCGCCGATACGATCCTCGCGCTTCGGCAGATCGGGGCTGTCGCCATAGGTGGAGCTGGACGCGGCATAGACGAAGCGCTTGACCCCAGCGCGACGGGCGGCGTCGAGCATGTTGAGAAAGCCGGTGACATTCACGTCGTGCGTGGTCGCTGGATCGAGGATCGAGCGTGGAACGGAGCCAAGCGCGGCCTGGTGCAGGACATAATCGACGCCCTCCACCGCGGCTTCGCAGGCGGAGCGATCACGGATATCTCCATCGATCATCCGGAACGCCTCGCCGTAAGCGTCGGGTGCGATCCGTTCCACTTCATCCAGATTGCGCTGGTGGCCGGTGGAGAAATTGTCGAGACCGACGACCTTCTGACCGGCGGCAAGGAGTGCCTCCACCAGGTTCGAACCGATGAACCCGGCAGCGCCGGTGACCAGCCAGGTGGCCTGGCGAGTGCCGAGCAACTCACGAAAATCGGTGCTCAAGATGCGGGCCTTCATCGCTGAAAATGTCGTTGGATTGAGGGCGATGTAGCGCCGTGCGGCGGCTGTCAACGCTGCGGAGATGCCGCTGTCACCACCGCGGCGCAAGGCAGCCGCTCTCCCAAAAGAAAACAGGGGCGGACTTGCGTCCGCCCCTGCGTTCTTGACTTGCACTGCCGAGGAGTTGCCTCCTCAAGCAGTCGGCGCTTAGCCGCGCTCGCCGGCCGGCGGCGGCGGCGGCGGCGGCGGCGGAACCGGGCAGATTTCAGTCGCCAGGATCACCGTGCCGTCGGGGCAGGTCTGCGTCGCCGGAGCCTCCATCGGCGGCGGCGGCGGCGGCGGCGGCGGCAACATGACCGCCGGCGCACCGAAGTTGTAGATCAGGCTGGCGAGCAGCGAGTGCGAACGGAATTTGCCGATGATCTCTTCGGTTTGCGTTTCTTCGACATTGTACTTGGTGTTGAAGAAACGATACTTCAGGCCTGCATCCAGGTTCGGCGTGATCGCCGTACGGACGCCGGCAATGATCTGCCATGCGAGGTTGCTGTCGGTCGCGCCGAACGAGATCGCATCGAGCTTGATGGTGGTGCGAGCAACGCCGACACCGCCGCCGATGTAGCCGCTAATGCCATCGTCACTGCCGAAGTCGGCAAGCAGGTTGGCCATCGCCGAGACGGTACGGGCCTTGCCGCCGTCGTCGTCGAAGTCGAACTCCTCGTCGAAGATATCATCGTCGTCGTCGACGTTCGTGATGCCATCGACGCCGGCACGCTTGTAGCCGAGTTCGGCCTCAGCGCGGACTGGACCGAAGTCGTAGCCGGCAATGAAATCGAGATCGAAACCCATGTTGTGCTCGATTTCGAACTCGGTATCGAGCCCGCCATCGAAACCCTGATATTCGACATCACGGTCTTGAACAAAAAGAATGCCGCCTTCGACACCAACGTAACCCGAACCATCTCGGGCCATCGCCGGCGTCGCAGCGACTGCCACAGCCGCAGCCGTGGCGAGAAGATATTTGTGCATACTCATAACCCCTATGTTGCACCTCAGACTGGACACCTAACTGCCATGCCCCCGAGATGTTTCAGTTGAGCAACCGGTTTAAATCATTTTTCCCCGGGTGTGACAAGTCGGCGACACCTCCACTTCCGAGTGAAGCGAAGCTTTTGCAGCAAGTTAATACAGATCAATCTGGAGATGCGCTCTTGGAAGCGTTGTTCTAACCAGCACTTCACTCAGGCGCAACCACCGTTTAGCCGTCACTTTCCACGCACTTATCGCATTACGCCGCAAATTGGGCGCCGCCTGCTGCCAAATCGGCGTTGGAGAGCGGAACTAGCGAGAACCCAAAAGTCGCGATTTGCAGCGGCCTCGTCGGTCCGCGTCTGCATCAGAAGCTCGATCAGTGCCGGTCTCGGAGCCAGGCTTGCGAACGCTCTCGGCCACCAGCCCAAGGGTCGAGGGGCAGGCCGATCGCTCGGAGCAACTCCAGCGGGCCGTGTCCTAGGAATGAGCCAAGATGCCTTGCCAAGTGGGGGGGCAGATCACTAGTCCACGCGCTCGACCCAAAAACCGCCGTGCATGACCGGCGCCTGGAGCAATGGCCTGATATGCTGGAGTGCAACGCCGCCGCCTTAGCGCGTGGGACCGACAATCGTGTCACCCAGCATGGCCGAGGCCGCTGATGCGGATCTGCCTCTATGTCGGAAAGGCCGCCCCGCCTGAGAAGCAGGAAGAATGGCTCGCAAGCGCCAGGTCGACCTGTGACGTCTACGCAAGCAATCTTTACCGTGAGTTCACCGCGCGCGGGCACGAAGTAGTCTTCGCCAGTTCGCTCGCCGCCGCCGCGCGGAATCAGAGCGATGAGGAACATGCCAAGCGCGTAGCGCGGTATGAGAAGATGGTTTTTCCCGAGGCAGATCATGCCATCTGCCTCGAACAGAATGGCTGGCGATACCGAGAGCCGATCTTTTTTGAAAAGGCGCGCGCGGCCACGAAAGGCCTGATTTGCTCGATCTGCGACCACGATCATACCGTTGACGGACCGCAGGACTTTATTTTTACCGCGCGACGGCCAGCCCATCCGTCGAGAGCGCGTTATGTCGGATGGGCGGCCAATAGCGAGATGTTCCTGCCGGAGAAGGATCCGGACTGGCTGACAATCTTCATCGACCACAAATATGACCCAAGCGAGCGCCACGACGACACAGAGGCCCTGCTAAAGAGCGCGACCACCTACGCGGCGCGGCTGGCAACTGAGGGCCAGCAGGTCGGAAATCCGCCGCGGCGAGTGCAGGTCGTCTTCTTCTCGCCCGATGGCCTGGAGCGGATCGAGCCGGGCGAGATCCGGGATGTGCACCTCGGCAATGACCGTCGCACCTTCTATCGTCGAGTGCCAGGCCCCGAATTGGCTGCCTGGACGCGCAAGACCGACATCTTCGTTGTGACTCATGGCGAGAGCATGGGGCTTCCGGTCCTCGAGAATGCGATGGCCGGTGCGCTCGTCTTGGCCCACGAAGGGTTCGTGAAGCCTGATCTGCTGCGGTCCCTGGCACATCGCGAATATACAAATGTGGACCAGATCGACTGGGACGGTCTTGTGGAACAACTCCATCCGCAGAAATTTCGGCGCCGCGCGAGCCATTTCACATGGGCGAACACCGCTCAACGCATGCTCGACACCTTCGCAGGACGCGACCTCGCAGTTCGTGCCGAACCGTCTCGGCACGGCCGAATGTTGCTGGCACCACCGCCGGCGGTGAGCGACGATCGCGTCTCGACACTTGTAAACTGGCGGGCGCAGAATGTGGACGTCGCGGCGGCCGGGGGCACGGAGCGCATTGTTCCAACCTCCGACAATTCACTGCACTACGTCCGTCGAGAGGTGCGCAAGTATCCCTGGCCCGAGACTTTCACCTTCACCTTTACCGTTCGGCCAAATGGGCGCGACGACGTCGTCGTCTGGTTGACCGGTGAGGTTGATGAGGAGCGCGTAGAGGTGCGGTTCGACTTGGCCACGCGCCAGGCCAGCCCAGGACGGACGACGAACGGCTGGGCTCTTCTAGATGCAAATGTGGTAAGCGTTGGTGAGGAAATCCTTTGCCAGCTTGTCGCTCAAAGCGACTGGGCGCCGGTAATCCGCTGCTACATGCTCCTGGCAAGAAATGGCAAAGTCGAATTCCAAAAGCAGGAGCATGAGCCGGGGATCGAAATCCGGCGCGTGCGCCTTGCGAAGGGTGTGGGCCTGATCGCCGATCTCGGCGAGGACGCGACTGTCACGATGCCGGAGCCCGCGCTCTCGCCGAGCGCCTGAATATCCTTACCGCTGGGCAGCTGCCGAAAGAAATTGGACCTCCCTGGGGATGATCTTCTCGTGACCGCTTTGTTGTCTCACCCGCTTCGCAGCAGCGGCAGAGCGCCGCAGAAAGAGCGAGGGTTCCGCCAGCATCGCCGATACGCCATCCGCAAGGCCCACTGCATCTTCCGGCGGAGCCAGAGCCGCGGAGCGATCGTCGACAAACTCGGGAATCGCGGAGACGCGATTGGTCACGGGCACCAGTCCAGACGACATCGCCTCGTCGCGGGACACGCCCTGTGTGTCGAGACGGGTCGGCACCAGGAAGATGCCATGGCTCCGATGCCGCTGCGCAATTTCCGTCTGGGTCAGGAAACGGCGTTCGATGCGAACATTGTCGAGATGTTTGAGCGGGTGAAGCGTCTCGTCGAATAACGGACCATCGCCGACGATCGTAACGCGCAGCCGATCGAAGTCACTGCGTTCCGCAAGTGCAAGGAGTGCCGAGACCGCAAGATCATTGCCGTAGGTCGGAGAATCGAACGGGCGGATCATGAGGATCCGCCAACGGTCGGCAGTCACCTTCGGACGATAGACGAACAGGTCCGTGTCGATCGGGTTCGGTATCACTGCATAGTCGTCCGGGTGGAGGGCAGCGCCCCAGTCCTGCCGCGCCAGATCGACGGCGCTGTTGGAAACGAAGACCAGTTTAAATCGCTTGGGCTTGCGCCGGAGAAACGAGTCCCAAAACGCGCATCGCGCCTCGACCGCTTGGAGCGCAGCAGCTTTGGCCGCCGGGTCGGCGATGCAGTTTGCCTTCTGTCGGAAGAAGCCGGGGATTTCGGAACCGTGAAGCCAGGCGCAGATCGGAATCGCATCGCCAAGCCCAACTAGCGGCTCCCACATCTGCTCCGAGAACCCGTGCACGGCAATTACCGCCGGTTGCCAGCGGGCGACGAAGTCGCGCAAGACCCGTGTATCGCCGCTGAAGCATGTAACGTCCTCAAATTGATGGGATCCGAGTTCCGGCTGCTCCGTCGGACGGAACACAGCGACGTCCTGGCCAGCGCGAATGTAGGCAACGACCCGACGATGCACGAAGGGATATTGGTAGAGGTCTCCGGGTGCCGGATAAGACCGCGTGACGAGGAGAATTCGCAGGCTGCCGCCGAGATTGGCGGACGTATGGGCGGCGCCTATCGGATTTGGCGCCACAATCCACCGCTAAGCCGCAAATTCTCAGGCGCGCCGCTCAAATAATCCCGAATTTCCGAGAGAAAGGCATCTCGCCAGCGTTCAGCGAAGATTTCGACATCCTCGTCCGGAAGCGGGTCGGGCAGCTGCTTGATGACAAAGCCGATCCGGTCCCCTTCCCAGCGCGGCTGAGCGAACACCGAAGGCACACCGATCCGATGGGCGGTGCGGGCCGCGAAACTCGAGTAGGTGATTTCCTGGCCCTCGAATTGGATCCGCGGAGCAGCGAGGTTGATCGCACCGTCTACCGCAATGATGACGGAATAACCCTTGCGCAA
Organism: Pseudomonadota bacterium; assembly: GCA_030856365.1. Lineage (GTDB taxonomy): Bacteria > Pseudomonadota > Alphaproteobacteria > Sphingomonadales > Sphingomonadaceae > Sphingomicrobium. The sequence continues at coordinate 39,704 of JALYPM010000028.1, forward strand.
AGAGAGCATGAACGCCTTCGCGACCTGCATGTCGTCCTGCTCGCTGGTCGAAATGAGCGATTCAGCATAGGCGGTCCGGGCGACCGTCGGTGTCGAAGCAAGCCAGCGCGAGCGCACGCCGAGTAGCTCCAGAGCCAGCGGACCGGCGTACATCGGCCCGAGGTGCGCGGAAGCGAGGATCATGCCCTTGCTGCGATCGATGGTCGCAAGGGCCCGATCGGCATCCTCAAGGTCGGCCAGGCGTATCATGGCGTCCTGGACGCGATCCTCACGGCATTCCAGCCAATCCAGAAGATAGTGATCGGCGAGGTGACCCCATTTCGCCCGCCGCTCCCAGTCCTCGCGATCATTGGTGCGGTCGCCCCTGAGCTCCCAAGCCCAGTCGAGGCGAGCGGCCGGAATTTTGGCCGAGTCGAGACGATCCCAAAGCGCCTTCAGCCCCTGCTCGAAATTTCGCGGGAGCGTTGCCCGCCGCTCGGCCACGAACTTGTCGAACAGTTCGGCGCCCTCCTTGCGACTGCCGGCCTGGGCGAGGGCTCCGGCTGCATAGCGCGCCCAACGCGGAGACGAGGGCTGAAGCTCAAGAAGCGTCCGAAACTCTCTCGCGGCCTCGGCGAAACGGCCAACCTGCTTGAGCGCACGCGCGTAAAGCGCACGTTGATGCGCAACCTTCGGCTGCAGTTCGCATGCTTTTCTCAGGTGCGGGAGCGAGGCCTCGTAATTGCGGCTTCGCAGCAAGGCCTCTCCCATGGCCATATTCATTCTAACATCGTCGGGGTCGATATCCAGCCCCTGGTGAAGATGTTCGATGGCGCGTTCGTAGCGGTCCTCGCGGTGCGATAGAAGGTAGGCCTGCGCGAGATGGGACCGGATCACCTCATGCTCCCAACCTTCGTCGAGCAGCCGTTCCCCGGTTTCAATGGCCTGATCGTGGCTGCCCGTTTCCACCAGCGTCCTTACGATAACCGCAGCGACGACTTCATCGATCGCCTCGGAATCGGCCATTTTCAGTGCTAGCCGGGCGGCTTCGCTCTTGCGGCCGCTTCGCGTCAGCGCCAGCAGCGCGATGTTTGCGAGAGGAAAGTCAAGTGCTGCTCGATCGCCAAGCGACGCAGCGAGCGCGCCCGATTCCTCCACCAGGTCGGCCTTGAGCAAGATCTGCATCAACGAACGCTGCGCAGTCAGGTCGTCGGGCAGCTCGCGGGCAACAATTCGCGCATCCTCCAGCGCCTCGCTCCAGCGCCTGAGTCCTCCGCGAAGGCTTGCTCGTGAACGGCGATCCGCGATCGACCCGGCATCCGCGGCGATGAGCCGGTCGAGAACCTTGATTGCGGCTTCTGCGCGGCCCTCTCTAACTAGATCCGCCACGACAAATCGGCGCAGGTCGTCGCGCGCGTTCGGCAGGCCGAGAACATGACGGTCCAACAATTGGAACGCGGCCCGCTCACGCTCGACCCTGAACAAGGCTATCGCGTAGGCGAGCCGAAAATTCGGAGCCGCTCTTTCCTCTCGCGTCAGTTGCTGCTCGTAGGCGTCGACGGCTTCGCGCCAGTGCCCGGAGCGGAGCAGTGCGCGGATTTCCCCAAGGCGAGGGTGGTCTATCGTCGACGCCATCGCTCGACGACCTCGCTCATCCGGAAATTGCCGGTTCCACCTCGATTGGCCGCATGACGCCGAAGCGCGAACAGCAAGCCGTACAGCACGGCAAGGAACAGCAAGATCGGCCAGGCGATGACCAGCGTGTCCCGGACCTTTGGAAACGCAGCGACAGACATTCCGACGACGATGACGAAGTACCGCCTCTGCTCCAAGATGCGGAGATACGCCTGTTGCAAGGTGGTCATGGTCGACTCCCACCGTGCTTGCGCGATCTCCTTGCGTGCAGTCGCGGTTTCAAACTCATTGAGCGTGCGAACGAGTGAGCCGCCAGCAGGATTCGCAAGCCTTTGCCTCTGCTCGCTGATCTGGGAGCGCAATTCCTGAACCCGAGCCGTAAGGCGCGGAAGCAGCGGGCTGTCGGTGAGTCCCTGATCGAGAAGCCCATTGCGCTCACGCTCCGCCTCCGCCAGCTGCAACTCGAGGCTGCTGATCAGCTGGTATACCGCGGTTGCCGTTTGTGCCGGACTGATGTCGCCGCGCCGCGCCTGCACGGCAGCCAGCGACCGTCGGGTTTCCGCCACTTGCCGCTCTGAGTTCTGCACATCTTGAGTAAGAGCGTTGATCTGGTCTTCGCTGATTTTGTCGGAAAAGGCATTCACATGCCGCTCCGCAGCCGCGAGGATGGCATTGCCGAAACGAGTGGCATCCTCTGCTGTCCGTGCCTGCACGTACAGGCGGAGAAGTCCCTCCTGAACGTCGACGGCGACGCGCACCCGCTTCCGATAATAAGCGAACGGATCGCCGTTGATCCCGAGGGGGCTGCGGTAGCGCTGAAGCGGGTCCATCTGCGGCGCAGCGAAATGGCTCATGAAGCCATGCCGCTGTTCCATATGGTCCATCATCGGCCGCGACAGGATGAACTCGCGCGCCTTGAAAGCATCGGCGATGGTGCTGTTGCCGGTGCCGATGGCGAAGATACCCGCGTTGGGGGCCGGAGCCGACTGGGCGCTGGTCTGCACGGTGAAGATTGCCTCGCCCTGATATGTCTTCGTAGCGATCAAGGAGATATAGAGAAGCACCGCGAGCAGCGGGAGGACCAGGAACAGCAAGGTTCGCCGCAGGATTGCGCGCCAGCGGAACTGCCGCCGCTGAATGATTGCGAGGCGAGCATCTTCGACACTGAGCTCGTCCGGGAGGCGCTGCGCGGCCTCACTGCGTTCAGCCGGTTCGTCCGGCAGTTGCTTCTCCGCACGTGGCGGTGGCGTGGACTCAGCGCGCTGCCCCGGCGTCCCGCCGCTAAGCCCTGCGTCCTTTGCACCACCGCTCGCGCGCTCCTGGCGCCATTTCCGGATACGTTCTTCGTTGTCCATATCTGCTGCCTATCAGCCTGCGGTCGTCGCCAAAAGTCTCATGCAAGATCGAAGGAAGCGAGTTCCTCGTCCGCTATCTCGGCAGCGACCTCATCCTCTGAGTTCCATTTGAAGAGCTCTGCCGCTTCCTTGTGATCCGCGCATCGGATGATCTTTCCACGAATAACCACCGCGTGAATGTCGCATACGTCCGCAGTCACACGCGGAGCGCTTGTAACCAAAATTAGGCCGCGGGTCCTCAGTCGTTCCTGCAAGGCCGCCATGCATTTTTGTTGAAATGAGCGAGCGCCGCCTACAAGCTTCCCATCGGCCAGGTAGGTCGACGCCGGCGTCGCGAAGCTCGCTGCATATGCCAGCTGGCCGCGCATCATCCCGGTATAATGTTTCAAGGGGTGGAAATAGGTCTCGCCGAGTTCGGAAAAGGAGGCGCAGAACGCCGAGAAAGTAGCCGGGTCCGCACCGACCAGAGAAGCAACATTCATGATATTTTCTTCACCCGTGAGCTCGGCGAGAAAGGCTCCGCCATACCCGAGCGGAATCCCACCTTCATCGCGCAGCACCCGCCCCTCGTTCGGCTGGTCGACCCCAGAAAGCATTCGAATGATCGTCGACTTGCCGCCGCCGGGAGGGACCAGCAGGCCCAGCTTCTCGCGAGTTCCGACCACAAGGGAGGCTTGGTTGAGAACCACCTTCGGCACGCCGAAGGATAGATAATAGCGGGTACAGTCGACGAAGCCCCACATCCTTCAGCTCCGGCGGAGCCAGCGGACAATGAAGGCGGCCAGCAACATGCCGGCCATCCACTGGATAACGTACATCGGCTCCGCGACGCGCGATTGGTAATGAAACAACATGCCGTCGCGGGCGAACTCCACCGCATGCAGGATCGGGTTCCACGCAAAAACGGCAAGCCACTGCTCCGGAAGCTCGTTTGCGACAAAGAAGATGCCCGAGAAGAAGATCACCGGCCTCAACATCGGGCCGGAGATATGCTGCATCGTGACGTCGATCTGGGCGAGCGTCGACAACAGATAGCCGAAAGCGGCGCCCAGCCCCCAGGCAAGGACGACACCCACAGCAAACTTCAGCGGGTTGTCGAGCTCTCCATTGCCGAACAGTACGAAGTTGACCGCAGCCACGATCGCAAAAATGATGAACGTGTTGACCAGCTCCACCAGCCCAAGGGCGATCGCCGCATGTTCCCGCGTTACCGCAGGGTATATCACCACGCCTCGCACTGACCCGATCACCCGTCCCATCGAATTGATCACCAGTCGAAAGCCGAGATAAGGCACGAGTCCGGAAATAATAAAGGTGATGAGATCGGTATAGACGGGTGACCGGCGGCCAATGAAACCGAAAAAGAAATAGGTACCAAAGATCCATAACAATGGCGCGATGTATGTCCACGAGTAGCCGAATGAATTCTGGCCAAATCGGGACTGAACTTCGCGTTTGGCAAGTGCCCACAAAATTTGCAGATGGTGGACGAACCGTTCGGAGAGCGAACCTTTGTAGGTTCCCGCCCCCCCTGTCTCTTCCAGAATCATGGCACCGGAATCGTCGCGACCGACCGCACGGTAGCGAGGCCCTGCGCGAACGCTGACAGGACCTGCCGCGTCTGCGCCCAGGAGGCGCCCGACACCAGCACGGCGTCGTTATCGCGGAGTACGAAGCGGTTCGCGAGGGCGATCGATTCGGGCTGTCGCATGTTGATCTGATAGACCAGCGGCGGAGAGCCGGGCTGCGCCTGGGCGCGCATCACAAACACGGCACGCGGGTCGGCCGCTTCCGGGTTTAAGCCGCGCGCCTGTCCCAAGGCGTCGATCAGCGAGAAATTCCGCTCCGGGATCCGGATCTGGCCCTGAACACCGGCTGCACCGAGCACGGTAATATTCTCGACGACTTCGCTGAGAATGACCGAGTCACCCGGGCGGAGGGGGATGTCCAAGGCGGGATTTGCATAGATGTCACTCAGCCGCACGGTCGCCGCACGACCGTCACGCCGCATCGTCACACGCAAGATTTCCGGATTTTCCTGGCTCGGGGCGACCTCCGCCAGCAGTTCGCCCAGAAGGGTCCGGCCGCGGGTGATCGGGAAAGACCCCGTTTTCGTTGCTTCGCCTTGAACGCTTACCAGCATACTGCGCTGCTCGATCGATCGAACATCGACCTGTGGATTGAGCACGACCGTTCGCAGACGGCGAGCGACTGCACTGCGGACCTCACCCACCGTCATCCCGGCAACGCGCATTGCCCCGACGTAGGGAAAGTAGAGCCTGCCTGCTTCATCGACGGTCATCTCGCCGAGATCCGTGCCGCCCCCGCTGGAGGTGAAAACGGTTGGCGTTCCGCTTTCCCAGATACGCACATTGACGCGGTCGCCGGGCCCCAGGCGATCGAAAGCTGCTTGGGACGTGCTGCCGAAGTCCGCTGGAAACGCCGCCTGCAGCGGATGCGGCGGAGCAGGCAAGGTCTGGGCCGTCACCGGGATCAGCAAAATCTGTCCCTGCTCGGACGATTGCTGAATATCGGCCAGCGAAGCCACCGGCCGAGGCAATCCGCACCCCGCCATGACCAGCATAAGGGGTATCAAAGCGACGTTGAGCAAGCTCGGCCGCACGCGAAATTTCAACGCCACCCCGTCCTCCTGTATCATGTCTGGCTCAGGCCGCGCGAAGCGACCGCTGAGCGTCTCTGCCGACAAACACCGCCGGCCCGAGGCCGTTGGAGGTGCACGTCACATATTGAGCCAACATATGCGGGATGGAGAAATGAGAGTCGAGGAAAGTCCGGCCGACACCGCCAGGAGCAAAAAGCTCACTGTCTTGCGACTGCATCGCGAACTGATGCGCGTTCTCGACGATCTCGGCATAGTCCGGCCGCTCGGCGCAACCGAGTACATGGCCAGTGGCGCCGTCGATCACACATTCAGCCGCACCGCCGGCTGGCGTGGTAATGACGCGCACGCCCATGTACTGCGCCTCGATCAAGACGTTCGGCAGCCCTTCGAAGCGTGACAGCAGCACAAGGACGTCCATTTTGGTCATCCAGAAGCCGACGCGCGTCGAGCGGCCCACGAACAGGATGCGATCCTGAATCCCATATTCTTCCGCTAGCGCAACCGCGTTATCGAGGAGACGGCCGCCGCCAACCAGCAACATTCGAGAGTCCGGATGGCGCTTCAGGTAGCGGGCCGCGAACCGAATCCACAATAACGGCTGCTTGTCGGTGTCGAAGCGGAACACGCCCCCGACAGTATGTGTGGCTTCGGGGGTCGCTTCGACGAACCTGGACCAGCGCTCCTCGCAATTGGGCGAGGGCTCGGGCGACATGGGCTCGACGCCGTTGTACACGATTGCGACCCGATCAGGGGAAACGTCCAGCCATTCGGCGTAGGCGCGCGCCGCCGAGATGCTGTTGCTGACGAAGGTGACGCCAGGAACTTGCGCCATCGCGCGGTAGAAAACCTCATATTCCGGCCGGAACATGTGCCGCCGCATGCTCGGAGGAAGTCCGCGGATCGACAGCTGCACTTGCGGAACGCCAGCGATCAACGCGGCGAGGCCGCCGAATAGGCAGGCGCCGTCCTGCCAAATGGACGCAGTGTCGGTGCCCGATGTCACGAAATGCCGTGTGAGCCGCCGAACCCCGTAATTCACACTGGGCGGCAGATAATCGAGTAGCAGGAGGAGTTCAGGATCTTCGATGCCCAGATTTTTGGGCGGGACCACCTCGAACCCGTTGATCTGGTGCAGCTCAACGCCTGCCGACTCGATGTCCGCCAGATAGAAATCGTTCTGCTTTTCAGGGCCGTGCGAGCGAACCAGCACCTCGACCGGACGATCTAGCGGCACACCTCCGACAGCGCCGCTGCGCATTCGCGCGCGGTCGAGTTCCATCGCCAGTCTTGTCAGTTGGCGCTCGGCCCCGCCCGGCCCCAAGCCGCCGGTCATCAACGTCAAGCGCCCCAGCGAATCATCCCCTCTGGAGCGGAGTGTCCGGTTCCGAAAATGAAGAATTGCGTGCTTCATCGCGACGATGCGGCAATTCTCGTCCGGCAACGGTTGCCGGCGCTCGAGGGCGGTCAAGAGATTCCGGAGGGTCTCGAATTTGACGACTTGCGCGTGGCCTTTGCCGCCTTCGCTGAAACGATCACGAACGGGCTCCAGCACCTCGCATGCCTTGACCAGGCTTCCGTCCGTGAAGAGCTTCTTGGCGTAGCGCATCGCCACGTCGCGACGATGGTCGGTGTCCGTCTCCATCAGGAGCTTGAACAACCCGTCGGCCCGCTCGAACTCATGAGCTTCGTAGAGCAACTCGGCCTTGCGCATGTGGGTGAGCGCGTCGGTGACCGGACCGAAGTCGAAGCCGTCGATCAAAGCGGTCGCCTCGGAAGTGGCCTTGGTCCGGATCAGCCGCCGGACGCGGGATGCAAAAACCGCGTGGCTCCCTGGGAAACGCTCGTCGAGCGCACGTAATTCAGCCTGAAAAGCCCGCTCGTCAGTGATCTTCAGCAGGTCATGAGCGGCGGACTCGATTTCACATGGCGCAAGGTCGCCAGGCGCCTCCTCGGCATGATTATCAAGCACGCGTACCCCTTTCACTAACCGTCGTGACTTTGTAGAGCTGAACCATTGCTGTGTTTAAGCTCAACAACTTAGCACTCGGGTATGCCACCACATCGCTACAATTGGACCAAAGGTCAAGCTACGGCGTCAAGGTCGCCGCTAGACACAGTGACCCTGCGTTCGGCCATTTTGACGCATCGTTCATGGTGCAGCGCGGCCGTATCGTCAGTGGGATCGAGGGCAAGCAGCCGCGCCCACACTTCGGCGGCTTCCATGAAGCGGAGCTGTCGCATCATCTCTCGCGCAAGCCAGCGCAAAGCCAACACATCCGCAGGTCGGACCGTGAGCAACTGACGGAGGATGGGCTCGCGCTCATCTGGCTCACCCTCGCCCGCGTCGATCGCTTTCAGACGCTTGCGCAGCGAGTTGTACATGCGACGTAGCTCGCGCTCGACCCGGCTATCAACGCCAATCTCCCGCTCTATGAGAGTGGCAAGGCAAACGGCGTCGTCAAACTGCCCGCTGCTGACCAGGTCCCGAAGCGAGCTGTACAGACGACGGAGTTCGCGCTCGACCCGCTCTGCAGCGCCGACTTCTCGCTTTAAGAGCACAGCAAGGCGCACGGCGGCGGCAAAACGTCCGGTGTGGATCAGGTTGCGGAGATTCTTGGCCGCACGTCCTTCCACTCCGGTGAAGAAACGCTCCAATTCGGCGCTGATTGTCGAAACCTGGGGGTCGTCGGACCGGCGGAGGGCGCCGTACATTTCTAAGGCAGTGCCATAGTCGCCAGCGATCGCCGCGAGCCGGGCTGCCCAGTAGGTTACCGTGAAGCTGTCGCTGTTCTGCAATTGAGCCTTCACTATAACGGAAACCGCTTCATCGGTCCTGTCGGCCAGATGCAGTGATCGCGCGAACACGACCGCCACGTCCGGCAGCGTGGGGAGAAGGTCGCCGGCTGCTTCGCCGATGCGCAGCACCTCAGAGGTATTCTTCTGCTTGTAAGCGTCACGGATGGTCGCCCGAATTTGCTGCGACATTACTTTCATCAGCCGGCGCGCCTCTCGCGCGAGCTTCTTCGTCGGAATTTGGCTGCTGGTTACATCCTCCAGAGCAAGAATGGCGTTCGCAATTTCGTACGCTTCGGCCGAACGGCCGTTCTCGAATACCCAGCGTGCTTTGTCGATCAGACCGGCAATCACCGCATTTCGGCGGTCCGACAAGCTACGTGCCACCCTGCCCAGGGCGGATATGATGGGAACCGAATGCGCCGCAGCCCGATACATCCCTGCGTTGTAGGAGTCTTCGAACAGATCAATGGTTCCCCCCTTTTCGAGCCGAGCTGCCGATTTGAGTGCCGCTGCAAATAGCTCCTCGTCGGTGTGCTGTATCGCCCACACACTGACTTCAAACGCACCGTTGGCGGATGTTTCGATATTCTCCAGGACCTCCGCCCGCCACGCGGACTGCTCATCCGGCGATCTCTGCTTCGCTAGGAGCACCAGCGCATTGAGCGCCGGCGACAAGTCGGATCGATCCGCTCGAAAGGCCTGCTTCTCATAAGCGATCGCCTGGATTGTCTTGCCGATCCTCTGCGCGGATTCGGCCGCCGCACGATACATGCCGGCGCTTTCATATTCGTCAGCCAGCAGATTCTCGGCCACGCGCAGGGCACCGGCAGGATCGCCGGTCGCGTTCAAGGCTTCGACTAGCCCAACGCGCATGGATTGGGAAAGAGCGCGGTCGTCGCCTCGTCGAGTGAGATCGGCCACTGCGCCTGGAAAGTCCCCAATACGAAGTCGGATCAGACCGCGAAGTTCGATCAATGGGAGGGCATCAGGCGTCTCGGCGACCGCCGCGTGCACGTCGCGGGACGTAGGAAAAAAGTCACCGAGTTCGAGCATCGCTTCCAAGTGTGCGGCGGTCCTCGCGGCCTGCTCGCCGGGGCTTTCGGAAAGTTCTACGCCAGTCGAGGTGCCCATCATTAAGGCGACATGTGCCCGGTGCATTTCCTCATACACCGTATCGTAGAAGGCCGGAGTGTAGTGCGTCAGATCCAGTCCGCCGTGCTCCAGTGCGTTCTCCTGGCCGAACGCTCGCATCGAGGGAGTTGGGTCGAACACAGGCACTTCGAGCTGCTCCGCCGCCATCCTGACCCAGCGGATCAACCGGTCACGAGAAGGAATCAGCTCACCGTCAGGCGTGGTCACATTGACATGGGTGACGAAGAGCAGCCTTTCCTTGCCAAGGCGCTCAACAATCTCGGCCATGTCGCTCTTGATTGCCTTGAACGATTGCTGCTCCAATTGCAGGCCTGCCAACAGCTCCCGTTCTTCAAGTGACAGCAGCCGGTAAGTCCGCTCTTGCCGCAAGTAGTGGATGAGGTCCCGCCTATGCGCCCGTTTGACAAGGTTCCAGAAGGTTTTGGTCCGCTCCTTGCTTGCGAAGAAATCAGCGAAGTGGTGATCGAGATAGTTGCTTTGGACCGCATCGCTTCCGCAGGTAATCCGTTTGGAAGAGCTGATCTCGACGATGTGCAGGTCTGACGGCTGCCATTCCTCGGCCTCATAGCGCGCGAGGTCCGCGTCGCGGGCGACCAACGGCGCAACCTGTGGCTGCAGTTGCTTGTCACCCTGAAGGAATTTTACGAGCTGAA
>JALYPM010000060.1 GCA_030856365.1 Pseudomonadota bacterium
GGATTGACGTCTGCCATCGTGTTTGACGTTACCCGATGGGCCGCGACGGTTGAACGATCTCACTGGACCCCCGCGGGCAGTGCTCCGGTGCGCAAGCTCGAGCAGCGTGCCGGAAAAGCTCGCCGGCCGTGGGCGATCGGCGCGGTGAGTGAAGCCGATGTTGCGCTCGTCGCTCGTCAGCCTTTCGGTGCCGCATGGATCTGCAACGGCCCGCGGCGCCGGTGGACCGAGAGGTAGCGCAGACCGGTGTCGCCGGCCTTGATGCGGCGACGTGTGCCACGGGGGACGAGGATCGCGCTGCCCGCCGCCAGGTCATGGGGTTCGCCCTCGATGATCACGGTGCCCCGCCCGCTCAGCACGGTGACGAGCACGTCGAGCTCCGCGTTGACGTGCTCGGCCACCTCGTGACCCGGCGGCCACGCCAGCAGCGTGGCGTTCAGGTCCGTGCTCGCCATTCCCCATAGTGGTCCGGTGCCCGAGCTGCTCAGCAGGTCGACGGCGCCTTCGACGGCGGACGGGTCGTCGCGGGCCATGATCTTCACGTTAGTTCTCCTGGCGGCTTTGCCGCTCGGGGCGGGTGAAAATGGGGATGATTGCGGGGTCGCCTGCCTGACGCCCCGCTCTCTATGGTGCCTCAGAGCCCGAGGTTAGTTTGGTGTGGGGGCCTCCCCCGGATCCCGGGACTGTTGCCTTGAGCACGCTTTTCAGACTCGTCTGTTTCGGAGGCCTCTTGGTAGGCGGCGATCGTGTTGATCGTTGCAACCGAGGAGGTCGTGATGGAGGTGATCGTCGAGCGTCCCGCGGCGCTTGATGTCCACAAGGCGCAGACCACCGCTTGCGTTCGCGTTCCCGGCGAGGGCGGGCGCGTGGAGCAGGTGCAGGAGTTCAAGACGACCGTCCGGGGCCTGTTGGTGCTGCGCGACTGGCTCAAGGCGCACAAGGTCACGCAGGTCACGATGGAAGCGACCGGCGTGTACTGGAAGCCGGTCTGGCACGTGCTGGAGGACGACTTCGAGCTGCTGCTGGTCAACGCGCGGCATGTCAAGCAGGTCCCGGGCCGAAAGACCGACGTCGCCGATGCGCAGTGGCTGTGCCGGCTTGCCGAAGCGGGGCTCTTGCGCTCGAGCTTCGTGCCGCCCAAGCCGATCCGCGAACTCCGGCAGCTGACGCGCTATCGCAAGGCGCAGATCGCCGAGCGTCAGCGTGAGGCCAACCGGTTGCACAAGGCGCTGGAAGACACCGGGATCAAGCTGGACTGCGTGGCAACGGACATCCTCGGCGTGTCGGGCCGGGCGATGCTCGACGCGCTGGTGTCCGGGACGACTGACCCGATGGTGCTCGCGGAGATGTCCAAGGGCCGGCTGCGCTCCAAGATTCCTGAGCTGACCGAGGCGCTGGAAGGCCGCTTTGAGGAGCTGCACAGCCTGTTGATCGGCTCGATTCTCGCGCATCTGGACTTCTTGGACGCCCAGATCCTGGCGCTGGGCGAAGCGATCGAGGCGAAGCTCGCCCCTTTTTCGGGCGCGGTGCAGCTGTTATGCACGATCCCCGGCATCGGTGAGCTCACCGCCCAGAACGTGATCGCGGAGATCGGCGTGGACATGTCGGTGTTCCCGACCGCCGCGCACCTCGCGTCATGGGCCGGGCAATGCCCCGGCAACGACCAGTCCGCCGGCAAACGCCGCTCGGGCAAGACCCGCAAGGGCTCGAAGTGGCTGAACCTCGCGCTCAAGGAAGCCGCGATGGCTGCGACCCGCAGCACCGACACGTACCTGCAGGCGCTCTACCGCCGCAAGAAGGCCCAGGGCGGCCACAACAAAGCGATCGGCGCAGTCAAGCACTCGATGCTCTGCGCGATCTGGCACATGCTCACAACCGGCGAGATCTACACCGACCTCGGCCCCGACCACCTCGCTCGCCGCAACCCCGAACGCCAGACCAAACGCCTCGTCGCTCAACTCCAACGGCTCGGGCACAGCGTCACGCTGCAGCAGGCAGCGGCGTAGGCGCAGGCGCATTTTCCTTTCAGCGACGGTGGCGCGCAACGCGCGCACAGGACGCCCCGCGAGATCCGCCGTCAACGCCGAGCACCGGCGAGCGCGCGCGTCAAGCGCGCGCTGCGGGCAGGACCCATCCGATCATCGCGACGTAGTGTACGGCGGCGGCTGCGATGACGAGTGCATGGAAGACCTCGTGAAACCCGAAGGTGTGTGGCCAGGGG
>JALYPM010000104.1 GCA_030856365.1 Pseudomonadota bacterium
GTTGTTATCTTCGTCAGCGGCCTTGGACTAGCCTCGATCATTGGAGCGCCACCGAGAGACTTTGCGCTGCCGGCGCCGAGTCCCTCGAACTTGCGGGCTTGCGAGAGGACCTGGCTTTCGAAGCTGCCGACCATCTGGTTGTAGGCGCCATTGGCGGTAGCGAGGTTCTTGCCGACCCGCGCCATATGTTCAGCCATGGTCGCAAGGCGCGAGTGCAATTCCTTGGCGAGCTTGGCGATTTCCTCCGCGGCTTCGTTTCGAGCGGATTGCTCCCAGTGATGGGCGGCGGTGCGCGCCACGACGACGAGGTTGGTCGGGGTGGCAAGCAGCACCTTGCGCTCGAACGCCCATTCCCAAAGCGTCGGATCGACCTCTAGCGCTGCATTGAGGAAATGCTCCCCGGGGACGTACATCACCACCAGCTCGGCCGAATCGTCGAACTGCGACCAATAGGCCTTGGAGCCGAGCTGCTGCGCGTGGGTGCGGATTGAGGCGACGTGGGCGCGGAAGCAGGCGGCGCGCTTGTCGTCGTCCACTTCGTCGCAGGCGTCGAGATAGGCGTTGAGCGAGCATTTGGCGTCGATGATCAGCTGGCGTCCGCCGGGCAGCCGAACGACGACATCGGGGCGCAGGCGGCCGTCCTCGCCGTCCACCGAGACTTCGGTGCGGAAGTCGGCGTAGGGGCTCAGCCCGGCCTGCTCGAGCACGTTGCGAAGGCTCTGCTCGCCCCAGCGCCCGCGGTGCTTGGGCGAGGAGCGAAGTGCGTTGACGAGGTTGCGGGTCTCGTCGCGGACCTGCCCCTGCCCCGCACGGACCAGCTCGACCGCCTCGCGGAGCCCCGCATATTGGTCGACCCGTTCCTTCTCGACCTTCGCCAGCCCCTCTTCGTAGCGCTTGAGTGTCGTCTCCACCGGTTGCAGCAGGGTCTTGAGCTTCTCTTCGTGCTTCTCGCCAGCCTGATTGAAGCGGGCGTCGGCGCGTTCGAGGAACTGTTTCTGTGCTTCGCCGAGCATCTTGGCGCCGACTTCGGCGAACTGGGCGGCAAGGCGCGACTTGGTTTCTTCCTCGCTGGCGCGGATGTCCGCGAGGCGCGCCTCGAATGACCGCTCGCGCTCCTCCTGCGAGGCGCGCAGGGCGGAGAGGTCGTTCGCCGCCTGGCGATTCTCGTCGCGCTCCCTCACCACCTCGTCGAGCTGGTGGCGGAGGTTCTCGGTGACCTGCTTCGCGGCCGCGGCGCTGCGGCTGCCGGCGAGCCAGCCGATCGCGGCGCCGACCAGCAAGCCGATGAGAATGAAGGCGATAAGCGCCGCGTCCATGATCGATTCCCTCGAGGAACGAAAAGCGAACTCTAGGACGGGCGGACCCATGGCTCAAGAGGAACGTTGGCCGTTGACGAGAGAGAGGGAGAAACCATGTCCATTCGCAAGATGATCGCGCTGCACCCCGACGTCGAGGGCCACGTCAACCAGCCGCTGGGCGATGCCGCGCATCACCTGATGTACTGCGCCCGCATGTGCCTGAGCTGCGCCGATGCCGACGCCGCCGAGGACATGGACATGAGCCAGTGCATGCGCCTGTGCCTCGATTGCGCCGACGTCTGCGAAGCGACCGGCAAGCTGGCGGTGCGCCGCACGGGCTCCAACGAGGCGATTCTGAAGGAGATGCTGGAGGTATGCGCCCGGGTCTGCGAGGCCTGCGCCGCCGAATGCGAGAAGCACGACCACGAGCATTGCCGGCTGTGCGCGCAGATGTGCCGCGAATGCGCCGAGGATTGCCGCAAGGCCGCGGCGAGCATCACGCCGGCCTGACCGCTAGAGCACGTGGGCCTGGCGGTCCTTTCGCGCCTTGACCACTTTCTTGAAGATCATGTCGCGCTTCAGCCGCGACAGATGGTCGATGAACAGCACGCCGTTTAAATGGTCGACTTCGTGCTGGAGGCAGACAGACATCAGCCCGTCGAACTCGCCTTCGTGGCTCTTGCCGTCAAGACCCAACCAGCGCGCGCGGACGACGTCCGGCCGCTCGACTTCGGCATATTGATCAGGGATCGATAAGCAGCCCTCGGTGTAGCTTTTGCTCTTGTCGGAGCGGTGAAGGATTTCCGGGTTGATGAAGACGTGCGGCCGCTTGACCGGCGGCCCTTCCTCCTCGCCCTCGCTGACCGGGTCCGGATCTTGCAGGTCGATGACGAGCAGGCGCCGCGGCACGGCGACTTGAATAGCGGCGAGGCCGATGCCCGGCGCTTGGTACATTGTCTCGAACATGTCGGAGACCAGCCGCTTCAAATCGTCGTCGACGCGCTCGACGGAGGCCGACTGCGAACGCAGCAGCGGATCGGGAACTTCGATAATCGGCATGAGCGACATGGGCGGGGAGCTAGGAGCGGGCGCGGAAGCCGTCAAGCAATCGGGCGTCTCGCGCGGAGCGCCTGGGCAAGCGTCCCCTCATCCAGATAATCGAGCTCCCCGCCCACCGGCAGCCCGTGCGCGAGCTGCGTCAGCCGCACCGGGAAACTCTCCAGCCGCTCGGCCAGATAGTGCGCCGTCGTCTGCCCTTCCAGCGTCGCATTCATCGCCAGTACCACTTCGTCGATGCCTCCGTCCGAGACGCGCCGGACGAGTCTGTCGATGGTGAGGTCTTCGGGGCGAACGCCTTCGAGTGCCGAGAGGTGGCCGCCGAGCACGTGGTAGCGGCCGGGGAACAGACGTGACCGGTCGAGGGCCCAGAGGTCGGCGACTTCCTCGACCACGCACAAGGATTTCTCGTCGCGGCGCGGATCGCGGCAGATGCTGCAGGGATCGGAGGTGTCGACATTGCCGCACGTGGAGCAGTTCGACAGGCGCTCGGACACCGACTGCAGCGCGGCAAGAAGCGGCTGCAGCGCGCCTTCGCGGCGCTTCATCAAGTGGAGTACGGCGCGGCGGGCCGAGCGCGGGCCAAGGCCGGGCAGCCGCGCGAGAGCGGAGGCAAGCGCTTCGATTTCCTGACTGGCCATGCGGGCCGAGGTAGGCAGAATCGGCCCGCTCCGCCATAGGGCGCCACATGCGGATCATTTTCATGGGATCGCCCGACTTCGCGGTGCCGAGCCTGGAGGCGCTGGTGGCGGCGGGGCACGACGTGGTCGCCGTCTATTCGCAGCCGCCACGCCCGGCCGGCCGCGGCAAGAGCGAGCGCCGAACAGCCGTGCATGAGCGGGCGGAGGCGCTCGGCATCCAGGTGCGGACACCGAAGAGCCTGCGCAATGCGGAGGAGCAGGAGCGGTTCGCTGCGTTAGGTGCCGATATCGCGGTGGTTGCGGCTTACGGCTTGATCCTGCCGAGGCCGATCCTCGATGCGCCGCGGATAGGCTGCGTCAATATCCACGCGTCACTGCTGCCGCGGTGGCGGGGCGCGGCGCCGATCCAGCGAGCGATCCTGGCGGGCGATGAAGTGACCGGCGTGACGATCATGGAGATGGAGGAAGGGCTCGACACGGGGCCGATGCTGCTCAGGCGCGAGCTTCCGATCGATCGCAAGAATGCTGGCCAAATTACGGAGGAGCTTGAGAAACTCGGCGCGGCGGCTTTGCTAGAATGGGCTGGCAGTCCGCGCGCTGGCGAGCCGCAGCCGGAGGATGGGGTCACATACGCGGCGAAGATCGACAAGGCTGAAGCGCGCATCGACTGGAGCCGCAGCGCGGACGAGATTGAGCGGCAGGTGCGGGCGTTTGCCCCGGCCCCCGGCGCCTGGTTCGAAGTGAATGGCGAGCGGGTGAAGCTGCTCGACGTCGAAGTGACCGAAGCAGCCGGTCAGCCCGGCGAAGTGCTCGACAAGGTACTGACCATTGCTTGCGGCGAGGGGGGCATCCGGCCGCTGAAGGTGCAACGCGCCGGCCGGGGTTCGATGTCACCTGGCGAATTGCTGCGCGGGTTTGCGGTTCCGGCGGGGACAATTCTCCAGTGACCCGCTGGCGGCTGACGGTGGAATATGACGGGCGGCCGTTCGTCGGGTGGCAGCGCCAGGAGAATGGGTTGTCGGTCCAGCAGGCGCTCGAGCAGGCGATCGGCAAGATGTCAGGGCAGACCGCAACGGTTCAAGGCGCGGGGCGGACCGATGCCGGCGTTCATGCGCTGGCGATGGAAGCCCACGTGGACATCACAAAGCCGCTCACCGAGCATCGGCTTCGCGAAGGCGTCAATGCGCTGGTCCGGCCGGAGCCGATTTCGGTGCTTGCAGCGGAGCCGGTCGCGGACGACTGGCACGCGCGCTTCTCTTGCGTCGAGCGGCGCTATTTATATCGCATTCTGAACCGCCGAGCGCCGCCGGCGCTCGACCGCGGGCGGGTGTGGCATCTCGGGGAGTCGTTGGACCTGGCTGCGATGGCCGAGGGGGCGGCGTTGCTGGTTGGACGTCATGACTTCACGACCTTCCGCTCGGCGCATTGCCAGTCGGAGAGCCCAGTGAAGACGCTCGACCGGCTCGACGTCGAGCGCGTGGGAGAGGAAATTCACGTCCACGCGGCGGCGCGCAGCTTCCTCCACCATCAGGTGCGATCGATGGTCGGCTGCCTAGGACTGGTCGGGCGCGGGCAATGGCGGCCGCAGCAGATGCGGGAGGCGCTGGAGGCCCGGGACCGCGCCGCGCTCGGGTTCAACGCGCCGCCGGACGGCCTCTATTTCGTCAAAGCGCGCTACGATTGATGCTGCAGTGCAGCACTTGATTAGTGGCGGGTGAAGACAAATCTGGTAATTGGCGACCGCCGAGAGGCGTTTCGAAGGAGCCGGTGCCTTGATGCGCGTGATGATGAAGTCGAAGATCCACCGCGCCACCGTGACTCAGGCGGATCTTCACTATGTAGGATCGGTTGCGATCGATCGCGACCTGATGGAGGCCGCCGACTTGCTGGAAGGCGAGCAGGTGGCGATCGTTGACATCACAAACGGCGCGCGGATCGAGACCTACGTCATCCCCGGGCCGCGCGGCAGCCGCACCATCAGCATCAACGGCGCTGCGGCACACCTCGTCCATGCTGGCGACCTCGTCATCATCATGAGCTATGCGGTGATGGACGAGGCCGACGCGCGCTCGCTGAGGCCGCGCGTGGTCCATGTCGACGGCGACAATCGCATCGTCGCCCTCGGCAACGACCCCTCCGAGCCGGTGCCGGGGGCTCCCGGCCAGAAACGCGCAGCGGCTTAAGCCGCAGAAGGCGCTCTACTCGGCCGCGATCGCTTCATATTCCTCGGCGGCGAGGAATTTCTCGGTGTCGAGCGCGGCCATGCAGCCGGTACCGGCGGCGGTGACCGCCTGGCGGTAGGTCTTGTCCATCACGTCTCCGCAGGCGAACACGCCGGGAACGGTGGTGCGGGTCGTGCCGGTCTCGACCTCGATATAGCCGTCGTCATCGAGTGCGACCTTGCCTGCGAACAGCTCGGTCGCGGGTGCATGGCCGATCGCCACGAAGGCACCGTCACAATCGACGCGGCTGATCTCACCGGTACGGCGGTTGCGAATGTCGAGCCCGATCAAAGTCTCCGGCTCGCCGCCGCCAACGAACTCGACAACTTCCGAATCCCACACGACCTTGATCTTGTCGTTCGCGAAAAGGCGATCTTGCAGGATCTTCTCGGCGCGGAAGCTGTTGCGGCGGTGGATCAAGGTGACGTCATGGCTGTGGTTGGTGAGGTAGAGTGCTTCCTCGACCGCGGTATTGCCGCCGCCGATCACCGCTACCTTCTTCCCGCGATAGAAGAAGCCGTCGCA
>JALYPM010000130.1 GCA_030856365.1 Pseudomonadota bacterium
GCCCTGCTCGATCATGAGCTGGTCGAATATCTGCTCGCCCTTGCCATCCCCCGCCGCGATACCAAGGCGCTTGCAAAGCAACTCGTGGCCCGTTTTGGCGGAATTGGCCCTTTGCTCGATGCGGCTCCGCAGGCCCTTCGTGCCGAAGGCCTCAGCGAAGGCACCATCGGCGCCTTGAAGATCGCCGAGGCAACCGCGTTGCGCTTGCTCGAGACGAAGATCGAGGGCCGCCCAATCCTGTCGAGCTGGGACGCGCTTGGCGATTACCTCCAGGCGGCGATGGCGCATTCGGCGGTCGAGGAAGTCCGCGTCCTCTTCCTCAACGCCAAGAATCTGCTGATCGCCAACGAGAGCTTATGGCAAGGCTCGGTCGACGAAGCCGCCGTCCACGTCCGCGAAGTCATCAGCCGCGCCATCGCGCTCGGCGCCACCGCGATCATCATCGTCCACAATCACCCGAGCGGCGACCCCGCCCCCAGCCGCCAGGACATCGCCCTCACCCGCGACCTCGTCGAAGCCGGTCGCCACATGAAAATCGCCGTCCACGACCATGTCATCGTCGGCTCGCAGGGGCGCAGCAGCATGAAGGCGCTGGGGCTTTTCTAAATTCCTCCCCTCGTTTTCGAGGGGAGGGGGACCAGTGCAGCTGGTGGAGGGGTCCCTCCGTCAGCGCTTCGCGCTGCCACCTCCTCTGTAAATGCAGTGGAGGAATTGCCGCACGCCCCCTTCCTCTGCTAGCCGCCGCGGCCATGGTCCCCCGCTACTCCCGCCCCGAAATGACCGCCATCTGGTCGCCCGAGAACCGCTACCGCATCTGGTTCGCCATCGAGGTTTTCGCCGCCGAGGCGCAGGGCCGCATCGGAATGATCCCCGATGAGGATGCCCGGAAAATCCGCGCCGCTTATGACGCCGACGTGCTCGGCGATATCGACGTCGCCGCGATCGACGAGATCGAGGCCGTCACCAAGCATGACGTGATCGCCTTCCTCACCTGGGCCGGAAGCAAGATGGGCCCGGAGTCCCGCTACCTCCACCAGGGCATGACCAGCTCCGACATCCTCGACACCGCGCTCGCCGTGCAGCTCAAGCAGTCCGCCGACCTGCTGATCGCGGACATCGATGCGCTGCTCCAAGTGCTCAAGCGCCGTGCCCTCGAGCACAAGCGCACCCCGACTATCGGCCGAAGCCACGGGATCCACGCCGAGCCGACCAGCTTCGGCCTCAAGCTCGCCCAAGCCTACGCCGAGTTCGACCGCAACCGCGCGCGCCTGATCGCCGCCCGCGACGAGGTCGCCACCTGTGCCATCTCCGGCGCCGTCGGCACCTTCGCCAACGTTCCGCCCGAAGTGGAAGAGCATGTTGCGCGCGAGCTCGGCCTCACCCCCGAACAGATCTCCACCCAGGTCATCCCCCGCGACCGCCACGCCGCCTTCTTCGCCGCGCTCGGCGTGATCGCCTCCTCGATCGAACGGCTCGCGGTCGAAGTCCGCCACCTCCAGCGCACCGAAGTGCTCGAGGCCGAGGAATTTTTCTCGCCCGGCCAGAAGGGCAGCTCGGCGATGCCGCACAAGCGCAATCCGGTGCTGAGCGAGAACCTCACCGGCCTCGCCCGCGTCGTCCGCGCCGCCGTTACACCGGCGATGGAAAATGTCGCGCTGTGGCACGAGCGCGACATCTCCCACTCCTCGGTCGAGCGATTCATCGGTCCCGACGCCTGCATCACGCTCGACTTCGCGCTTGCCCGGCTGACCGGCCTGATCGACAAATTGCTGGTTTACCCGGAGCGCATGCGACGCAACCTCGACCGCATGGGTGGCCTTGTCCATTCGCAGCGCGTGCTGCTAGCGCTGACCCAGGCGGGCGTCAGCCGCGAGGACAGCTACGCCCTCGTCCAGCACAACGCGATGAAGGTGTGGGAGGCCGACGGCCAGATCGCGCTGATCGACCTGCTCAAGGCGGATCCCGACGTCACTCGCCATGTTCCGGCAGCCGAACTCGAGCGCCTGTTCGACCTCGACCACCATCTGCAACATGTCGACGCCATCTTCGCGCGGGTATTCGGATCGGGCGAGCGCCAGCCGGAATAACTTAAGCCAGTGTTTTTCGTGGATTTACGCGTTACAAAAGCCGGGTGGGGGATTCCTTCGAAATGACCGGCCAGAGCGCCGCCGCGTCCGTCGAAGCGCAAGCTGCAAGCGCGGAAACTGCGCTGGCCGAGGACTTTGCCGCGATCCAGCCCGCCGGCTTCCTGCTGGTTCTATCGCCCGACTGGATCGTCACCCGCGCCTCGGAGAACGTCCACAAGTTCCTCGGTGAATCGCACGTCACCATCGTCGACCAGCCGCTCAGCAAGTTCGTCAAGGCCCAGGCGCTCCACGACCTGCGCAACCTCTTTTCGCGCCTCAGCAGCTCGGGCGGTTCCTTTTGCGCCTATCGCGTGCGGCTGACCGAGGACCAGCGCTGGTTCGACCTCGTGTTCCAGGCCAGCCACGGCCGCGTCCTGCTCGAAGGCGTCGACACCGCCGCCCAGGGCCTTGGCGAAGCGATCGGATCGGTCGGCGGCCTAGTCGCTGCAATGCCCGAGCGCGGCTCCTCGCTGCTCGAATCGGGTGCCCGCCGCATGCGCGCCCTCACCGGCTTCGACCGCGCCGTCGTCACCGTCGGCGGCCGGCAGGCGCACAGCTCAAGGGGCAAGTTCGTCCTCGACGAGCTTCCGGAACGGCGCTGCCTGCGCTCGCGCGTGATCGCCGATGTCCAGTCGGATCCGGTGCCCGTCTATCCCCGCAAGGCCCGCCACCGCTCGGTCGAGCAGGCAGTCCTCGCCGCCGCCAGCCCGGACGAACGCGCGCTGCTCCGCTCGCATGGCATCGCGGCGACCATGTCGATCCCGATCCAGCGCGGCACGGAAACGATCGGCTGGTTCCACTGCGACAACCGCACCCCCCGCCCCTGCGACCTCGAAACGCACGCCGCCGCCGGCCTGTTCGCCCAGATGTTCGCCATGCGGCTGGAGATCGAGCAGCTCACGCGCGCTTAAGCGCCTAGCAATTCCTTGATTCGGCCGAAGAAGCTCCGCGCAGCCGGGCACTCGTCGCCGGTCTCCGTCTCGCGAAATTCCGCGAGCAATTTCTTCTGCTTGGCGGACATGCGCGTCGGCGTTTCGACCAGGATCCGCGCGACCAGGTCGCCGCGGCCGCGGCCGTTGAGCACCGTCATCCCGCTCCCGCGCTGGCGGAGCTGCTCGCCGGACTGGATGCCAGCCGGGATCTTCACCTCGATCCGCTGCCCGTCGAGCCCGGGCAGGCTGATCGATCCGCCCAGCGCCGCGGTGGTGAAGCTGACCGGGCATTCGGCGACCAGCGTGGTGCCCTCGCGCGAATAAATCGGGTGCCGCTTCAGGTGGATGAAGATGTAGAGGTCGCCGCTCGCCGCGCCCCGGACGCCCGCCTCGCCTTCCCCCTGGACGCGAATGCGGGTGCCTTCGTCGACTCCGGCCGGGACCTTCACCGACAGCGAGCGCCGCTTGAGCGCGCGCCCTTCGCCGCCGCAGTTACGGCAGGGGTCGGCGATCACTTCGCCGGCGCCGCGGCAGGTCGGGCAGCCGCGCTCGACCATGAAGAAGCCTTGCTGGGCACGGACTCGTCCCGCGCCGCCGCAGGTCTCGCAAGTGCGCGCGCAGCTGTCCGCCTGGGTGCAGCCGCGGCCTGAACAATGCTCGCAGGTGGCATTCGCCTCGACCGCGATCGCCGCCTCCTTGCCGGCGAAGCTCTCCTCCAGAGTCAGCTCGAGATCGTAGCGAAGGTCCGCCCCCCGCGCGGCGTTCTGGCGCTGGCCGCGGGGGTCCATGAAGTCGCCGAAAATGGATGAGAAAATATCGGAAAAGCCGTCGAACCCCGCCCCGCCGCCGAACGGGTCCTGCCCGCCATTCTGAAACGCCGCCTTGCCGAAGCGGTCGTAGGCGGCGCGCTTTTGCGGGTCCTTGAGGCAGTCATAGGCCTCGCTGATGGCCTTAAACTTCGCCTCGTTTTCCTTGCAGCCGCCGTTGCGGTCGGGATGGAATTCCATCGCCAGCCGCCGGTAGGCCGCCTTGATCGTGCCGTCGTCCGCCCCGCGCGGAACGCCCAGCAGTTCGTAATAGCCTTCGCTGGCCATCACGGCTCTCCGATACGCACAGGCGGCGCCGGCCGCTGAAAAACAGCCGGCGCACGCATGTCCTTACGCCTTCTTCTCGTCGTCCACTTCGGAGAATTCGGCGTCGACCACCTCGTCCTCCTTGGCGGAAGACGCGGTTTCGGCCCCGGAATCGCCAGTGCCGCCACCGACACCCGCATCGCCCTCGGGTTGCGCCTGCGCCTGGCTCTGCTCGTACATCGCCTGGCCAAGTTTCATCGCCGATTGCGCGAGCGCATTGGTCTTCTCGGTCATGGTGTCCGGATCACCGCCCTCGACCGCCGTCTTGGCTTCGGCCACCGCGGTCTCGATCTCCGACTTCACGTCGGCCGAGACCTTGTCGCCATGCTCCCTGAGCTGGCTTTCGGTCGAGTGGATCAGGCTCTCGGCCTGGTTCTTGGCCTCGGCCGCGGCGCGGCGCTTCTTGTCTTCCTCGGCAAACTGCTCGGCTTCCTGGACCATCTTCTCGATGTCGGCGTCCTGAAGCCCGCCCGACGCCTGGATCCGGATCTGCTGTTCTTTGCCGGTGCCCTTGTCCTTGGCGCTGACGTTGACGATGCCGTTGGCATCGATGTCGAAGGTGACCTCGATCTGCGGCACGCCGCGCGGCGCGGGCGGGATTCCGACCAGGTCGAACTGGCCGAGCACCTTGTTGTCCGCCGCCATTTCGCGCTCGCCCTGGAAGACCCGGATCGTCACCGCGTTCTGATTGTCGTCCGCGGTCGAGAAGACCTGGCTCTTTTTGGTCGGGATGGTCGTATTGCGGTCGATCATCCGCGTGAACACGCCGCCCAGAGTCTCGATGCCGAGTGACAGCGGCGTGACGTCGAGCAGCAACACGTCCTTGACGTCGCCCTGCAAAACGCCGGCCTGGATCGCCGCGCCCATGGCGACGACCTCGTCCGGGTTGACGCCGGTGTGCGGCTCCTTGCCGAAGAATTCCTTTACCACTTCGCGCACGCGCGGCATGCGGGTCATGCCGCCGACCAGCACGACTTCATCGATCGCCTTGGCGTCGAGGCCCGCATCCTTGAGCGCCTTGCGGCACGGCTCGAGCGTGCGGTTGATCAGGTCGCCAACGAGCTTCTCGAGATCAGCGCGGGTGATCGTCTCCACCAGGTGAAGCGGGGTCGTCGCTCCGCCTTCCATGCGCGCGGTGATGAACGGCTGGTTGATTTCGGTCGTGTTCGCCGATGACAGCTCGATCTTCGCCTTCTCCGCGGCTTCCTTGAGCCGCTGCAGCGCCAGCCGGTCGCTCTTGAGGTCGATGCCTTCCTTCGCCTTGAACTTGTCGGCCAGGAACTCGACGATCTTGGCGTCGAAGTCCTCGCCGCCGAGGAAGGTGTCGCCGTTGGTCGATTTCACCTCGAACACGCCGTCGCCGATTTCGAGCACCGAAATGTCGAACGTGCCGCCGCCAAGATCATAGACGGCGATCGTCTTTCCGTCGTTCTTCTCCAGCCCATAGGAAAGCGCCGCGGCGGTCGGCTCGTTGATGATCCGCAGTACCTCGAGGCCGGCGATCTGGCCGGCATCCTTGGTCGCCTGCCGCTGCGCATCGTTGAAGTAAGCGGGAACGGTGATCACTGCCTGGGTGACCGTTTCGCCGAGATAGGCTTCGGCGGTTTCCTTCATCTTCTGGAGAATGAAGGCGCTGATCTGCGACGGCGAATAATCCTTGCCGCCAGCCTGCACCCATGCGTCGCCATTGGCGCCCTTGACGATCTTGTAGGGTACCAGTTCGATGTCCTTCTTGGTGATCGGATCGTCGAAACGGCGGCCGATCAGGCGCTTGACCGCGAACACCGTATTGTCCGGATTGGTGACCGCCTGGCGCTTGGCCGGCTGGCCGATCAGCCGCTCGCCGTCCTTAGTGAAAGCGACGACCGACGGCGTAGTGCGAGCGCCCTCGGCGTTCTCGATCACCTTGGGCTTGCCGCCTTCCATCACCGCAACGCAGCTGTTGGTGGTACCCAGGTCGATACCGATCACTTTGGCCATAGTCTTCCCTCTTCATGCCCCAGGGGCCGGCCCTCGCAGGCAGCCGCCTTCTTTGATTTCGGGAGCGATATAGGTGCGCTCAGCGGCCCGACAAGGGTGGCGGCGCGCCGATCGGAAGCGCGTTTTTCCCGCGATTTCATGCTTCTGTTAGAGCGTGGGCGAGCGGCCACATCGGGCCCGTGCCCTGTTAGCCTGCGTGCGGCCTGTGTGTATGCCGAAAGCGGGTGCGAGGTCTGCTTTGCGGATACACACATTCGGCTAATGTCTGCTTTGGGTGGAAAGCGGACATTAGCTCTTGGACTGCGCACTCGGTTGAGAACCGGCGCTAGTCGCGTCCTTAGCGCGGTCGTTCGCGAGCCATGATCCAAGTGACATCAGAGCACCAATCAGAACATATCCGCCAACTACAAAATAGAAACGACGAGGTTCACAGTCGCGCCGAATAGTCCCCATGATCACCCATGGGTCAGGGACGGCACCTAGCAGCAGACAGATGCTTGCCACGACGATGGCGGCAATAAGGAAAATGGCTTCCATCGTCACAGTCTGCATGTGTCAGCTAATGTCCGCAATGGGTCGAAAGCGGACATGCGACGCCGTTAGCTCCGCTGCGGAAGAAGCAAACTTCCGTCACCATAGGAGTAGAAGCGGTACCCCTGCGCAATGGCGTGGGCGTAGGCCGACATCATGACGTCGAGCCCCATCAGCGCGCTGACCAGCATGAACAGGGTTGAGCGGGGCAAGTGGAAGTTGGTGATCAAGCCGTCAATCGCGCGGAACTTGTAACCGGGCGTGATGAAGATCGCCGTGTCGCCTTCGAACGGCTGGATCATGCCGTCCT
>JALYPM010000139.1 GCA_030856365.1 Pseudomonadota bacterium
TGCGCGAAGGCGACGCCAGCGTCGAGACGATCGACAAATTGCTCGACGTCACCAAGCAGGTCGAAGGCCACACCATCTGCGCGCTCGGCGACGCCGCCGCCTGGCCGATCCAGGGCCTGATCAAACACTTCCGCCCGGAGATCGAGCGGAGAATTGCGGAGCGCGCCGGGCGGACCATGCTGGAGGCGGCGGAATGAAGCGGGTTCGGATGGCATTATCTTTGGCCCTCATCGCCGGGAGCGCAGGCGCCCAGCCGGGTCCCATTTGGGGCGACGATGCTGAGTTTAGCCGGATCAGGAACGCGCCGGACCCACCCCGGCCGGATGCAATCAAGTCGCTCGCACACCGCGAGGCGCGCAAGGCTCATGTTCGGTTCGGTCGTTGCGTTGCCGCGCGAATGCGGGAGCGAGCCGCGAGGTTTGTCATGGGCTCTCATCTTGAAGGTGAAAGTCACAAGAGAATCGTGAGCAAGCTCGCAGATGGCGACTGCCTATTGCAGGCCGTAGACTCTTCCAGTCACGTCATGATGACCTTGCCTGGACATACGATGCGCTATGCACTGGCAGACGCGCTCGTAGGCTTAGAACTGAAGGCTGACGTGCGCACAAGCTTTGCCGCTGTACCGCCCCTGCGACACGGAACGATCGCTGAAGCGGACATCAGGCCGCCTGCCGGCAAACGCCTTAGCCGCGACGAACTGCGAACTTGGGAGAAATCCTTGGCCGGTCTGCGGGGCGCAATCTTCATGTCCGCCCTCGGTGAATGCGTGGTTCGAACCGACCCTGCCGCATCGCATGCGCTTTTGATGACTGAAGTGGAGTCCGCTGACGAACGCACTTGGTTCAAGACTCTGTCACCTGCACTTGCTGGGTGTACGAAGGCCGGCGAGACGATCGCGCTTAATCCGACCGTGGTTCGCGGCACGATCGCCATGAATTACTATCGCCTCGCGAAGGCCGCCGTTCCAGCCGGACAAGGTCTCAGATGAACATGACGACGATCATCATCATCGTGGCAGTCGTGGCGGTGGTCGCTCTCCTCGCATCGCGCCGCAGCGGCCCTCGCGTGACCACTATCGAACATCGTCGGGAGACGGAAGAGACCAAGGATCGTGACGATGCCTAAGGTCACCGTCGACGGCGTCGAGCTCGAGGTTCCGCAGGGCGCGACCGTGCTGCAGGCGTGCGAGCTTGCCGGCAAGGAGATCCCGCGCTTCTGCTATCATGAGCGGCTGTCGATTGCCGGCAATTGCCGCATGTGCCTGGTTGAGGTCGCTCCCGGCCCGCCCAAGCCGCAGGCGAGCTGCGCGCTTCCGGCCGCCGACGGGCAATTGATCCGCACCGACACCGCGATGGTGAAAAAGGCGCGCGAGGGGGTGATGGAGTTCCTCCTCATCAACCACCCGCTCGACTGCCCAATCTGCGATCAGGGCGGCGAGTGCGACCTGCAGGACCAGGCGATGGCGTATGGCCGTCCCTTCTCGCGCTTCGGCGAGAACAAGCGGGCGATCGACGACAAGTATATGGGACCGGTCATCAAGACCGCGATGACCCGCTGCATCCAGTGCACCCGCTGCATCCGCTTCTCGGAAGAGGTGGCAGGCGTTCCCGAGTTGGGCATGCTCTACCGCGGGGAAGACAGCCAGATCACTTCCTATCTCGAAAAGGCCGTGACGACGGAGCTTAGCGGCAATCTCGCTGACGTGTGCCCGGTCGGCGCGCTGCTGCAGAAGCCGGTCATCTTCGAGATGAGGCCGTGGGAGCTGCGGAAAGTGCCCGGCATCGACGTGATGGACGCGGTCGGCTCCAACATCCGTCTCGACGTCCGCCAGCGGCAGGTCATGCGCATCCTCCCGCGCGTCAATGACGACGTCAACGAGGAGTGGATCAGCGACAAGACCCGCCACCACGTCGACGCGCTGGTGCGCAACCGGCTCGACCGGCCGTGGGTGCGCGAGAAGGGCAAGCTTCGCGAGGCGAGTTGGCAGGAGGCGCTGGAAGTCTTCGCCAAAAGACTGAAGAAGGCGGGCCCGAGCGTTGCCGCAATCGCCGGCGACCTGCTCGACGCCGAGACGATGTATGCGGCGAAGAAATTGCTCGAGGGGCAGGGCTCTTCGCTGCTCGAAGGGCGGCAGACCGGCCTGGCTTATGATGTGACGAACCTCGGCGCGGTGGCGTTCAATTCGACCATTGCCGGGATCGAGGATGCCGACGCGGTGCTGCTGGTCGGTTCAAATTTACGCTGGGAAGCGCCGCTGGTGAACACGCGGCTGCGCAAGGCAGATCGCAAGGGCGCGAAGATTTTCGGGATCGGCCAGGAGGTCGATCTCGGCATGCGGGTAAGCTGGATCGGCAACGATCTCAAGCTGCTCGGCAGGCTACCCGCGGAGGTTGCAGATGCCTTCGCGGCTGCCGAGCGCCCGGCAGTGATCGTCGGGCCAGGCGCTCTGGCGGCGAATGCGATGGGTGCGGCGCTGGCGCTGGTCGACAAGCTCAGGCTCGTCCAGGACGGCTGGAACGGATTCAACATCGTCCACACCGCAGCTTCGCGAATGGCGGGGCTGATCCTCGGCTATGCGCAGGCAGGCGGGATTGCCGACATCGAGGCGGCCGCGCCGCAGATGGTGCTCTTGCTAGGTGCCGACGAGGTTGATCCGGCGCGCTTAAAGGGCGCGTTCAAGGTCTATGTCGGTCACCACGGGGATGCCGGTGCACGTCAGGCGGACCTTATCCTCCCCGCGGCGGCCTATTCCGAAAAGCACGGCACCTATGTGAACCTCGAAGGCCGCGTGCAGGTGTCGGAGCAGGCGGCCTTCGCGCCAGGACAGGCGCGTGAAGACTGGTCCATCTTCCGTGCGGTGTCCGCGCTGCTGAAGGCGCCGCTGCCGTTCGACAGCTTCGACCAGCTCCATGCCGCCATGGCCGCGGATTATCCGCAGCTCGGCCGGCCGGGGCTGATCGAGCTGCCGTGGGCACCGCCGAAGCTCGATGCCAAGGCGGAGGGGGCGGTGGTGTATCCGATTTCCGACTTCTACCGCACCAACGCCATTTGCCGCGCCAGCCCGACCATGGACGAATGCTCGCGCGAGCTGGTCCACGGCCGCACCGACGCGCTGGAGGCCGCGGAATGACCGCCTGGTTCCAGAAGTGGTTCACCTACGAATGGTCGTGGTTCTTCGCCACCATGGTCGGCATCCTCGTCATCGCGCTCCCGCTGATGCTGGCGGTGGCCATGATCATCTATGCCGATCGCAAGATCTGGGCGGCAATCGCGCTTCGCCGCGGGCCCAACGTGGTCGGCCCCTTCGGGCTGCTGCAAAGCTTCGCCGATGGCCTCAAGGTGTTCCTGAAGGAAACCATCGTCCCGACCGGCGCCAACAAGGGGCTGTTCCTGATCGCGCCGGTGATCACGTTCACGGTCGCGCTGATCGTGTGGGCGGTGATCCCGTTCGACGCCGGCGTGGTTCTCGCCGACATCAATGTCGGGATGCTTTACGTCCTCGCCGCCTCGTCGCTGGGCGTTTACGGCGTCATCGTCGCCGGCTGGGCCTCCAATTCGAAGTATCCTTTCTATTCGGCACTTCGAGCGGCCGCGCAGATGGTCAGCTACGAGGTCTCCATCGGCTTCGTTATCGTCTGCGTCGTCCTCTACGCCAACACCTTCAACATGAGTGGGATCGTCCTTCAGCAGCAGGGGCACATCTTCGGCCTGTTGAACGGCTTTGGATTCAATCCCCTGCTGTTCCCGATGGCAGTGGTGTTCCTGATCAGCTCGATGGCCGAGACGTTCCGCACGCCGTTCGACCTGACCGAAGCGGAAAGCGAACTCGTCGCGGGTTTCCAGACCGAATATAGCTCGATGAGCTTCGCGCTGTTCTGGCTCGGCGAATATGGCAACGTCATTCTGATGTGCGCCCTCAACGCCCTGCTGTTCTGGGGCGGATGGCTGCCGCCGCTGAATGTCGATTGGATCCCCTGGTTCGATATTCCGGGCATCCTGTGGCTGTTCCTGAAGATGAGCATGTTCTTTTTCATCTTTAGCTGGGTGCGGGCGACGGTGCCGAGGTATCGTTACGACCAGCTGATGCGCCTCGGCTGGAAGATTTTCCTTCCGCTCAGCCTGGTCATGGTGGTCATCATTTCCGGTTGGCTGATGGTCACCCGCTATGGAGCGCTGTCATGATCGCCCACTGGATCAAGTCGTTCACCCTGTGGGAGTTGGTCCGCGCCCATGCGCTGACGCTGAAGTATTTCTTCAAGCCCAAGGCGACCCTCAACTATCCGTACGAAAAGGCGCCGCAGAGCCCGCGCTTTCGCGGCGAGCATGCGCTTCGCCGCTATCCCAATGGGGAAGAGCGCTGCATTGCCTGTAAATTGTGCGAAGCGATCTGTCCCGCCCTGGCGATCACCATCGAGTCCGAACCACGCGAGGACGGCAGCCGCCGCACCACCCGCTACGACATCGACATGGTCAAGTGCATCTATTGTGGCATGTGCGAGGAAGCCTGCCCGGTCGATGCAATCGTCGAGGGGCCGAACCTGGAATTCGCGACGGAGACGCGCGAGGAACTGCTCTACGACAAGGCCAAGCTGCTCGCCAACGGCGACCGCTGGGAACAGGCAATCGCGGCCAACCTTGCCGCTGATGCGCCGTACAAGTAAGCGCGCGGCAACAGGGTCCCATCTTGATCGCTCTCATCGCCTTTTACATCTTCGCGACGGTCATGATCGTCTCGGCGATTGCCGTGATCTTCGCGCGCAATCCGGTGCACAGCGTGCTGTGGCTGATCCTCGCCTTCTTCAACGCGGCGGGGTTGTTCCTGCTGTTGGGGGCCGAGTTCATCGCGATGCTGCTGGTGATCGTCTACGTTGGCGCGGTCGCAGTGCTGTTCCTGTTCGTGGTGATGATGCTGGACATCGATTTCGCGCGGCTCCGCTCCGGCTTCACGCGCAATCTGCCGTTCGGGCTGATCCTCGCGCTGGCGCTGCTGGCGGAGTTGGTCATCGCGATTAGCGCATGGCGGGCAGGGCCAGCGCTGAGCGGCGCGCGGGTGCCGGATTCCAGCCAGTCGAACATCGTGGCCTTGGGGGAGCTGCTCTACAGCCGTTACCTGTTTCCGTTCGAGATCGCCGGGTTGATCCTACTGGTGGCGATGATCGGCGCGATCGTGCTGACGCACCGCAGCCGCGGCGGCGTTCGCGGGCAGGACGCCTCGAAGCAGATCCGCCGGCGCCCCGAGGACGCGGTGCGCAATCTCAACCCGGAAGTCGGCGAGGGGATGAAGCTGTGATCAGCCTTGCGCATTACCTCACCGTCGCCGCGATCCTGTTCGTGCTCGGCGTGCTCGGCATCTTTCTCAATCGCCGCAACGTGATCCTGATGCTGATGGCGATTGAGCTGATCCTGCTGGCGGTGAACATCAATCTCGTCGCTTTCTCAGCCTATCTCGGCGACCTTAGCGGCCAGGTGATGGCCATGTTCGTGCTCACGGTCGCCGCTGCTGAAGCGGCGATCGGGCTTGCCATCCTGGTGATCTTCTTCCGCCGCCGCGGCTCGATTGCGGTCGACGACGCCAACCGGATGCGCGGCTGATGATCCAGCTCATCGTGTTCCTGCCGCTTCTGGCGGCGATCGTTGCTGGTCTCGGTGGGCGGCGGATCGGCAATTTCGCGGCCAAGCTGATTACGACCGGCGCGCTGTTTGCCGCCGCCGCGCTGAGCTGGCCGATCTTCATCGGTTTTCTGGCGGGAAATTACAGCGGCGGCTGGGTCGAACCGGTGCTGACGTGGATCAATTCGGGCGACCTGCAGGTCAACTGGGCGCTCCGTGTGGATGCGCTGACGGCGGTGATGCTGGTGGTGGTGACGACGGTGTCCAGCCTCGTCCACCTCTACAGCTGGGGCTATATGGACGAAGACCCGAGCCAGCCGCGCTTCTTCGCGTACCTCTCGCTGTTCACCTTCGCGATGCTGATGCTGGTGACGGCCGACAATTTGGTCCAGATGTTCTTCGGGTGGGAGGGCGTGGGGCTCGCCTCCTACCTCTTGATCGGCTTTTGGTACCACAAGCCGTCTGCCAATGCGGCCGCGATGAAGGCGTTTGTCGTCAACCGCGTCGGCGATTTCGGCTTCAGTCTCGGCATATTCGGCACCTTCCTGGTGTTCGGCACGATCTCAATCCCCGCCATCCTCACCGCTGCTCCGGGAATGGCCGGCTCGACTATCGGCTTTGCGGGGATGACGGTCGATACGATGACCCTGCTGTGCCTGCTGCTGTTCGTGGGAGCGATGGGAAAGTCGGCACAGCTCGGTCTCCACACCTGGCTCCCGGACGCGATGGAAGGCCCGACCCCCGTCAGCGCGCTTATCCACGCGGCGACGATGGTCACCGCGGGCGTATTCATGGTCTGCCGCCTGTCGCCGATGTTCGAAGTCAGCGTAACGGCCCAGCATGTGGTGACCTACGTCGGCGCCGCGACCTGCATCTTCGCCGCGACCGTCGCCTGCGCGCAGAACGACATCAAGCGGGTGATCGCTTATTCAACCTGCTCACAGCTCGGCTACATGTTCTTCGCGGCCGGCGTCGGCGCCTACGGCGCGGCGATGTTCCATTTGTTCACGCACGCCTTCTTCAAGGCTTTGCTGTTCCTGGGTGCAGGATCGGTCATCCACGCGATGCACCATGAGCAAGACATGCGGTTCTTCGGCGCGCTGCGGAAGCAAATCCCGTTCACCTTCTGGGTGATGGTCATCGGCACGCTCGCGATCACCGGCGTCGGCATCTTCGGCATCGGCTTCGCGGGATATTGGTCGAAGGACGCGATCCTGGAAAGCGCCTGGGCGGAGGGCAGCGTGCCCGGCCGGATCGCCTTCTTCCTCGGCGCCTTCGCCGCGCTCTTGACCAGTTTCTACAGCTGGCGGCTGATCTTCCTGACCTTCTTCGGAAAAGCTCGCTGGGCGGCGTCCGAGCATATCCAGCACGCGGTGCACGGCGAGCATGAGGACCCGGCGCACGAGCATGGCGACAGCTCGCACAGCAAGGCGGCTCCGCCCGAGGGCACCGCCGGCTATCATCCGCACGAGAGTCCGCTGACGATGCTGGTGCCGCTGGGACTGCTCGCGCTCGGCGCAGCCGTTGCGGGACAGCTTTTCCACCACGCCTTCGTCGATGCCGAGGGCGGCGAGCGTTTCTGGGCCGGAAGCCTCGCCTTCGACGCGCACCTTGCCCACGCGGCGCACGACGTGCTCGCGTGGGTCAAATACACGCCGCTGACGGTGATGCTGATCGGCTTTGCCATCGCCTACAACAATTACATCCGCCAACCGGGCAACGCCGCGGGCTTCGTCCGCCAGTTCCCGGGCATCCACCGCTTCGTGCTCAACAAATGGTATTTCGACGAGCTCTACGACCGCATCTTCATTCGCCCGTCGCTGTGGTTCGGGCGGTTGTTCTGGAAGGGCGGTGACGAAGGCACCATCGATCGCTTCGGGCCGCACGGCGCGGCTTATGCGGTGGGCATCGGCAACCGGGTTACCGCGCGGCTGCAGTCCGGCTACCTCTACAGCTATGCGCTGGTGATGCTGCTTGGCCTGATCGGCGCTGCCAGCTGGGCGATGTGGTGGGCGACGCGATGATCGAATTGCCGTTGCTGTCCATCCTCATTGCTGTCCCGCTGATCGCGGCCGTCATCGCGCTGTTCCTGAGTGCAAGCGGCGCGCGCTGGATCGCGCTGGCCGCGACGCTGATCGACCTCGCCCTGGGCGTGTACATGTGGGTGGCCTATGACCCCGCTGGCCCGCAATGGCAGTTCGTGGAGAATATCGGGCTTAGCGGCGGCATTACCTGGGCGCTCGGCATCGACGGCATCTCCATGGTGCTGATCATGCTGTCAGTATTCCTGATGCCGATCTGCATCGGCGCCAGCTGGCGATCGATCGAGCGGCGGGTGCCGGAATATATGAGCGCCTTCCTGCTGATGGAGGCGCTGATGATCGGCGTCTTCGCGGCGCAGGACCTGTTCCTGTTCTACATCTTCTTCGAGGGCGGCCTCATCCCGATGTACCTGATCATCGGCATTTGGGGCGGCGCCGAGCGGATCAAGGCCAGCTACAAATTCTTCCTCTACACCTTGTTCGGCTCGGTGCTGATGCTGGTCGCCATGATCTACATGGTGCTGAACGCGGGCACGTCGTCGATCCCGGCGCTGATGGCGTATGATTTCCCGGTCGATGTGCAGAAATGGCTGTGGCTCGCCTTCTTTGCCAGCTTCGCGGTAAAGATGCCGATGTGGCCGGTGCACACTTGGCTGCCCGATGCCCACGTCCAGGCGCCGACCGCGGGCTCGGTGATCCTCGCCGGCGTGCTGCTGAAGATGGGCGGCTACGGCTTCATCCGCTTCTCGCTGCCGATGTTCCCGGAAGGCTCGGCGGCGTTCGTGCCACTGGTGTTCGTGCTGTCGGGCATCGCCGTCGTCTACACCAGCCTCGTTGCGCTGGTGCAACGGGATATGAAGAAGCTGATCGCTTACTCGTCGGTCGCGCACATGGCGTTCGTCACCTTCGGCCTGTTCGCCTTCAACCGCCAAGGCATCGAGGGCGCGATGATCGTGATGCTCAGCCACGGGTTGGTGTCGGGCGCGCTGTTCCTGTGCGTCGGCGTCATCTACGATCGCATGCACAGCCGCGAGATCGCGCAATATGGCGGGCTTTCGAACAATATGCCGGGATATGCGCTGCTGTTCCTGCTGTTCACCATGGCCAGCGTCGGCTTGCCCGGCACCAGCGGCTTCGTCGGCGAATTCCT
>JALYPM010000147.1 GCA_030856365.1 Pseudomonadota bacterium
TATGGCACGTTCGAAGGCACCATCCCCAAAGGCGAATATGGTGGCGGCACCGTCATGCTGTGGGACCAGGGCCGCTGGATTCCGCATCCGGACAAGGATCCGCGCAAGACGATCGAGGAAGGCCATCTCCATTTCACACTCGAAGGCGAACGGATGAAGGGCGAGTGGGTGATGTTTCGCCTGAAACCGAAGCCGGGTGAAAAGGCGCAGCCGTGGATGCTCAAGAAAGTCACCGACGAACATGCGAACCCCGAACAGGGCGACGCGCTGGTCGACGGGCATGTGACCAGCGTCGCGACCGATCGGACTATGGCGGAGATCGCTAGCGGCACCGACGTCTGGCGCTCCAACCGCGGCGGGCAGAAGGGTGGTCGCGCCAAGAAGAAGGCGGCCGAGGGCCCGCCGCCATTCGCGGAGCCGCAACTGGCGACCTTGGTCGACGAGGTGCCGACCGGCAACGACTGGATCCACGAGTACAAATATGACGGCTACCGGCTGCTGATCGCCACCGGCGACCAATCGGCCACGGCCTGGACTCGCAATGGCAAGGATTGGAGCGACAAATTCCGCGCGCTGACAAAGGCCGCTTCCAGCCTCCCCGCCGGCTGCATGATCGACGGCGAAGCGGTCGCGCTGGACGAGAATGGGAAGCCCAGCTTCCAGCTGCTTCAGTCGACGCTCAAGGAGCAGAAGGGCGCCAACCTCGCTTTCTATGCCTTCGACCTGCTGATCGATCGCGGCGAGGACATCCGCAAGCTCGGCAACCTCGAACGCAAGGAGCGGCTCGCGGCATTGCTCAAGGGCGTCAGCCCGCCCTTGCTCTACGGTGATCATGTCATAGGCAAGGGCGAGGCCCTGTTCGAGGCGATCTGCGCCGACAAGGGCGAAGGCATCATCTCGAAAAAGGCGAACGCGCCTTACCGAGGCGCGCGTACCCGCAGTTGGCTCAAGGTCAAATGCATCCAGCGGCAGGAGTTCGTCGTCGTCGGCTGGTCCGAAAGCGACAAACGCCGCGGCTTTCGTTCTCTGCTGCTCGGGCTGCGAGACGGCGGCAAGCTGACTTATGCGGGCAAGGTCGGGACTGGCTTCAATGCAAAAATGATCGACGATTTGATGGAGTGCATGCGGCCGCTGGAGATCGACAAGGCGCCGCTCGAAGTAGCGCGCGCCGACCGTAAGGGCGCGCACTTCCTGAGGCCCGAGATGGTCGCCGAAATCGCCTTTACCGAATTCACCAGCGACGGCATCCTGCGCCACCCCAGTTTCATTGCGCTGCGCGAAGACAAGCCGGCGCGGCAGGTCGTGCGCGAAACGCCGAAGCGGCTGAAGGCGGCCGAGAAGAAGGCGGAGCGGCCGACGTACGAAAGCCTCGGCATCCGCATCACCAATCCCGACCGGGTGATCTTCCCCGAGGACGGTCTGACCAAAGGCGAACTCGCCAATTACTATCTCGCCGTCGATCCGCTCATTATGGTCGATGCGGCGCGGAGGCCGATCACCCTCATTCGCTGCCCGCAGGGCCGCTCGAAGAAATGCTTCTTCCAGAAGCACGATAGCGGGACCTTCGGCGACGAGGTCAAGCATGTGCCGGTCGAGGAGAAGAAGGGCGACACCCAGGACTATCTCTATTTCGAGGATATTCGCGGCCCGCTCGCCTGCGTGCAGATGGGGACGATCGAGTTCCACGGATGGGGAAGCAAGGTGGACAAGCTCGAACATCCCGACCGGCTGGTGTTCGACCTCGACCCCGACGTCGGCCTCGACTTCGCCAAGGTAAAGGAAGCGGCGTTGCGGCTGCGCGGACTGCTGGCCGACCTCGGGCTGACGACCTTTCCGCTGCTGACTGGCGGCAAGGGCATCCATGTCGTCGTGCCGCTCGACCGATCGGCGGACTGGCCGCGGGTCAAGAGCTTCGCCGACCGCTTCAGCCGCGCCATCGCCGAGGCCGAACCGGAGATGTTCACCGCCAACATCCGCAAGGTGCAGCGCAAGGGCCGCATCTTCCTCGACTGGCTGCGCAATCAGCGCGGGGCAACCGCGGTGATGCCTTTCTCGGCGCGGGCCCGCGAAGGCGCTCCGGTCTCGGCGCCGATCGCGTGGGAAGAGCTCGACCGTTATGACAGCGGCGGACATTTCAGCATCCGCGACGCCGACGAACTGCTGGAGCGCGCCAGCTCGAAGCTGCTGGCCGGATGGGGTCAGGCGAACCAGGCACTTCCGGAGGCATGATCGCGGATTCGGTCGAGTCCGTCAGTGCTCCGGGCGGCTTCGACAGCATGCTGAAGGGCGCGACTTTCGCCGGCAAAGGCAAGACAATCCGTGTCGAACTGACTTCTGAAAAGCCCGTCGGCGGCGGGGAATCGCCTCCCGTCCAGGCTAACCTCATCTACCTGCGCGCGGATGGGGCGAGCCGCACCGTCAACGGCTTGTGGACCTGCGGTCCCTAGCGGATCTCCGCCAGCTCCAGGCCCTTGGTTTCGCGCGCCAGCAGGGCGCTGATGCCGCTGATGGTGCAGGCGACCGCCACATAGATCGCCACCGGTGTCGCCGAGCCTGTCTCGCTGTAGAGCCACAGCGCAATGATCGGCGCCAGCGAGCCGGCGAAGATGGAGGTCAACTGATAGGCGATCGACACGCCCGAATAGCGGATCCGGGTCGGGAACAGCTCGGTGATGAACGCCGCCTGCGGGCCGTACATCGCGCTGTGCAGCACC
>JALYPM010000148.1 GCA_030856365.1 Pseudomonadota bacterium
TGCGGCAAAGCTTATCCGGGCTCGCCAAGCTTCACGAACGGCGCGAATGACCTCGCGCTTGACGAAGTGGACCTCGTAGCCGGACGTGGCGGTGCCGGCCGACAAGGCGCTCAACGAAGCGCTGAAGTTTCGCGAACGGGAATGTCGTCAAACATGTCGGGATGCTTGCCGATCTCGTGGGCGGCCGCAATGCCGCTCTATTCGCGCTCTTCGGAGCGCGACAGGCTGGAGTTTTCCGCCCCCACCGCCTCCGCAATCAGCTTGCGGCTATTCTCCACGCCGTAAAGGGCGATGAAGCTGCCCATGCGGGGGCCCTGGGCAGAGCCGAGCAGGGTCTCGTAGAGCGCCTGGAACCAGCCGCGCAGGCTCTCGAACGGGTAGCGCTTACCGACCTCGAACACCGCATGCTGGATGGTCTCGGCGTCGGCATCCGCGGGGAGCTTCGCCAGCTCTTCGTCGAGGTCGCGAAGAGCCGCCACTTCCACCTCCGTCGGCGCCCGCCGCCGCAGCGTCGGCGCAACGAAATCCCGCGCGTAATTGACCGCCAGGCCGATCAGCTCGTCCAGCTTGGGATCACTCTCCGCCGAGCACCCGGGCGCAAGGCGTTGCACGAACTTCCACGCCGTTTCCTTGTCGCCAACCCCTGGCAGACTGACGAGGTTGAGCAGCAGCCCATAGGTCAGCGGCAGCGCCGTCTCCGGCACCGCGCCAGCATGAATATGATGCACCGGATTGCCGAGCTTCTGCTCGATCGGCTGCTCCGCATATTTCTCGCGGAACTGCCAATAGTCGTCCACCGCGCGCGGGATTACGCCGATGTGCAGGCTCTTGGCGCGCTTCGGCTCGCGGTAGATGTAGAAGGCGAGGCTCTCCTCGCTGCCGTAGCGCAGCCAATCCTCCAGGCTGAGGCCGTTGCCTTTGGACTTGGAGATCTTCTCGCCCTTTTCGTCGAGGAACATCTCGTAGTTGAAGCCTTCGGGCGGGCGGCCGCCGAGCACGCGGGCGATCTTGCTCGACTGGGTGACGCTGTCGATCAAATCCTTGCCGGCCATCTCATAGTCGATGCCGAGGGCGACCCAGCGCGCCGCCCAGTCGACCTTCCACTGCAGCTTGGCCATTCCGCCGAGCGCCGATTGCTCGACGCGTCGGCCGTCATCCTCGAACGCGATGATGCCTGCGTCGGCGTCTACCACCTCGACCGGCACCTGGAGGACGATGCCGCTGGTCGGCGAGATCGGCAGCACCGGCGAATAGGTCGCCCGTCGCTCCTCGCGCAGCGTCGGCAGCATCACGCCCATCACCGCGTACCAGTTGCGCAGCACCTGGCGCACGGCCGCGTCGAAGCGGCCGCTGGAATAGCAATCGGTCGCCGACAGGAACTCATAGTCGCAGCCGAAGCGGTCGAGGAAATGCCGAAGCATCGCATTATTGTGGTGCGCGAAGCTCTCGTGCGTACCGAACGGGTCGGGGATGCGGGTTAGCGGCTTGCCCAGATACTGGCTGAGCATATCGTGGTTGGGCACATTGTCCGGCACCTTGCGCAGCCCGTCCATGTCGTCGCTGAAGGCGATCAGGCGCGTGGAGCCGCCGGCGGTCAGCTCATGATAGGCCTGGAGCACGAAGGTGGTGCGGGCGACTTCATTGAAAGTGCCGATGTGCGGCAGGCCGGACGGGCCGTAGCCGGTCTCGAAGATGATCGGCGCACCGTTCGGCTTCCCGTCGGGCCAGCGCTTCAGCAGCTTGCGCGCTTCCTCATACGGCCACGCCTTGGACGCCATCGCGGCGGAGCGGAGGGTTTCTGCGTCCAATGTCGTTGCTCTTCTGTTCTCGCGGCGCCAAGGTCGGCAAGTGGCCGCTCCTTTGCCTCTTCCCGCGCTTCACGCAACCCACGCGGGCGTGTGGCTGTGCTCGTCCGACGGCACCCCGCGCGAATGCGGGCGGGGCGAGGCGATCGCGCGGGCGGCGGAAACTCCGCACATCCTGCTCAATGCGCCTTTGGTCGGGCAGCGGCTGGGCTATCCCGAGCTTTCCGGGCTCGACCTGCTGGAGCTATTCGCCTTTGTGCACCCGGCGGTCTTCGCGGTTCCGACGATCGCCGGCATGTCGCGGGCGGTCGGGATCGAGGTGCCGGCCGATGACAGCATGGCCGCCGCGGCGCTGCGGGAGATCGCGGGGCGGCTGCTGGAACGGCTCGGGGATCCGGACTGGCGGCAGCGCGAAGGCGCGTGGACGTCCAACGTCACGCTTCACCGCCTCGGCTGGGGCTGGGCGCCGCTGATCGGATCGCGGCTCGAGCGGCCGGAGCGCGGCGAGCGGATGCTGTTTTCGCGCCTGCCGCAGTGGGAGGAAGCCGCCGACCGGCCGCCGCCGCGGATGGTCTCGGTCGATCCCGCCAACGCGCAGCGCAAGCTCGACGCGCTCACCGGCAACGGATCGGAGCCGCGCGAGGGGCAGCGGGCGATGGCCGCCGCCAGCGCTTTCGTGTTTGCACCGCGCCGTTCGCGCGAAGGGCCCAACATGCTGCTTGCGGAGGCGGGCACGGGCATCGGCAAGACGCTCGCCTATCTCGCGCCAGCCTCGCTGTGGGCAGAACAGTCGGCCGGCACGGTGTGGGTGTCGACCTACACCAAAGCCCTGCAGCGCCAGCTCGACGCCGAGGGGCACAAATTGTTCGCCGATGCCGACGAGCGGGCGCGGCGAATCGTCGTCCGCAAGGGGCGCGAGAATTACCTCTGCCTGCTCAATCTAGAGGACGCGATGCAGGGCGCCTTTGCCGGCCGCGCCGCGATCCTGGCGCAGCTGGTCGGACGCTGGGCCGCTTATTCGAAGGACGGCGACATGGTCGGCGGCGACCTTCCCGGCTGGCTTCCGACCTTGTTCCGCCGCGCCGGCGCCACCGCCCTCACTGATCGGCGGGGCGAGTGCGTCTATGCCGGCTGTCCGCATTATCGCCGCTGCTTCATCGAGCGGGCGGAGCGCGCCGGCCGCGAGGCGGACCTAGTCATCGCCAACCATGCGCTGGTGATGATCAACGCCGCCCGGGCCCGGGAAAGCGCGCCGACGCGGATCGTGTTCGACGAGGGACACCATCTGTTCGACGCCGCCGATTCGACCTTCTCCGTCGCCTTCGGCGGGCAGGAAGCGATCGAGATGCGGCGCTGGATCGTCGGGCCGGAAGGCCGTTCGCGCGGGCGGCGGCGCGGGCTGGCGGCGCGGCTGATGGACGTCGCTTCCTATGACGACGAGGGCGCGAGCGCGCTCGATCAGGCGGTGGAAGCGGCCAAGGCGCTGCCGTCGGAAGGCTGGCTGCAGCGGCTGGTCGAGGGCGACCCGTTCGGGCCGGTCGAGGCCTTGCTCGCGGAGGTGCGCGGCACCGTCTACGCGCGCGCCAAGGCGCAGGAAGCGGGCTATGGGCTGGAGACCGAGCTTGCCGACCCGGACGGAGCGTTGGTCGCCGCTTCGGCAGGCGCGCTCGAGACTTTGGAGTCGCTGAACAAGCCGCTCGCTGCCTTGTCGCGGCGGCTGGAGGCGGTGCTGGAGGACGCGCCGGACTGGCTCGACTCGCAGGCGCGGGCGCGGGTCGATGGCGCGATCAACGGGCTGACCTGGCGGCGCGAGACGCTGGCGGCGTGGATTGCATTGTTGGCGCGGATCGGCGGATCGTCCGACCCGGACTTCGTCGACTGGCTGGCTGTGGAGCGGGGCGAGGGGCGCGAATATGATGTCGCCATCCGCCGCCACTGGCTCGATCCGACCCGGCCGCTCGCTCAATCGGTGCTTGCCCCGGCGGACGGCGTGCTGGTCACTTCGGCAACCTTGCGCGGAGCCGATGGCTGGCCGTCGGCCGATGCTCGCACCGGGGCCGCGCATCTCGCCGCGCCGGCGCAGCATTTCGAGGCGGAGAGCCCGTTCGACTATGGCGCCTGCGCCGAAGTTCTCGTCGTCACGGACATCAAGCCGGGCGACCAGCCAACGCTGGCAGGCGCCTATGCGCGGCTGATCGAGGCCGCGGGCGGCGGAACACTCGGGCTGTTCACGGCGGTCCAGCGGCTGCGCGGCGTGCATGCGCGCATTGCCGACCGGTTGGCCCGGGTCGGGCTTCCATTGCTGGCTCAGCATGTCGATCCGATGGATCCCGGCACTCTGGTCGACATCTTCCGCGACGACCCGCGCACGTCGCTGCTCGGCACCGATGCGTTGCGCGACGGAGTCGATGTGCCGGGCGAGTCGCTGCGGCTGGTGGTGATGGAGCGCGTGCCCTGGCCCCGGCCGACGGTGCTTCACGCGGCCAGGCGAATGGCAGGCGGCGGCAGCGCCTATGACGATCGCGTCGTCCGCGGCCGGCTTGCGCAAGCGTTTGGCCGGCTGATCCGTCGTGAGGGCGACTGCGGGACGTTCGTGATTCTGTCGGCGGCAATGCCGTCGCGGCTGCTCACGGCGTTTCCGTCGGCAGTGAGGGTCAGAAGGGTGCCGCTCGACGAGGCGATTGCACGGGTGGCGGAGCGGACGCCCGCCGCTGGCGGCGATGCCCTAGGCGTCGATCGCCGAGGCCAGCTTGTCGCGGATGGCGATCAGCCGATCGGCGTCCAGCCGCGGCTGAGCGGCTAGCGGCTGCGCTTCAGGGGCTGGCGTTGGTGCAGGTGCTTGCGCCGCGCCATCGTCAGGCCTGTCGCGAAGCAGCTTCTGCACGCCGCGAACGGTATAGCCTTCGTTGCTGAGCAGGCGGTGGATCTGCCGCGCGAGCGTGACATCGGCGGGGCGATAATAGCGGCGGTTGCCAGCACGCTGCAGCGGCCTCAGCTGCGGGAACTTGCTTTCCCAATAACGCAAGATGTGCTGCGCGACGCCGAGTTCCGCGGACAGTTCGCCGATCGTCTTGAAGGCGCCCGGATCCTTTTCGCCGGATGCCACCGCAGCGCTACTTGGCGATCCGATCGCGCATGATCTGACTGGCGCGGAAGGTCATCACACAACGCGGAGCAATCGGCACTTCGACGCCGGTCTTGGGGTTGCGGCCCACGCGCTCGCCCTTGTTGCGCAGAATGAAGCTGCCGAAGCCGGAAATCTTGACGTTCTCACCCTCCGACAGCGCGTGGCACATGCGGAAAAGGATACGCTCGACGACGCTCGCCGACTCGGCGCGCGAAAGGCCCAGCTTGCGATGGGCGACGTCCGCCAGATCGGCGCGAGTCAGGGTGCCTGATAGGCCTCTCTCACCGGTGACCCGGGCAATTCCAAGATCCGCCATCTTCCTTCTCCCGCTCCTAACCGCGGTCCCCCTGCGGTGTTGCATGACCGTAACGGAAATGCCTCGAGTCGACAATCCGACATTTCGCCGGAAATTCCAAGTCTTTTCAATAGAGAAGGACGGCAGCGCCCCAAGTAAAGCCGCCGCCCATCGCTTCCAGCACGACGGTGTCGCCGCGCTTGATTCGCCCATCCTTCACCGCCGTGTCCAATGCAAGCGGAACCGACGCCGCCGACGTGTTGGCATGGCGGTCGACGGTAACTACGATTTTCTCGGCGGGGAGACCAAGCTTACGCGCGGTGGCGTCGAGAATCCGCGCATTCGCCTGGTGCGGAACGACCCAGTCGACGTCCTCCGCGGTCAGCCCCGCGGCGGCAAGAACCTCGTTCAGCACCTCGGCAAGATTGACCACTGCATGGCGAAACACCTCGCGGCCCTTCATGCGCAGCTTGCCGACGGTACCGGTGGTCGACGGCCCGCCATCGACAAACAGAAGGTCGTTGTGCCGTCCGTCGGCGTGGAGCTTGGTCGCTCGGATGCCGCGCTCGCCCTCTTCGGCGCGCAGGATCAGCGCGCCGGCACCGTCACCGAACAGCACGCAGGTGGCGCGATCGTCCCAATCGAGGATCCGGCTGAATGTTTCCGCCCCGATCACTAGCGCCGTCCTGGCGTTGCCCGATCGAAGCATCGAGTCGGCGACGGTCAGCGCATAGAGGAAGCCTGTGCACACCGCATGGACGTCGAAGGCGATGCAGTCGTTGATTCCGAGCATCGCCTGCACCTTGGTGGCGGACGACGGAAACGTCTGGTCGGGGGTCGCGGTGGCAAGGACGATGAGGTCGATCTCGCTGGCGTCCATGCCTGCGCTGGCGAGCGCTTTGGTTGCTGCGTCGAGCGCAAGGCTGGCCGTCGTTTCGCCTTCGCCGGCGATGTGGCGGCTGCGGATTCCGGTGCGCTCGACGATCCACTGGTCGGAGGTGTCGACCTGCTCCGCAAGCTCGGCGTTGTCGACGCGCCGCACCGGCAGCGCCGATCCGGTGCCGACGACGACCGACCGCACGGTCACTTCGCTGCCTGATGGTTGAAAGCGTGGGCGCGGAAGCTGTCGAGATCCTCGCCGATCTTGCGGGTGATATCGTTGCCCACCATCCGGGCCGCGACTCCGATCGCATTGGCAACGCCCTTGGCGGTGGCGCCGCCGTGGCTCTTCACCACCAGGCCGTTGAGCCCCAGGAAGACGGCGCCATTATGGTTGTTGGGGTCGAGGTGAACCTTGAGCAGGTTGAGCGCCGGCCGCGACAGTGCAAAGCCGGCCTTGGACCGCAGCGAGCTCTTGAACGCGCGCCGCAGCAGGTCGGTGACGAAGCGCGCGGTGCCCTCCGCGGTCTTGAGCGCGATATTGCCGGAAAAACCGTCGGTGACGACGACATCGACATGGCCGCGCGACAGCTGGTCGCCCTCGGTGAAGCCGTCGAACCGGAACGGTAGATAGCTGGCGTCGCGAAGCAGCGCGGCCGCTTCCTTGAGCTCGCCGGTGCCCTTCAATTCCTCGGTGCCGATGTTGAGCATCTTCACACGGGGTTTGTTGATTCCGAGCACGGTGCGGGCATAGGCCGAGCCCATGACGGCGAACTGAACGAGGTTCTGGGCGTCGCACTCGGTGTTGGCGCCGAGGTCGAGCATCACGCAATCCTTGTCGCCCATCGTCGGCAGCAGCGCGGCAAGCGCGGGCCGGTCGATCCCCGGCATGGTGCGCAGCGCGAGTTTCGACATCGCCATCATCGCGCCGGTGTTGCCGGCGGACACGGCGGCGCTTGCCTGACCATCCTTGACCGCGTTGATCGCCATGCCCATCGACGTGGTGCGGGCGCGGCGGATCGCCTGGCTGGGTTTTTCCGACGCCGCGATCGACTCGGTTGTGTGG
Organism: Pseudomonadota bacterium; assembly: GCA_030856365.1. Classification (GTDB taxonomy): domain Bacteria; phylum Pseudomonadota; class Alphaproteobacteria; order Sphingomonadales; family Sphingomonadaceae; genus Sphingomicrobium. The sequence goes on from JALYPM010000148.1 coordinate 7,173, forward strand.
ACGAGGGTCACCGCCTGCGACAGCGACTTGTGGCGCGCAATCTCCGGCCCGACTACGTCGCGGTCACCGAAGAAGATGAAGCTTAGCGAGAGGTTTTGGCGGCGCGCGCGAGCGGCTCCGGCGACCATGACCGCCGGTCCGCTGTCTCCGCCCATGGCGTCGATGGCAATGCACGGGCTCGCGGCCATTGCGAGCACCCCTGCGGCTTACGCGTCGCTCGAGACGATCTCGCGGCCGTTATAGTGGCCGCAGCCGGCGCACAGATTGTGCGGCATCCGGAGCTCGCCGCAGTTCGGGCACTCCTGGAAGTTCGCGGCCTTCAGCGCATGATGGCTGCGGCGCATGTTCCGCTTGGAGGGCGAGGTTTTTCTTTTGGGGACAGCCATGCGGCACCTTTAGCTACAATAAAAATTGCGACGATCCGCGCCAGGTCTCAGCGGGGCATGCCCCACGGCGGCGGCCGGTTCGTCGCGAACGCGGCTCCTATAGCGCAACCGGCCGAGAGCGCAAGCGTCAGCCGCTCGCCGCCCCCTCTGCCAATACCCGGTCGCCGACCAGCGGATTGGTTGCCCGCTCGTGAGCAAAGGTCGACATCGGCCCGTGGCCCGGCACGAAGGCCGTATCCCCGCCCATCGGCCACAGCCGCTCCGTGATCGACCGGATAAGGTCGTCGCGGTTGCCGTGCGGAAAGTCCCAGCGGCCGATCGAGCCCTGGAACAGCACGTCGCCGACCAGTGCCAGCTTCGAGGGCGCATGGTGGAAGACGATATGGCCGGGCGTATGGCCAGGGCAGTGGTGCACCGAAAGCTCGAGCTCTCCGACGGTCACGGTGTCTCCCTCGTCGAGCCAGCGCTGCGGCTCGAACGGCCGCCCGGCAATGCCGTAGCGGGCGCCGTCTTCGGCCAGCCGCTCGATCCAGTAACGGTCGGCCTTGTGCGGGCCCTCGATCGCCACGCCGAGCTCGTCGGCCAGGATCGCCGCCGATCCGCAATGGTCGATGTGTCCGTGGGTGAGCAGGATTTTCTCGACCGTCACGCCCGCCTGCGCCGCCGCGGCCTTCAGCCGGGGCAGGTCGCCGCCCGGATCGACGAACGCCGCGCGCATCGTCCCGGTGCACCATATCAAAGTGCAATTCTGCTGCAGCGGCGTCACCGGGATGATTGCCGCCTTGAGCGGCGGATCGTTCATTGCGTGGCCTCGACCGGCACCGGCTGGCCCGCCATCGACCGCGACACCGCCTCGGCGCCGCGCAGCGCGCGAAGGATGTTGCCGCCCGCCAGCTTGGCGAGGTTGGCATCGCTCCAGCCGCGGCGGATCAGCTCCGCAAACAGCAGGGGATAGCCAGCTACGCTCTCCAGGCCGACCGCGGTGTAGGGGATGCCGTCGTGGTCGCCGCCGAGCCCGACATGGTCGTGGCCAGCCGTTCGGGCGATATAATCGATATGGTCCGCGACGAGATCCACGCCGACGATCGGCCGGGGATTAGCTCGCTCCCACGCGGCCAGCGCGGCTTCGGCCTGCCTGGGGTCGAACGGAAAAGTCGCCTTCAACCGCGCCTCCTCCCCGGTCCGCCGCCGCGCCCATTCAGTTACCTGCGGCGAGAGGAAGGCCGGATAGAAGTTGACCATCACCAGCCCGCCGTTCGCCCGCAGCTGACGCAGTACATCGTCCGGCACGTTGCGCGGGTGGGGGTTCAGCGCATAGGCATTGGAGTGCGAGAAGATGACCGGAGCGCGGCTCATCTGCAGCGCGTCGCGCATCGCGTCCGGCGACACGTGGCTGAGATCGATCAGCATGCCCAGCCGGTTCATCTCGGCAACGAAGCGGCCGCCCAGCGGACTGATCCCGCCATGCTGCGGAACATCGGTGGCGCTGTCGGCCCAGTCGGTGGTCTGGTTGTGGGTCAGCGTCATGTAGCGAACGCCGAGATTGTAGAATTGCCGAAGCGCGGGAAGCGATCCGGCGACCTGCCGGCCGCCTTCCATGCCGAGCACCGAACCGACCCTGCCGGCGCGGTGGATGCGCACGATGTCGTCGGCGGTGGAGGCCAACTCCAGGTGCCGCGGATAGGCCTCGATCAGCCGCCGCGCCGTGTCGATCTGCTCGATCGTCGTTCGCAGCGCCTCGTTCCCGGTGATGGTGCCACTGATATAGACCGACCAGAACTGCCCGCCGACGCGTCCCTGGCGAAGTCGCGCCATGTCGGTCATCAGCGGCTTGGCGCGGGTCTCGCCGCCGCTCTCCAGCTCGGCGATCTCGCGCCCGTGATTCTCGCGCAGCTCCCACGGCAGATCGTTGTGCCCGTCGATCAGCGGGGTCGTTTTGAGGATGCGGTCGATCCGCGCCATCACCCTGGGGTCTATCGGCTGCTGCTGGGCGGCCGCGGTTGCGGGAAGCAGGAGCGAAAGCGCGAGCAAGGGCCCGGCGAGAGATGAGCGAAGCATGCCAAGGCTTTACGGACAGCCGCCCGGACGTGCAATTGCGGGCGGATGGCAGCCGAACCCTTCCTCCTTTTCGACGATGCCCGCGCCCAGGGCGCCGGCAAGGCGCGGCTTTACCAGCGGCCGGTCGGCACGGTGGCCGCGCATCGGCGCGAGGAGGTGCGGCCCGCGCTGGAGGAGCTTCGCCGGCAGCTCGCCGCCGGCCGGCATCTCGCGGGCTTCCTCTCCTATGAAGCGGGGTTTGCGCTCGATCCCGCGCTGGCGGACCATGGCCATGACTCCGGCGGGCCTTTGCTCTGGTTCGGCCTGTTCGACGGTTTCGACGAGATTGCGCCGGATGAGGTTGAGCAGTGGCTGCCGGTCCCCCACGGCGCGCAGGTCGGCCCGCCAAGGCCGCGCATCGCCCGCGACGCCTATGTCGATGCGGCGGGCCAGGTGCGCGAGCATCTGTTCGCCGGCGACTTCTACCAGGCCAATTTGACCTTCGGCTGCGACGTTACCCTGCTCGGCGATCCGCTCGCCGCTTACGCCCGCGTCCGCGGCGAGGGCAGGGGCGGCTGGGGCGGCGCGGTGCGCTTTCCCGGCGGCTGGCTCCTGTCCTTTTCGCCTGAGCAATTCTTCACCATTCGCGCCGGGACCGTCGAGGCGCGGCCCATGAAAGGCACCGCCGCGCGGGGAGCCGACGCCGCCGCCGACGCTGTCGCCATTGCGGCCTTGCGCGCCGACCCCAAGCAGCGCGCAGAAAATCTGATGATCGTCGACCTGCTCCGCAACGACCTCGCCCGGATCGCCGAAACCGGCAGCGTCGACGTGCCCGAGCTGTTCGCCGTCGAAACTTTTCCGACGCTTCACCAGATGATTTCGCGAGTGACGGCGCGGCTAAGCGAAGGGCTCACCGCGATCGACGTGATCGAGACCATCTTCCCTTGCGGGTCGATCACCGGAGCCCCGAAAATCTCGGCGATGCAGCATCTTGCCCGGCTCGAGCCGGAGCCGCGCGGCGCTTACACCGGCTCAATGGGCTGGATCGATCCGGGCGGGGACGCCGCCTTCAACGTGATGATCCGCACGCTTGAGCTTGCCGACGGCGCGCCGGTTGCGAGGCTCGGGCTCGGCTCGGGGCTTGTCGTCGACAGCATTGCCGCCGATGAATGGGACGAGTGCCTGCTCAAGGGAGAATATGTGAACCGAGCCGCCGCGTTGCCCGACCTTATCGAAACCATGCGCTTCGACCCGGACGAGGGCATCGTCGCGCTCGACCGGCACCTTGAGCGGCTGAGGAGCTCGGCGGAGGCGTTCGGCTTCAGCTTCGACCGCCACGCCGCGCGCAACGAGCTTCAGGCGGCGACCTTCGGCAAGAAATATATGATGATCGCACGCCTGTTGCTCAGCCCGAGCGGCGCTATCGCCATCGAGAGCAAGCGGCTGGAGCCGCCGGAGGAGCATCCGGTGCCCGTGGCAGTGCGGCCGCTGCCGGTCGATCCGTCGGACCCGCGGCTGCGGTTCAAGACCACCGACCGCCGCTTCTACGACGACGCGCGGTTGGAAAGCGGCGCCTTCGAAGTCGTCTTCACCGACGCGCAAGGCCTACTCACCGAAGGTAGCTTCACCAACATCTTCGTCGAGCGCGACGGCAAGCTGCTGACGCCGGCGATCGAGCGCGGGATCCTGCCAGGCGTGCTTCGCGCCACCCTGCTCGACGAGGGGCGCGCGATCGAGGGTGACCTCACGCCCGCCGACCTTGAAGGCGACTTTTACGTCGGCAACATGGCCCGCGGCCTGCTCGCCGCGCGGCTCGCCTAGGCTGCCAGCGGGAAGCGCAGCAGCCGATCGGCCACCGGCACCAGCGCGGCGGCGTTGGTCCCCATCCGCCGCATGATCTCGGGATGGTGCGCGTCTAGTCCGCCGGTCAGCGAGCCGAACGCCGGCAGGATCAGCTTGGTCGGCGAAGCGACGAAGCAGCGCCGCGACACCTGCCGTCCTTTGAGGTGAAGCCGCAGCTTGGGATGATAATGGCCCGACATTTCGGGCCGTGGATCGTCCTGCACCGCCTCGTGGCGAAGATTGATCCCGGCAATCTCGAGTTCGTCGGCGATGTGGCCCCCGCACAGGTCGTCGAAGCCCGGATCGTGATTGCCGACGATCCACGTCCACTCGACCCGCGCCGTCATACCGGTGAGCAAGGCGCGCGCCTGTTGGGGAAGCCGATCGCAGCCGAAGCGGTCGTGGAAACTGTCGCCGAGGCAGTGGACGCGGCTGGCTCCCGTGCGATCGATCAGCGCTTCCACGGCCGATAGCGTCGCCGCCGAATCATAGGGCGGAAGGAATTGCCCGCCAGCCGCGTACCAGCTCGCTTTTTCCAGATGCAGGTCGGCCAGAAGCAGCGCCTGCCGCGCCGGCCAATAAAGCGCACCCTCGGCAAAGGCCGAGAATGTTTCGCCAGCGAACGAAAGGGGAACCATGATGCGTCATTGCGAGAGGCGGGGCGCCGAAGCAATCCATTTCTCGCTATGCGGCCGCTCCTACTCCAGATGCGTGCAAATATGCTCGCGCAGCGCCCGCGCGTCGTGCAGCGCATTGTGCGGCACCGCGCTGTTGCGCGCCGTGCTGAAGCCCGGGAGCGTATGCAGCCGGAAGGTCAGCGGCGGCACCGTCACCATGTCCGCGGCACCAACCAGCAGCAGCGAGCAGAATTGCGAAATATCCTCGGGCCAGTCGGCGACGATCAGCGGCTCCGGGTCGGGTTGGAGATACTCGGACAGCGCCTGCTGAACCTGCGCGCGCGACAGGCGCGGCGACTGCATCGCGAACGGGACATGATCGAGGAAGGGGATGACGTTCTTCGCGACCCATGGGACGATCGTCTCGGTCGTTTCGAGGATCGCGTAAAATTCCTCGCCGTCGTCGGGGACCAGCGCCAGGCTGATCAGCGCGCCGCCGACGCCATTGAATTCGGTGTCGAGGAAGTAGCGCATCGCCGCGACGATTGGGCGGGGGCGAGCGGCTTGTCTAGCCCGCGGGCCCGACGCCTAGCGGCGCGGCGTCCCGCAGACGTCGGTCGGGCGCGCCTGCCCTCGGCGGCAGCGCTCGGCCATCGCGCGAAGCTCGCGGCCGCGCCGCTCGTCGGCCCGGCGCGCCTCGCGACCACGCCTCTGGTCCAGTTCCGACTGGCTGGTGGTCGCGGCATCCACTCCGGCCGAGGCGACCTTGACGGGGATAGTGGCGACGTCGACCGCGGTGCGGGCGATGGTGCCGACGACGCAGCCCGAAAGCGACAGGCCAGCGGCGAGGAGGATGATCGATCTCATGGGCCAGGACTCGCACGTCCAATCTTCACCGGCAATGAACATCATGGCCCCATCGCCTCCTGCGCCAGCGCTTCGGCCTGGATGAGGAGCGTTTCGTCGGCCTCGCCGCCGGGCGGAAGCGCCTCGCGGCCGACGATGACCATCAGCGGCACCGCCATCGGAGTCATCCGCTCTGCCTCGACGTGGAGCATGGTCGCCGACGCCCGCTCGACCAGCCGCACCAGCCGCCCAAGCTCGGTCATCCGCATCCGTGCATCGTTCCAGGCGGCGCGGAGCAGCAGATGCTCGGGCTCGTAGCGGCGCAGCACGTCATAGATGAGGTCGGTCGAAAAGCTCACCTGCCGCCCCGATTTGCGCTTGCCGGGGTGGTGCCGCTCGACCAGCCCGCCAATCACCGCCACTTCGCGAAAGGCCGACTTCAGCAACATCGACTGCTCAACCCATTCGACGAACTCGCGCTCGAGGATGTCGGGCGAGAACAGTGCCTTGGGATCGCGGATCGGTTCCAGCCCGTAGCAGGCGAGGCCATAGTCGTTGGCGACAAAGCCGAGCGGTTTCAGCCCCGCATTCTCCATCCGGCGGGTGATCAGCATCCCCAGCGACTGGTGCGCGTTCCAGCCTTCGAAGCTGTAGGCGACCATATAGTGCCGCTCCTGATGCTCGAACGTCTCGACCAGCAGTTGCTCGGGCTCCGGGATCACCGACTTGCGGTCCTGCACCTCCAGCCATTCGCTGACATCGGCGGGGAAGCGGTGCCAGCCGTTGCGGTCGGAGAGCATGTGGCGGACGCGGTTGGCGAGATGGGTCGACATCGACATCCGCTGACCGCCGTAGGTGACGATGCGCGCCGACTTGGATGAGGCGCGGACGGTAATCTCGCCGTCCTTCATCCGCTCGACCTCCAGGCTGAGGCCGGAGAAGAAGAAATGGTCGCCGATGGTGAGGGTAGAGGCGAAGCCTTCCTCGACCGTGCCGAGCTTTCGCCCGCCGCGAAAGCGGACGTCGATCAGCGGCGCCTCGACGATGATCCCGGCGTTCATCCGGTGCTGGACCGCCACCGC
>JALYPM010000159.1 GCA_030856365.1 Pseudomonadota bacterium
TCGGGATAGTCAACGCTGTCGGCGCTGTTGGTGCCGAGGTCGGTGACGTCGTGGCCGGCCTCACGAAGGAAGGCGACAAGCTCGTCCTTGAGGACAAAGCCGGCATGGTCGGCGGAAAGAGCGATGCGCATTGGGGGCTACCTAGCGCCCAACGGGCGAGCGCGCCACCACCCGAAACGCAGCGAACGCAGCGACCCTATGCGCACGCACGTACGTACGTACGCGCGCGCGGGCGCAGAGGGAGGATGGCGATTGGGCGGGCGTGGAGAGGAGAGTCGGTGAACATCCGGTAGAGCATATCGCAAGGGCCTCGCTGTAGGACAGCGTTTCGAGGCAGCGTAGGACATGCCAGGCTTATGTCTGCTTTCGACCCATTGCGGACACTAGCTCCGCCAGCCACACTCGCCTGCATGAGATGGTTGCTGCTCCCCCTGTCGGCTGTCATCCTGCGACACGATCAGCCAGCGTATCTGGAATTGCTCCTCGGAGCCGATATTCGTCACCAAAGTGCTCGATACCGGTGCGCGAGTGAGGGCCACTATCCCAGCCCGAAACTTTGTTGACTCGATGGCAAGCGGCATAAAAATTGACGCCCTTGAACAGGGGGGTCGTGTAATCTGGAAATCTAGGCGGAATCTCTGGGTTCGCGCCGAAAGGTCCCGTGGCTTGGCGGCTTCGGCGGACGAAGCCTGTGGCGGCGGTGAGAAGGTCATTGTCGCCGAGGAGTTCTAATGTCCGCTTTCCACCCATTGCGGAAGTTCAGGTGGCCCGCTCCGAGGGGCTCGAACCCCCAACCTTCGGGTTCGAAGCCCGACGCTCTATCCAGTTGAGCTAGTAGCGGTCGCTACGGCTTAGCGGTGGACGTTTCGAATGTCTGCTTTCGACCCATTGCGGACATTGGCTCAGACTGCTTTCGTGCGGCGATGACAAAGATCAAAGTGCAGGAACTTCGAACGCTGTTCGACTGGATAGTCTCGGAAGCTGAGGCTCGATGGGGCGAGGATTTGCCCTTGGATCAGGACTTCTATCGGGCGCCATCTCTTGGTTCGGTGTTCCGAGAGGAGGTGGAGCTGGAGCTGGAGCCTATATGCTACGGCTCATTGGCGGATGAACTGGACTTCCACCGCCGCTCGGTATTGGCGGGCAAAGACGATCTGCTGGACATTGTCGCTGAACGGGTTGGCTACGTTCTTCTTGCGGTCGCCGACACGGTTGAACGAGAGCGCGAGCAATGAGCTTCCCATGTCCGCTTTCCACCCATTCCGGCCATTAACGCTTATGTCTGCTTTCGACCCATTGCGGACATTCGTGGAAAGTCAGCTCTCGACTCATAGCGGGCACTGGTCCGTTGCGGCCCTGACGGCTCCGTGCGATAAGGCTGTTCAAGGTCATTATACGTGCGGGTTCTCTGCCTGTGCGCGTTAGAGCGTGCGACTATAAGCCAAATTTAGCGTGTCGGCCCGCCCGTCAGATAAGCGCAGTCTGCGCCATTACCTAATAGCTTCAAGGTAAGAGGGGACGGAGATGGCAATTAAGAGACTTTTACTCGCCCCGCTACTGCTGCTCGATGCTTGGGGCTTCCGGGCTCTTCAGGCGCAACAAACGCCATCGCTCCCTCCAATCGCTATCCCCCCTGCAGTGATGAAGCCCATCAGCTGGGAGGGCTTCATGGAGGACCGCAACTTTGATCAATTCATAACAATCGACCTGCGGACACAAGTGGACGGGAGTGCCGGAACCTTCCAGGTGCTGGGACAGCTAATCCCAATCAACGACGTGGTTTGGACCGGCGACCGTCTCACTGCCCGGTTGGGTCAGCCCGCCGACAATCTCACAATAGTTGCGATCCGGAAGGGCAATGGGCTTTCAGGAGAACTCAGAGAGGGGAGCAGCGCACAACGATTCGAGCTCGTGGGAATTCCGCAATATCCTGCCCCACGTACCAGGGCCGAACGGTGGAACCAGGATCTCGATGTGCTTACCGGCCGGTTCGCCGTCCTTGACCGCAGCATGTCTCCCGGCGAGCGGGCGCATTTTCTTGAAGCCGTGGAGGCGATCAGGAGCAATCTTGATCAGCTCAGCGATGTCCAGGTGATGGTGCAGATGGCGTCCGCCCTGGCAATCGCCGACGAGCCGCACACGCGACTCCTGCTTCTGCGCAACGCCACCGAGCTTCGGCGTCTGCCGATCCGGGTCTGGTGGTTTCAGGACGGCCTCTACGTCATTAGGACGACCCCGGAATACCGGACCTTACTCGGTTGTCGCATCGACGATTTCGATCATGTTTCTTCCCGCCAGGCCCGCGATCTCGTCGGGCGCGCTTTCGCAGGAAATCCTTCTTGGCGCGACTATCTCACGACTTACACGCTTACCAGCCCGGAGACGTTGAGCGGGCTGGGGGTGGCGCGGCAGCGCGATCAGGTCGAGCTCGGCGTCTCAGGCTGCCGGGGCGCTGGACGGCGAACAGTAAGGCCGATACCGCTCGTCCGCAGCGACCGCACCGTTGAATCCTGGTGGGATCTCTCGCCCGTCCGAGAAAGTCCCCACGGCATCACCGCGCACGTGCTCGGGCAGGGTCAGCGAAAGCTGCCGCTCTACTTGCGAAACCCCACCGCCAATTATGCATTCGAGTATCTGCCCGAGAGCGGCGTGCTCTACTTCCAGTTTAACCGGTCCGACAATGCACGAGGCGAAGCCATGTCCGCTTTTGGCGAGCGGCTTCTTCGCGAGATCGAAACCCGCCGACCGCGCGCTTTTGTCATGGATGTGCGCTTCAACACCGGTGGGAATGCCACACTGTCGAAGCAGGTCTTGGAACGACTGAATGAGCGAACCGCAAACATCCCCCGCTACCTGATCACCGGCCGAACGACCTTTTCAGCCGGCATAAGCGCAGTTGCCCAATTCCTCTCCGGCGGTCCGGCGACGGTCGTCGGTGAAGTTCCCGGCGATGATATCGACCATTGGAGCGAGGGCGGATACCTGCGCCTGCCGAATTCCGGGCTTGAGGTCGACTTTCAGACCGTGTTTCACAGCTACGCGCGTGCGCCATGCCAGGGTGACATCAGCTGTGTGGATATGAACATTGAGTCGATTGAACCTGAAGTGCTGGTGAGCCCCACCTGGCAGGATTATGTGGCTCTACGCGATGTCGCGCTGGATGCGGTTCTCGCTCATCAAACTCGCCGCAGTCGCTGATATCCAGGACAAATATTTTGTCCCGATTTTGCAGCGGCTGTACACCCCGGGCGCAGCTCCTGAAGGAGGCGAACAGCACGATTTGCGCTACCGCTTTAAAGGTCGAGCGGACACGAGCAGCCCCAATGTCCGCATTCCACCCATTGCGGACATTCGGCCAGCATCTGTTTCTGACCCGTTGTGCGCATTGGCTGCCCTAAGCTAGGTGGCGAACAATGAGGGGCCCCCGATGACATTAGTACCTCCGCCTGAGACCGAGGAAGGCGTTAAGCTGAACTTCTTGGATGCAATGTACGGCTCAGTTCATTGCTCACTGCTGAGATACACAGCCGAGGTCTCCAATAACCTACTCAAAGTCCAACTTGTCATTGAGCATGACACACCGGAGGAAGAGCTGGACGACTACATGGCGCTCAATACCCAGCTCTTGGCGTCGTACTACGACGCTATGCTGGACGAGGAGATTATCAAGGTGAACAGGTGGGAAGAGGTGCGATCGGTGCCCGCGCTTCCGATAAGGCTGTTCTGTCGCTCGCTGCCGTAGAGCGCAGTTCGAATGTCCGCTTTCCACCCTTTGCGGACGTTAGCGTGTCGGGCAGCTTAGTTAAGGTGAGGCCTTTGACCGGCTCGTTTGTTATTTTTGAGCGAGCCCTGGATTGACCAACCTTGCATCGGCACCGTCGGCGTGTATTACTACTGCAATACACTCATGGGGGGTTTCCAATGCAATTGATGATAGCGGCTATGGCGGCGATGTTGGGGATCACCGGTCAGGCGTCGGCTCAGGCCGCGCAGCCGATTGAGGTGATGGTGGTTGGGACCTATCACTTCGACAATCCCGGTCTCGACCTCAACAACCCAAAAGTGGATGATGTCCTTAAACCGCAGCGCCAGCGCGAGTTGGAAGCGATGGCGGCCGCAATCGCCGCGTTCCAGCCAACGAAGATCATGCTTGAGCGGGTGGCCAAAAATCCTGACTTGGTCGACCCGAATTTCCCTGGGTTCACTCCTGCGGATTTGACCAAGCAACGCGATGAGCGCGTGCAGATCGGCTATCGAATCGCCAATCGGCTGGGGCATCGCATCGTCTACGCGATCGACGAGCAGCCGAGCGCAGGCGAGCCGGACTATTTCCCGTTCGGCAAGCTAGTGGAATGGGCGAAAGCGAACGAGGCCGAAGATCGGCTCGATGCGCTGATGGCCAAAGGTGCCGGGGTTGCGAAGCGAACCGAGGAATTGCAGGCCGCGACCATCCCCGCTGCGCTGGCTGAGGTGAACCGAGCGGAAAAGACCAAGGAGGGACAGGGTTTCTATTATGAGGCGCTGGCGATCGGAGACACTGAGCAGCAGCCCGGCGCTGAACTCAACGCAATGTGGTACCTTCGGAATGCGAAGATCTTCGCGAAGCTGATGAAGGTATCCGCGCCCGGCGATCGGGTGCTGGTGATCTACGGTTCAGGTCACAATTATTGGCTGAGGCATTTCGCGGAAACGACCCCAGGCTACGTCAACGTCGATCCTACGTCTTATCTGCAGCAAGCCGCCGCCGCGCTGCGTTAGGCCGCCAGCCGCAGCTCCAGCCGGTCCCAGATCTCGACCAGGGCTCCGGTCAGCTCGTCCATCATTTCGGCGCTGTGGAGCGGCCCCGGCGTGAAGCGCAGGCGCTCGGTGCCGCGCGGGACGGTGGGGAAATTGATCGGCTGCACGTAGAAGCCGTATTCGGCGAGCAATATATCGCTGATGCGCTTGGCCTTCGCAGGGCAGCCGACGAGCAGCGGGACGATGTGGGTGACGCTGGGCATCAGCGGCAGGTGCGCCGCTTCGAACCTGGCCTTGAGCATCGCCGCGGACGCCTGCTGCGCCTCGCGCTCGGCGGCCGAGGCCTTGAGGTGCTTCACGCTCGCCAGCGCTCCGGCGACCAGCACCGGCGACAGCGAGGTGGTGAAGATGAAGCCCGGTGCATAGCTGCGGATGCAATCGATGATGTTGCGGTCGGCGGAGACGTAGCCGCCCATCACGCCGAACGCCTTGCCCAGCGTGCCCTCGATCAGGGTCAGGCGATCGGCGACGCCGTCGCGCTCCGAAATGCCGCCGCCATGCTCCCCGTACATGCCGACCGCATGGACTTCGTCGAGATAGGTGAGGGCGCCGTACTTGTCGGCGAGGTCGCAGATGGCGGCGATCGGCGCGATGTCCCCGTCCATCGAATAGACGCTTTCGAACGCGATCAGCTTGGGCGTTTCGGGGTCGGCTTCGGCGAGCAGCTCTTCGAGATGATCGAGGTCGTTGTGGCGGAAAATGCGCTTCTCGCAGCCCGAGCTCTTGATGCCCGCGATCATCGACGCATGGTTGAGTTCGTCAGAGAAGATCACGCAGCCGGGAAGCAATTTACCAAGCGTCGATAACGCCGCCTCGTTGGAGACGTAGCCGGAGGTGAACAGCAGTGCCCCTTGCTTGCCGTGGAGGCCGGCCAGCTCAGCCTCGAGCTCGACATGATAGTGGGTGTTGCCGCCGATATTGCGGGTGCCGCCGGAACCGGCGCCGACTTCGTGGAGTGCGGTTTCCATCGCCTCGACCACCGCGGGGTGCTGGCCCATGCCGAGATAGTCATTGGAGCACCAGACGGTGATCGGCTTGGGCCCATTGTGGCCGGCGAAGCACTGCGCGTTCGGATACTGGCCCTTGGTGCGCAGGATATCGATGAAGACGCGGTAGCGCCCCTCATCGTGCAGCCGGTCGATCGCCGCCCTGAAGATGCTGTCGTAGTCCACCTGGCCCCGTCCCTTGCTCCCGCGCCCTCTACAGCCATGGTTCGGCGATTTCCACCGCGAATGACTCGCAAGGGCGCTAGAGGGTGCGGATGTCGTCCAGCCCGAACCGGGCGAGCGCGCCGGCAAGGGGTGCGCGGGGCGGTGCGGTGAACAGCATGATGCCCGGCGGGCGCCTGGCGGGCCAGGGCTGATCGCGGGTCAGCCAGGCGATGCGGCGGGCAATACCGTGTCCGCCGTGCACTTGAGCAACGTTCGGAAAGGCTGCCTGCAACTCCCTTTCGAGCAACGGAAAATGAGTGCATGCGAGGACGATGGTATCGATCCCACCGCCCCTGGGTGCGTCGAACATCGGCTGGGCGGCAGCGCGGACGGCCTCGAAGCTGACCGGCTCTCCGGCGAGCTTGGCTTCGGCGAGATCGACCAGCTTGGGTGAGCCGTGGCGGATGACGGTGCAGTCGGGCGCGAAGCGGGCGGCGAGATCGTCGACATAGGGCTGGCGAACGGTTGCCTCGGTGCCAAGAACACCGATCACGCGGGTTTTCGACATCTCCGCGGCGGGCTTGATCGCCGGGACCGTGCCGACGACCGGCAGGTCGAGCGCCGAGCGGACATGGTCGAGGGCGATCGTCGATGCGGTGTTGCAGGCGATGACCGCGAGGCGAGGGCGGAATCGTTCGACCAGCCGCCCAAGCAGAGCGGGGACGCGGCTGGCAATCTCCGCCTCGCTGCGCTTGCCGTAGGGGTACGCCGCGTTGTCGGCGACATAGACGATCGGCGCCGTCGGAAGCAGCGCGAGCGTCGGCTCCAGCACCGACAGACCACCGACGCCAGAGTCGAAAAACAGGAGGGGGGCGTCGAAGGTCATTGGATTTCTCCTCCCCGCGATTGCGCGGGGAGGGGGACCGCCGCAGGCGGTGGAGGGGTTTTTCGGCGGCACGTTTCGACGATCAGCGTCAGGACGGCTCGCGGATCGCCACGGACATCGCTGGCTGGAATGCGCAGAGTCTCGATGCCTTCGTTGCGAGCCCATTCGTCGCGCTGCTGGTCCCGAAGCGGATTGTCGCCGAGATTGTGCGCCAGGCCATCTACCTCGACTGCGAGGGCTGCCGAGCGGCAGTCGAAGTCGAAAACGAACGGACCGCACGGGTGCTGGCGCCGGAACTTCAGGCCTTCAGGGCGGGTGCGGCGGATGCGCCAGAGCATTGCTTCCGGCGGAGACATGCTTTTGCGGAGCTGGCGAGTCTGATGAACTGACAAGGAAGAACCCCTCCACCGTGCTTTGCACGGTCCCCCTCCCCGCGCAATCGCGGGGAGGATGCCGTTGCGCCCGCCGCCTCTTTTGCTACCACGCTGCCCATGTTCGAAACCGAGATGATCTACGCTTTGCTGTTCGGCTACCTGCTCGGGTCGATCCCGTTCGGGGTGGTGCTGACGCGGCTGGCGGGGAAGGGCGATGTCCGCAAGATCGGGTCCGGCAACATCGGCGCGACCAACGTCCTTCGCACCGGTAGCAGGTGGCTGGCCGCGGCGACCTTGGTCCTCGACTGCCTGAAAGCGACCGCGGCGGTGCTGGTCGCCCGGGAAATTTGGTTGAATTCGGAAAATTTTGCCGCTGCCGGTGCCCTGGTCGGGCACCTCTATCCGGTGTGGCTGAAGTTCCGCGGCGGCAAGGGCGTGGCGACATTGCTGGGCATCCTGATCGCGCTGATGCCGGCTGGCGCGGTGATTTACATCGCGGTGTGGCTGGTTTTGCTTTTGACCGCGCAGATCTCCTCGGTTGCCGGAATGGCGGCGGCGGCGAGCGTCCCGGTGAGCGCGGCGATCGTCGATCGCGACCGCTTTGCGATGTACATCGCCTTTGCACTGCTGGTGATCTGGAAGCATCGCGAGAACATCTTCCGGCTTCGCGCCGGCAAGGAGCCCCGGGTCGGGATCGGCAAGGCGTGAGCGAGGATCTCGTCGACCGCGTTCGGCTGATCCGCTCGGGCTCGATCGGCCCGGTCACCTATCGTCAGCTGATCCGCCGTTTCGGGTCGCCGCGGGCGGCGCTGGAGGCGATCCCCGACCTTGCCCGCCGCGGCGGCGGCAAGGCGCCGGTGCTGTTCACGGAGCAGCAGGCCAAGCGCGAAATCGAACAAGTGGAGAAGTTCGGAGCGCGCTACCTTCTGCTCGGGCAGGGGCTGTACCCGCGGCTGCTTGCCGAGATGGACGACGCGCCGCCAGTGCTGATTGCCAAGGGGCGGGCGAACCTGCTCGACGGGATGGCCGTGGGGATGGTCGGCGCCCGCAACGCGTCTGCGGCAGCGTGCCGCTTCGCCCGGCAGCTTGCCTATGATCTCGGCCAGCAGGGCGCGGTCGTCGTTTCGGGGCTGGCTCGCGGCATCGATTCGGCGGCACACGACGGGGCACTGGAAAGCGGCACCATTGGCGTCGTGGCAGGTGGCATCGACGTCTTCTACCCGCCCGAGAACCAGGCGCGGCAGGAGGCGATGTTCGAGCGCGGGCTGGTGGTCGCCGAAATGCCGCCCGGCACCGAGCCGCGGGCGCGGCACTTCCCGTATCGCAACCGGATCATCGCCGGGATCAGCGCCGGCACCGTGGTGGTGGAGGCCGCGCCGCGTTCCGGCTCGCTGATTACGGCGCGGCTTGCGGCCGAGGCGGGGCGCGAGGTGATGGCGGTGCCCGGATCGCCGCTCGACCCGCGGGCGCAGGGCTGCAACCAGCTGATCCGCGACGGGGCCACGCTGGTCCAGAACGCAGGTGACGTCATGGAGGCAGTTCGGCCGTCGCAGTCGCGACTGGCATCGGGACGCTTCGAGTTTGAGCATCCAGTGGTCGCTGAGACTGGCGCGGATGATTCGGCACCCGCCAGCGTCGAGGCACTGCTCGGACCGTCGCCGGTGCCAGTCGACGAAATCATCCGCCTGTCCGGCGCCCCGAGCGGCGCGGTGCAGATGGCGCTGCTGGAGCTGGACCTTGCCGGAAGGCTCGACCGCCACGCCGGTGGCAAAGTTAGCCTGAGAGCGGCTTGACGGGGGGAATCCTTGGCCCCCACCTTTACGCGTATGCGTGAGAACACCCCATGAAGCTGGTCGTCGTCGAATCGCCGGCCAAGGCGAAAACCATCGAGAAGTACCTTGGGCCCGGGCATCGCGTGCTCGCCAGCTACGGCCATGTCCGCGACCTTCCGCCCAAGGACGGTTCGGTCGATCCCGACGCGGGATTTGCGATGGAGTGGGAGACCTATCCCGACAAGGCGAAGCAGCTCAAGGCCATCTCCGACGAGGCGAAGAAGGCGGACACGTTGATCCTCGCCACCGACCCGGACCGGGAGGGCGAGGCGATCAGCTGGCACGTGCAGGAAGTGCTGCGGAAGAAGAAATTGCTTCCGGCCGACGTCCAGCGGGTGACGTTCAACGCGATCACCAAGTCGGCGGTTCTGGAGGCGATGGCGCGCCCACGCGGGCTCGATGAAGATCTGATCGACGCCTATCGGGCGCGGCGGGCGCTCGATTATCTCGTGGGTTTCACGCTGTCGCCAATCCTGTGGCGAAAGCTTCCGGGGGCGAAGTCGGCGGGCCGCGTCCAGTCGGTGGCGCTGCGGCTGATCGTCGACCGCGAGCGCGAAATCGAGATGTTCCGGGCGCAGGAATATTGGCAGGTTAGCGCCAGCTTCGAGGCGGACGGGCAGCAGTTCACCGGCCGGCTGGTGCAGCTCGACGGCAAGAAGATCGACCGACTGAGCATCGGCGGCAAGGGCGACGCCGACGCCGCGAAGGCGGTGGTCGAGGCGGGGCGCTTCAGCGTGCGCTCGGTCGAGACCAAGCCTTTCTCCCGCAATCCGCCGCCGCCGTTCACCACCTCGACCCTGCAGCAGGAAGCGGCGCGCAAGCTCGGCTTTGCGGCAAGCCATACGATGCGCGTTGCCCAGTCGCTCTACGAGGACGGGCTGATCACCTACATGCGGACCGACGGCGTCGACATGGCGGGTGAGGCGATCAGCGCTGCCCGGCGGGCGATCGCCAATCGCTACGACGCCGGCTATGTGCCGGATGCCCCCCGCAAATATACCAGCAAGGCGAAAAATGCGCAGGAGGCCCACGAGGCCATCCGGCCGACCGACTTTTCAAGCCCCAAGGCAGGCTCGGGCGATCACGGGCGGCTCTACGAGCTGGTCTATCATCGCGCGCTGGCGAGCCAGATGGCCTCAGCGCGGCTGGAACGGACGACGGTCGAGCTGACCGACGGCGCGGGCAGGGCGGTGCTTCGTGCCACCGGCCAGGTCGTGCTCTTCCCCGGCTACCTCGCGCTGTACGAGGAAGGCCGCGACGAAAAGGCCGATGACGAGGAAAGCGCGCGCATGCCGCTGCTTCGCGAGGGCGATGCTCCGGCCAAGAAGGGCGTCGAGGCGACCCAGCATTTCACCCAGCCGCCGCCGCGCTTCTCGGAAGCAAGCCTGGTCAAGCGGCTTGAAGAGCTCGGCATCGGCCGGCCGTCGACCTATGCGGCAACCCTGCAAACGCTCAAGGACCGCGAATATGTGCGGGTCGAGAAGAACCGCTTCCTGCCCGAGGAGAGCGGGCGGCTGGTGACGGCGTTCCTCGAGCGCTTCTTCGAGAAATATGTGAACTACGACTACACCGCCGAGCTGGAGGAAGGGCTGGACGATGTGTCCGGCGGCCGCGTCGGCTGGCAGGATTTGCTCTCCGCTTTCTGGCGCGACTTCAAGCCCAAGGCAGGCGAGGTCATGGACCAGAAGCCGTCGGAAGTGACCGCGGCGCTCGACACATTCCTGTCGCCGTGGCTGTTCCCGGACGCCAGCGACGGCAGCGATCCGCGGCAGTGTCCGCTTTGCGGGACCGGCAACCTCGCCCTTCGCGGCGGCCGCTACGGCGCCTTCGTTGCCTGTTCGAATTATCCGGAATGCAAGTTCACGCGGAAGTTCGGACAGGGCGGGGAGGCTGCGGAGAGCACCGGGCCGACCGAGCTCGGCAACGGGATCGAGCTGAAGTCCGGACGCTTCGGGCCTTATCTGGAGCGAGAGGGCAAGCGTGCGTCGATCCCGAAGGACGTGCCGCAGGATACGCTGACCGTCGAGCTTGCCGAGCAGTTGCTGTCGCTTCCGCGCGAGATCGGCGCGCATCCCGAGACGGGCGAGCCGATCACCGCCTCGATCGGCCGCTACGGGCCCTATCTTGCCCACAATGGCAAATATGCGCGGCTGGGCTCGACCGCCGAAGTGTTCGAGACCGGAATGAACGCCGCGGTGTCCAAGCTGGCCGATGCGGCTTCCGGTGGGGGACGCGAGCGCGGCGGGTCGCGCGAGCCGCTGGCGGTGCTCGGCGCGCATCCGGAGAGCGGCAAGGAACTGAAGGTCCTCGAAGGCCGCTACGGTCCTTATGTCAGCGACGGCGCGACGCACGCCACGCTGCCGAAGAGCGCGGACCCGGCGGCAGTGACGCTCGATGAGGGCATCGCGCTGATCGATGCCAAGGCGGCCAAGGGACCGGTCAAGAAGAAGGGCGCTCGCAAGGGGCCGGCGAAAAAGAAGAAGAAGGCATGATCCAGATTGCGATCCAGCGCCTGTCCCACGGAGGCGGCCTGCCGCTGCCAGGCTATGCGACCGCCGGGGCGGCCGGCCTTGACGTCGTTGCCGCGGAAGACGTGACGCTTGCACCCGGGCAGCGGCATGCGGTGGCGACGGGCTTCGCCATCGCGATCCCGGAAGGATATGAAGTGCAGGTGCGGCCGCGTTCGGGCCTGGCGCTGAAGAACGGGATTACCTGCCTCAACACGCCGGGCACGATCGACAGCGACTATCGCGGCGAGGTAAAGGTGATCCTGGCGAATCTCGGTTCCGAGCCGTTCGCAGTCCGTCGCGGCGAGCGCATCGCACAGCTGGTGCCGGCGCCGGTGATCAAGGCAGAGTTCGCTGAAGTCGATACGCTCGAGCAAACCCGCCGCGGAGCCGGAGGGTTCGGCTCCACCGGCCGGTGAGCTTCTCCGACCGCGAGCTGAAACGCTACGCGCGGCATATCGTGCTTCGCGAGGTCGGCGGCGTCGGGCAGGGCAAGTTGAAGGCCGCGAGTGTGGCCGTCATCGGCGCCGGAGGAATCGGCAGCGCCGCCATTCCTGCGCTTGCCGGCGCGGGCGTCGGGCGGCTGACGATCATCGACGACGATGTGGTCGACCTCAGCAACCTCGCGCGCCAGCCGATTTTTTCGGAGCAGTTGGTCGGCGCGCCGAAGGCCGAAACCGCCGCCCAATGGGTTCGCGCCCACAATGCCGATGTCGAGGTCAGCGCGGTCGCGGAGCGCATCGATGCGGGCAATGCGGACCAGCTGCTTATCGGCCATTCACTCATCCTCGACGGCAGCGACAATTTCGCGACTCGTCTGGCGGTGAGCGACAGCTGCGTTCGCCTGGGCCAGCCGCTGGTGTCGGGGGCGGCGGTGATGTTCCAGGGGCAGGTGGGGCTATTTCGAGGACGGCCCTGCTATCGCTGCTTCGTCGGCGATGCGTTCGACGCCGAGGATTGCGACACTTGCGCGGAGCAGGGGGTGCTCGGCGCGATGACCGGATCGGTTGGCAATTTTGCGGCGTTGATGGCGATCCGCGCGATCGTCGGGTTCGGCGACGATGCGGAAGGCGCCGTCCACTTGTTCGATGGGGTCCGGCTAGCGTGGCGACCGATTCGCATCCCCGCGGACCCGGCGTGCCGCGCCTGCGGCTCAGCCTAGGGCCTTCGCAACCCGTTCGATCAGCCGCCGCGCAACCTCTTCCTTGCTTCCTTCAGGCCAGTCCTCGACTCCGTCGGCGGTGACGAGATGAACCCGGTTGCGGCTGCCGCCCATCACCCTGCCCGACACGTCGTTGGCGACGATCCAGTCTGCCTGCTTGCGTTCGCGCTTGGCGATGGCGTTGGCGACGACATTTTCGGTCTCCGCCGCGAAGCCGGTCAGCAGGCGAGGGCGATGCGCATGGCTGGCGAGCTCGGCGAGGATGTCGCGGGTGCGCACGAACTGGAGCTGCGGCGGCCCGCTCTCCTTTTTCAGTTTTTCGGCATACGGTTCGACCCGCCAGTCGGCGACGGCGGCGACGAGGATAGCGGCGTCGACGGGGAGGGCGGCCATGACAGCGGCCGCCATTTCCTCGGCGGTCTCCACATCCACCCGCCTGACGCCCGCTGGAGTTGGCAGTGCTACCGGACCGGCGACCAGCGTGACGCGTGCGCCTGCCTTGACCGCGGCTTGCGCAATGGCGAATCCCTGACGGCCCGAGGAGCGGTTGGAGATGACTCGCACCGGGTCGATCGGCTCATGCGTGGGTCCGGCGGTGACCAGGATATGCTTGCCGTGCAGTGTCACTGGGCAGTGCGAAACTCGCGTGCCAACCAGTCCATGATCGCGGCAGGTTCGGCCAGGCGTCCCGGGCCATATTCCCCGCAAGCCATGTCGCCCTCGTCGGGATCGATGATGCGGACGCCGTCGGCCTTCAGCTGCGCCAAATTGCGCTGGGTCGCCGAATGAAGCCACATCCGGACGTTCATCGCCGGTGCTACGACGACCGGCTTGTCGGTCGCGAGGATGAGGGTGGTGGCGAGATCATCGGCGATCCCGCCGGCCATCTTTGCCAGCAGATCGGCGGTGGCC
>JALYPM010000202.1 GCA_030856365.1 Pseudomonadota bacterium
TGTCGGCGCGTGGTTTTCATCGGGTGCTCAAGGTCTCGCGAACGATCGCGGATCTCACGGGAGCGGAGCAGGTCGGGCGGATACACGTCGCCGAAGCGCTCAGCTATCGGAGGCAGGCTCCGCGGAATTGAGCTTGCGCGGGCCGGCGGTGCAGGCATCCTCGGCGCTGCCAAGCAGCAACGCGCCCGTAGCGAGGAAGCTGATGGCCAGCACCCATGAGAAACTGGAGACGATCGGACCGGAAGGCCCAAAAATCCCGATCACCAAAAGTGAAATCTGCAGCCCCGCGATCAGCAGCAAGGCGAGCAGGAAGTCGACGCCTGCGGCGAGGAAGGTCCAGCGGCGCGGAAAACTGTCGCACTGGACCGCCGCGAAAATCAGGATTGCGCTTCGCAGCAGCAGCCAGGCGATGACGATGTTGAGGACGGGCAGGAAGCTGCGCGGATCGAGCACCAGCAGCAGCCCCGCCGCGGCAGTGACCGCGCCTGCGGCGACCGCGGGGATGCGCTCATGATGGCGAACCAGTCCGGCGACGACCTCCAGCGAGCCAGCCCCGAGCATCAGATAGCCGACCAGCCGCGAACTCTGGCTGATGTGGAGCCACGGCAGCAACAATGCTCCGGCGCCGAGCAGGCCGACGAGAATACCCGCTGCCCGGATCATCAGCGCGCGGCTGCTCGAGGAAGCATCTTGTGTCATCACCGTCACGAATTCCTTAGCAGGAACGAGGTTCCGCGGCCACCAAGCCGCTTCAGCGCCCATTGCTGCCCGGCGGGTCAGCCGCTAGCTAGGCAATCGGGCCCCTGTGGCGGAATGGTAGACGCGCTCGACTCAAAATCGAGTTCCTAACCGGAGTGTCCGTTCGAGTCGGACCAGGGGCACCATCGCGGCATGCCGGCAGTCCGAGGAACTGCCGAGCACCGAAAAAGCCTTCGGAGACATAGATGGCCGAGCGCAGCTGCCGAACTTACGCCGAGTTCTGGCCTCACTATTTGCGTGAGCATTCGCAACCGCGGACGCGGGCAATTCACTACGCCGGCACCGGTTTGGTTTTCGCTTTCGCAATCGCGCTGATTGCGACAGGAAATCTGTGGTGGCTCCTCGCCATGCCCGTCGCGGGCTACGGCTTCGCGTGGGCCAGCCACGCCACCGTAGAGCGCAACCGGCCAGCGACCTTCACCTATCCCTTATGGTCGCTGGCGTCCGATTTCCGCATGTTCTTCCTGTGGCTAGGCGGCCGCCTGGGCAGCCACCTCGCGGCCGCCGGCGTGCAGCCGCGCCAGGCCTAGGCCTCCATCACTCCTGAACCTTGATTGGGATGCGCTGCTCCATCTTGATCTGATATTCCTCGGTCCGATTCTGGCTCATCTGCTGGAACCATTGCGGCCCTTCCCATGATCCGCCCGCCTTCAGCAGCATCTGCGCGATCTGAAGCACGACCTCGTTGGCGACGCGGATGGACCCGTGCGACGAGGCTTTTCCGAGCGAGTTCAGGTCCTCAGTGCCGTGGACGGTATTGGGCATGCGATAAACGAGCCGCGCCCTGCCCATCGGGTTCTCCGGCGATCCCGGGGCCTGGGTCTCCGCGTCCTTCGCCCATGACTCGCTCTTGGGCGGTACCCACTCCGGATTGAGGTCGACGCGGTGGAATTCCCACGATCCGGTGGGGGTCGGCCATTCCTTTGTTCCCACCGCAACATCATGCTCCGCTACCTTGCGATCGCCCTGGAACGCACGAATCTTGCGGTCGCTGATGTCGACTTCGAAGCGGAGGTCCTGAAGGGATTGGCGGGCCTGCTGCCGCGCCTGCGCGCGCTGTTGCTCGTTGCCGCTCTGCATCGCCAGTGTTCGCGCCCGTGCCTCGGCTTCGGCGTTGAACTGCTCGACCGCGTCCGCCTGGGCGGTAGCGGTCTGGTTGGCGGAGACGTCCTGATTGGCCTCGGCGGTGGTGTCGGAGTTTTCCGGGGTGGTGGTCACCTGGCACGCGGCCGTTCCAATCAGCAGCGCCGCGGCGAAGGTCTTCGTGAAATGCATGATGTTCCTCCTATGGGGGGCAACGAGGGCAAGCGCGGTTAGTTGCGCATTGCTGACTGGCGGAGCGGCCGGTGCGTGATATGAAAGGATCATGGATGCGCGCGCCGGCCGACAGAAAGCGATCGAGAATCTCGATGATCGGCACGTCCTGGCGGAAGGCCTGACAGTCAAGCGCGACCGGCTGCTGGCGTCGCTGACCTTGATTGCCGGCGTCGGGCTGATCGTCTCGCTTCCGTTCGCGCTCCGGGCCGGCGCCGAGTTCTTCCTGCCGGTGACGGCGGCGCTGGTCGTCGCGATCACGCTGGTGCCGCTGCTGGAATGGTTCGAGCGGCGCGGCGTCCCAGCGAAGCTTGCCGCCGCTTTGTGCCTGGTGATCTTCATCATGCTGGCGGCGTTCGCGGTCGGTTCGATCGTGCTCCCCGCGATCGACTGGGTCACGCTGATTCCAGAGCGCATCGGCAAGGTCCGGCAGTCGCTCGAGCCGGTGCTCGATCTCTACAACGCCTTCGACCGCTTCATCGAGCGGATCGTCTCTCAGGTTGCCATGGCTCCAGGCGAAGACGGGCGAACGGTGCGGATTGAAACGCCCAATTCGCTGTCCGGCCTGCTCGCCACCTCCGCGCCGCACATCATCATTCAGCTCTTTTTCGCGGTGCTGGTGATCTATTTCTTTCTCGCCGGCTGGACGTCGATGCGCAAGCGCACGATCGTTAGCCGCGGCAGCTTCGAGGGCGCCTTGACCACCGCGCGAGTGATCCAGCAGGTGGTGGACGCGACTTCGACATACATCGGCACCATCACCATCATCAATGTCACGCTCGGCGCGGTGACCGCGCTAATCCTGTGGCAGCTCGGAATGGACTCGCCGGTCATGTGGGGCGGCATCGTCGCGGTCGCCAACTACATCCCTTATCTCGGCCCGATCGTTGCCGCGCTCCTGCTGTTCTTTGGCGGGCTGATGACCTTCCCCGACGTGTGGTCGGCGCTGCTTCCGCCGGCGATCTTCGTCGGCCTTCACATGATCGAGGCGAACATCATTACGCCAATGGTGGTCGGCAAAAGGCTGACCATCAACCCGCTGGCGATCCTCGTCGCTCTTAGCTTCTGGGCGTGGGTGTGGGGAACGACCGGCGCGCTGCTGGCGGTGCCGCTGCTGATCATCATGAAGACGGTCTTCTCGGCCGCCGGAACGCCGGACATCGCCGGGTTCCTGTTCGAGGACGGGACCCTCACCCACGTGGGTGAGGAGGAAGAAGAGGAAGACGAGGAAGACGAGGAAGACGAGGAAGAAGAGGAAGACGAGGAAGAAGAGGAAGAAGAGCCTCCCGCCAAGGAAAAGCCGATCGTCAATGTTGACAGCCCAGGGGGTGTCACCTAGTCGCCGCCCACGCAAAACGCGGGTGTAGCTCAGTTGGTTAGAGCGCCGGCCTGTCACGCCGGAGGTCGCGGGTTCAAGTCCCGTCACTCGCGCCACTATCCATGACGCGCAGCAATGATAAACGGGTTGGCACGATGAGCGCCGATGCGACCGCTTTTGCCGTTCTCGGCCTCAAACCGGGCGCCGACCGGGCGACGGTGGAGGCCGCGTACAAAAGGCTGATCAAGCGCTACCATCCGGACCGCGACGGCGGCGACAGCGACCGGGCCGCGCAGATCAACCGCGCCTATTTCGAACTTCGCGGCCGGCCTGCTCTCGATGGCCGAGACGAGCGGCCGGCGGGGATCGGCGAGGCGATCTACGCTCGCCGCGCCCGCCCGCTCCGCAAGGTCAGGCGGCGGAGGCGACTGTGGCCGCCGCTGCTGGCGCTCGCATTGCTTGCCACCGGAATCGCGGAGCGGAAGCAGATCGCGGCGTGGGTTGAGCGCTCCAGCAATCGCCTCGACCAGCTGGTGGCGCCGTTGCCTGGCCCGGCGGCGACAGGCACGAGCCAGCGAGCGCGGGACATCGAAACGCCGCTGGCGGAGAGGGCGATTTCAAGCTCCATCGCCGAAGCCCGGCGGCTGACCGGCGGCCAGGGCAGGAACGCTGTCGAGGAGCGAAGCCGCGAGTGCCACGGCCAGCTGCGCGAGGCGCCCGATGCCGAGCTGCTCGACCGCTGCGCCGCCTTCGACATTGCGGTGGTGGCGATTACCCAAAGCGACCCGATGCGGGACGACGGGCCGTTCAGTGCCTCGGCAGTGACGGCGCGCCAGATGACCGCCGCGCGGCTACTGAGCGACGATTACAACGCCATCGAGGTTCGGCTCGACCAGATCCGATCGCGCGTCGAACTTGGGCTGACGCCGCCACCGCCCCAGCTGGCGGAGCCGGTGCCGCCCGATCAGGCGGTCCTCAACCCCCGCGAAGGGCGTCTCGCCGACTGACGGCGCTGGTGGGCGGCACCGATCGCCCGGCACCGCATCAGCGCTTCCTTGCCGGACTGGGGAAAGCTCTTGCGCGGGCGGATCAGGCTGAGCAGCCGATTACGCGGCGGCCGTGCGTGAGGACCGATTGCGCGGCCCAGCTGCTCCGCCTCGGCGAGCGCCACCGCCAGTTGGCCCGGCATCGCATAATCGCGGACCGTGAGCGGCGCGCGGCCTTCCCAGGCGACCCCACGGAGGATCTCCCCGGCGACCAGCACCCGGGCGAGCGTCGGGTCAGTGGCGCCGCCCTCCGCCTTCGCCAGCACGCCGCGAAGCACGTCCGCTTGGGCGGAATCGAGCTGGCGAAGCGCCCGGACGAGGGCGCGGTAATGGTTGTCCACCTCGACTCGTTCTGCCGGGGTGAAATTGCTCAACGCAGGTCTAGCGCGTGGCGCCGGCGGCTGCGGCGGTAGCGGGGATGGAAGCGGCAACGCCGCCACTGACGGCCGCGCTTCCCACGATTGCGGGACCGACCGGCTTCTTGCCGAGCGGCTTTTCTTCCGCTTCGACCATTCCGCCGGTCAGCGTCCATTTGAGATTGTCGGACGCGCCGACCTTCTCGATGAAAGGCTTGTCCTTCTTGACCGCCTCCTCGACCGCATTGCGTGCGGCGAGGTTAAAGCGGATCGCAACCTTGTCACCTGCCTTCAAGCCAATCGCGCCGTCGGCCAGCACCTCGGCGCCCGGGATTGCTTCAAGGGTCTCGATGACGGCGTCGGTCTTGGCCTCGGCAATCAGCGCGGCTTCTCGAAGCGCGGCGACGTTTGGCTCGGCGAGCGCATAGCGCTGACTGAACGCCGGCGGGCGGCCCCAACCGCCGTCCCAGCGGTAGAAGATGTGGGCGCCGACGACGGCGTTCTTGGCCAGGCTCGAAGCCCAGTAGGGAACGACGTAATTGGCGTGATAATGAGTCGCCCAGCCGACCGGCTTATGAACGTAGCCGGCCAGCGCGGCGGCGGCGACATTGGCCGCGCGCGCCCATGCGCTCGTCATCGGGCGGCGGGCGAGCGAGCCGTCACATGTGAAGGTGAACTGGCAGCCGGTGGCGCGGGTCGAACCCTGGTAGACCACTCCGCATACGCTGGCCGGGAAGGCCGGGTGGCGCGAGCGGTTGAGGATGACCTGGGCCACGGCGCGCTGGCCGCCATCGCTTTCCTGCCCGGCTTCGTAATAGACAGCGCTGGTCAGGCATTCATAGGCGCGGGCCTGGGCAGCGGCATCGGCGCCGGCCATCGAGAAAGGACGGGCGCCGGGATTGGGCCCGGCATCGAGCGGCATCGAGGCATTGATCGACAGCGCATCTTCCCGCGGAAGCGCACGCACCAGCAACGGTGGCGGCGCGGGGGGGGCGATTTTCATCGTCTGCGAGTCGCCGCGAAGTCCATCAAGCGTCGGGGTCGACCAGGCAGCACCGGCCAGCGCCGCGATCGCCGCAAGGGCGAGCACCGCGAACGCGATGGCTTCACGCGGATACTGTTTCCACAGCTGCGCCGATTTGAGGGCAAAAGCCTGTTGCATGAAGCGAGGTGCTATAGTCGAACAAGACGGACCGTTCAATTGTCGCTCCCGGGCCCCGCGCGGAAGCGACCGCTTTGGGACCATCTAATCAATGGTTTCAGAGGGATAATCCACGCTGTTCCCATAAACAGGTAGAACGGGGCCTGAACGAGAATCGGCCAGCGGCCAACGGTCGGAGAGAGCGAGGCGACCAGCCCTGCCCAGAATAGGATAAGCAGCAGGATGAGCGCGATCGCCGCGCCCTTGCGCCAGGAGGGCGGGGGAGGAGTCATGGTGCGGCCGCGGACATCGCAACCCCCTCCGTTCTAAAGCGCATCGAAGTCGATCGGCTGGTGCCGGTCCAACGTCTGCGGCGCTGCCGGCATCGGATATTTCAGCCCGGTTGCGCAATTGAACAATATGACGCGCTCTTCCTCGTCGACGTCTCCCGTTTTTACCGCCTCGCGGTACGCCGCGAGCGTCGCTCCGCCTTCCGGGCAGAGCAGCAGCCCGTCCTTCCTGGCGCAATCGTCGACCGCCTTCAGGATCGCCGGGTCGCCGACTGCGACCGCCTTGCCCCCGCTCTGCCGAACGGCGCGCAGGATCAGGAAGTCACCAAGGGCGCGCGGCACCCGGATCCCGGCCGCCACGGTCTGCGCATCTTCCCAGCGCTCGGCATGTTCCTTGCCTTCCTCGAACGCCCGGACGATGGGCGCACAGCCCGCGGCCTGGACGGCATACATTCGCGGCCGCTCCGGGCCGATCCAGCCGAGCTTCTCCAGCTCGTCGAAGGCCTTCCACATGCCGATCAATCCGGTGCCGCCGCCGGTGGGGTAGAAGATCGCATCGGGAAGGCTCCAGCCGAGCTGCGCCGCAAGCTCCAGTCCCATCGTCTTCTTGCCCTCGATCCGGTATGGCTCCTTCAGTGTCGAGAAGTCGAACCAACGTCCTTCCGCGGCGCCTTTGCCGACAATCGCGCCGCAATCGTCGATCAGGCCATTGACCCGCCAGACCCGGGCGCCCTGCATGGCGATTTCGCGGACGTTGATTTCCGGCGTGTCGTCCGGGCAGAAGACGATGGTCTCGATGCCGGCCCGCGATGCATAGGCGGCAAGCGCCGCGCCGGCATTGCCATTGGTGGGCATGGCGATGCGCTTGATGCCAAGTTGCCTGGCCATCGCGACTGCCATAACCAGCCCGCGAGCCTTGAAGCTGCCCGTCGGCAAGCGACCTTCATCTTTGACGAGAACGTTCGGGCCGCCACTCTTGCCGACCGGGATCAGCGGAGTCTCAATCTCCCCGAGCGAGACGATGTTCTCGGTGCTCCGAACCGGCAGCAGTTCGCGCCACCGCCACATATCGGACGGCCTGCCGTCCAGCTCGGACCGGGACAGGTTCGCACCCACGCCGTCGAGGTCGTAGCGCACCAGCAACGGCCGCCCGGCCCGTGAAAGGCCCTGGAGCGCGCTGGCGTCGTAGGTCTCGCCCGATATCGAGCATTCCAGGTGCGTGACGAAGGTGGGTCGGTCAGTGACCAAATTCTTGTTCATTGGCGCCGCGATAAGCCGCCGCGGCCTGACGGGCAATGTCGGGCGGGCGACGCCGGCGAGGTCTAGCCAGCCGACGAGCGGAAGGCGCCACCTGGCTCCCCCAGGTCTTCGGGCGCGTCTTGCAGTTGCAGATATTCGCGCACCGTGCGGGCGGAGACGGCGCGCCCGAACAGCCACCCTTGCGCTTCGCCGCAGCCGAGCTTGATCAGCTCCTGCCGCACCGACTGGCTTTCGACACCTTCGGCGGTGAGCGACATGCTGAGCGTCTTGCCCAGCGCGGCAATGGTGCCGACGATGGCGGCGCTATGCTCGTCAGTGCCAATGGTGGAGATGAAGCTCTTGTCGATCTTGATGCGGTCGAACGGCAGCGAACGAAGCTGGGCCAGCGATGCGTAGCCGGTGCCGAAATCGTCGAGCGAGATGCTGATGCCCTGATTCTTGAGGCTTTGCACCGTCGTCGCGACCAGGTGCGGGTCCTCCAGCAGCGAGGTCTCGGTGATTTCGACCTCCAGCCGCCGCGGCGAGAAACCGGTGCGGGTGAGCAGCTGAATAATGCGTTCGGGCAGGGTCGGGTCGCGGAACTGGAGCGGCGAGACGTTGACCGAAATCTTGAGGTGGCCGGGCCATTCGCGCGCTTCGACCAGCGCCTGCTCCATCACGCTCATCGAGAGGGCGTCGATCATCCCCGCCCGTTCGGCCTGGCGGATGAACTGATCGGGCTCGACCGTGCCCCGCGACGGCGAGCGCCAGCGAGCGAGAACTTCGAAGCCGATCAGCCGCCCGGTCTCGATCCCGATCAGCGGCTGGAAAAAAGGCACGAACTCGCGGGCGGCGATGCCGGTGCGGATGTCTTGTTCGAGCTTGGCCCGGTCGCGCAGCTGATGCTCGAGCGCGCTGTCGAACCAGGCGATCGTGTTCCGGCCGGCGCTCTTGGCCGCGTACATCGCGATGTCGCCGCAGCGAAGCACGTCGTCGCTCTTGGCTCCGGCGAAGCTGGCGAGGCCGATGGAGCAGGAGACATGCGCCTGCACCGATCCGAGCTGCACCGGGTCGGCGAGGCGACGAAGGATGGCATTGGCGACCAGTTCGGCAGTAGCGGCGGGCTTGTCGAAGATGGACAGAGCGAATTCGTCGCCGCCGATGCGCGCGCAGCAGGCGCCGTCTGGCGCTTCCTCGATCAGGATTGTGGAGATGGCTTTGAGCAGGTCGTCGCCGACGGCGTGGCCATGGAGATCGTTGACCTGCTTGAAATGGTCGAGGTCGAGGAGGACGAGCGTGCCGGAGCGGCGGTCCTCGAGCGCCTCGTCGAGATCGTCAATCAAGCCGCGGCGGTTCCGCAGACCCGTGACATAGTCGGAGTAAGCGAGGCTCCTGGCCGAGCGCTCGGACGCGTCATGGGCGTCAAGTGCTTCCTTCAAATCCTTCGAGCGGCGCCACCCGAACAGCACGATCGCGGTGTTGAGGATGAAAGCGACCTCCAGGCTGTTGTCGGTCAGCCGTGCCGTCGTCGATCCGCCGGGGAGAACCTGACTGCCCAGCGCGACGAACAGCAGCAGCGCCGCGGCCGTCGCGCAGGTGGTGATCATGTGGCTCGAGGCCAGCCTGAAAGTCTTTCTGGTCGGAGTGCCCATCCGTTCGGAATAGGCGGCCCAGGTGAAAAACTGCTTAAGAGCGGCTTCTCAGAACGTCTCGACGCCATCAGGGCAGGCAAAGGCCTGCAGCGGCACGTCCCATTCGTCGCGCGGAATGTCCCGGTCGAGGCGCTGAAGCGGCCAGCCGACGCCGATCAGCCGAGCGCCGCCTCGGCGCAGCCGGCCCAGCGCGCGGTCGTAATGGCCCTTGCCGCGGCCGAGTCTGGTTCCGCGCGAGTCGATGGCAATCAGCGGGACGAGCACCAGGTCCGGCTCGACCGGCGGAGCGCTCGCCCTGGGTTGGAGGATTCCGAACGGTCCTCCGACGCTGGGATCGCCGGCGACGAAGCGGAACGGCTTGGCAGGGTCGTGGAAGGCGGGAAAGGCGACGATCGCGCCGACCGAACGCGCTTCCTCCATCGCAATCAGCGGGCTGATCTCACTCCCGAGTGGATGATAGCCCGCGACGACTCGGGCGCCGGCGCACAGCGAGGTCAGATGTTCGGCGAGCCGCCGCTCAAGCAGAGCCCGGTCGCCGTCGCTCAGCGAGCGGACATAGTCCTTGCGCGCCTCGAGCGTCGCGCGGCGGATGTCGTCCTTGGGAAAGGCGAAGGGGGAAGGTGACGGGACCACCATGGCCGTTTGCCGGAAATCCTCTGACGCCACAAACGTCAGGTGGGAACCATGTGCTTCGGACCAGGGTCCGGGCAGGGACAGCTCCCTAGGATGAAGAATAGCCTCAGGGATTTTGTAGGCTTCGTACCGGGCAGTTCCCGTCCCGCCCTATTTAGGGATTTGCGGGACCTTGCTCAAGGGTGTTGGCAAGAGATTCGAGGCGGGAAGCAAGCGCTTCGGCGCGCTCGGCGATGACCGAGTCGGGAGCGAGGGGCGCGGAGCTGCCTTCTTTGTCGATCAGCTGGTCAGCAAGCAGCAGCGACGCGAACAGGAGTTGGCGCGCTTCCGAGAGAGTGCCGAGGCCGGCAAGCGCCTCGCGGCTTTTCGAATCGACCATGCGGGCGGCGGAGCGAAGATTCTCCTCTTCCCCATCGCGGCAGGCGACACGGTAGGAGCGGCCGGCGATGTGAAGTTCGACTTCAGCCATTGGCGCTCTCACGGATCAGCTGGTCGAGCTCGGCTACCGCTTCGCGCACTCGGGCGCGCAGTCGCTCGTCCGGGCCGCTCGAACGGCTCCGCTGTTCCAGCGCCTGTCCGATGCGGGCGAGGGCGCGTTCGGCGCGGTCCAGCGCCCCTGACAGACCGGCTTCGTCCATGGGCTCCCCGCTACGCATTATGGCTGCTGCGGGCAAGCGTTGACGCCTACCCGCTCACCGGCCAAAGGGTCGGGCTTATCGGCCCGCTCGAACCCGGAGCGTGGCTGATCCCGCCGATGGAGCCGCGATGCAGCCGACCCAACGCCGACTTGCCAATGCCATCAGGGCACTGGCGATGGATGCGGTCGAGACCGCCAACAGCGGCCACCCGGGAATGCCGATGGGCATGGCGGACGCGGCGACGGCGCTGTTCACGCGGCATCTAAAATATGATCCCGCCGATCCGCACTGGCCCGACCGCGACCGCTTCGTGCTGTCGGCGGGGCATGGCTCGATGCTGATCTACGCGCTGCTGCATCTGACCGGATACGAGCGGCCGACGATGGACGACATCCGCCGTTTCCGGAAGCTCGGCAGCCCCTGCGCGGGACATCCCGAGAATTTCGAGCTGCCCGGAATCGAGGTCACCACCGGCCCGCTGGGGCAGGGGCTGGCGATGGCGGTCGGGATGGCAATAGCCGAGCGGCATCTGAACGCGATCTACGGCGACGATCTGGTCGACCACCGCACCTATGTGATCGCCGGCGACGGCGATTTGATGGAGGGCGTCAACCATGAGGCGGTCGGCCTTGCCGGAAACCTGAAGCTTGGGCGGCTGATCGTCCTGTGGGATGACAATCGCATCACCATCGATGGTTCGACCGATCTCAGCCGCAACGAGGATGTGGTGGCGCGGCACGCGGCGAGCGGATGGCATACCATCGAATGCGACGGGCTCGACGGCGGCAAGGT
>JALYPM010000217.1 GCA_030856365.1 Pseudomonadota bacterium
ACCGCCGCGCGGCCCATGCTGCCATCTTCCAGGGTGACGTCGACCTCCACTGTCGGGTTGCCGCGGCTGTCGAGGATCTGGCGGGCATGGATGTCGATGATCGCGGTCATGGAAATCTTTCTTGCGGATGCGTAATGATGCTGGCGCAATCGCCGTCCTAAACGAGGCGCGGCAAGGCGTGCAACTTTCGCTGCAATGCGGCGGAACGCGCAGTGAGCCGCGGGTGTTGAGGAGGAAAAGGAGGATCAAGAATGGCCCAGGACAATAGCAATCTCCCCGAAGGCACGGATAAGGTGATCGCCGGCGCGTCGACGACGGCAATGGGTGCCGACGGTACGCGGGGCGAGAAGGACCCGCTGTTCACCAGCGGCGATGCCACTGCGCCCGACACGCTGGGCGGGATAGGCCGCAATTCGCCCGCAACCGGCGATGACGCCGGAGAAGATCTTCTGGTTGTTGAAACGACGACGACTACCGTGGCGACCACGGCTGATTCCGGCGGCAGCTCCGGTGTGTCCGGCGAGAGCATCAAGGCCCGCCTACGCTCCGGAAGCGACAAGCTGAGCGGCCAGGCTGCCGACAAGGCCCGCGGATTCGTTGGGCAGGGTCTCGGCCGATCGAGCGAGGCGCTTGCCAACGTCAGCCGGCTCGTCGGCGAAACGGCTCCCGGCCTCGAGGAACGCCTGGGGCCGGAGTTCGGCGACTATGCGCGCCGCGCCGCCACCGCCATCGAGGATGCCGCCAACAGCCTTGCCTCCAAGGACGCGGACGAGCTGATCGACGACACCCGGGACTTCGTCCGCCGCAGCCCGACCGTCGCGCTGGCCGGTGCGGCGATCGTTGGCTTCGCTCTTGCGCGCCTGGTCAAGGCAGGCCTCGCCGGAAGCGGTAATGACGGCGACGGCGACGGCAAGTCCAGCCGCCGCACCGGCGCCTGATTCGCGCATGCTGAAGCCGGCGGACCAGCCAATGGGACCAGCAGCCGAAGACGAGCGCCCGGTCGGCGATATCGTCCACCAGCTGGTGGAGGACGGCAAGGCCTACGCCTCCGCCGAGGTCGATCTTGTCAAGGCCACCGCCTTGTCCAAGGTCAGCGCGTTCAAGCTCCCGGCGATGTTGCTCGCGGGGGCCTTTCTGCTGGTGCTGGCGGCGGTCAATGTGCTGGCGGTGGCGGTGTTCGTCGCCTTCGCGCCCAGGTTCGGCCCGATCCTCGCCGGGCTGTTCGCCTTCCTGATCTTCGTCGGTATCGCGGGCGGTCTCGCCTGGCTTGCGGTGAAGAAATTGGGGCAAGCCAAATGACGCAGGACACGCCCCAGGTCGCTGCAGCCCGGGTCAAGGCCGTAACCGCACGTGCCCGGCTGATGGAAACGGCGCGCGAGCTTCAGAACCGGATCAGTCCGCGCAACCTGGCGCAGAACGCATGGGAAGGCGCTAAGCTCAAAGGCGCGGACATCGCCGAAGATGCGGTCGACGCCGTCCGGGCTCGGCCGATCGCCGCCACCGGCATCGTCGCTGCGCTGGCCCTGTTCCTTGCCCGCGAACCGCTAAGGGATCTCGCCGCCCAGATGGCCGACGGCGTGTCCTCGAAGCGGGACGCGCGGCGCGCGCGGAAATCGAAGAAAAAAGACCCTAACGAGACCAAGACGGAGACAGTGGAATGACCGATCGCAGCCCTGAAAACCCCCAGTCGGGTGAGAGCCAGAGCGGCCTTCGCCAGCGCGCCATCGGCGCCTACGGCAATGCCCGCGGCAGCGTTTCCGACGCCGGCCGCCGTGCCGAGGACACGATCAACGAGGCGCCGTTCATCGCGCTGGCCGGCGGCATCGCCGCGGGTGCGCTGCTCGCCGCCCTCCTCCCGCGTACGCGCGCCGAAGAGCGGGTCCTTGGTCCGGTCGGCGACCGGGTGAAGGGAAGCGCCCGGGCCGCGGCCGCCGCCGCCAAGGAAGCCGGCACCGCCCGCCTCGACGAACTCGGCCTCACCCGCGACCGCGGCGCCGAGACTTTGCGGTCCATCTTCCAGGGCGCCGGTGAAGCCGCGCGGACTTCGGCGGAGGCGGCGGTGGGCGCCGTTCGCAAGGGCGAATGACGCCTCTTGGAGCCGGTTCGCAACGGCGGCATTTGCTGCTAGCGAGCCGGCCATGAGCAAGCTTCACCTGGTATTTGGAGGTCGGGTCAAGGATCCGCAGGGCCTCGACTTCACCGACCTCGGTGCGGTCGACTTCGTCGGCCTGTTCGAAAATTATGCCGCGGCGGAAGACGCGTGGCGCGGCGCTGCCCAGCGCACGGTCGACGATGCCGAGATGAAATATGTCGTCGTCCACCTCCACCGGCTGCTCGAGCCGGACGCGGACGAGGCGGCCAGCGTCTAAGCGTTCCGGTACCGCCACATCAGAAGCGGCCTTTGCAATAGCAGCCCGGCGACAAAGCCACCGATATGCGCGGGCGTCGCCAGCATCACCCCTTGCTGCCCGCCAAGCATTCCGCTCAGCAGCTGAAGCACGATCCAGGCGGCGAGCAGCCAGGCCGCGTTGATCCAGCGGTTGAGCTTGGGCGACCGCGTGACCTGCTTGGGCCGGCCGAAGCTGATCGCGAACGCGCCTATGACGGCGCTGATTGCCCCGCTAGCGCCGATCATCGGGATCAGCGATGCCGGCTCCACCGCCCATTGAGCGAGCGCCGCTGCATAGGCGCCGACAACGTAGAGGATAGCCAAGCTCTTCCAGCCCAGCACCCGTTCGATCGACGTCCCGCACCACACCAGCATCAGCAGGTTGAGGGCAAGGTGGAAAAAGCCGCCGTGCACGAGAGTGGCGCTGAGCGGCGTCAGCAGCTCCGGCACCGCCGGCGACAGCGCCAGCTCACCGGACAGCCGCACCGGAACGACACCCATCAGCAGCGCCGCGTTGTCCTGCAGGCCAAGCGCCTCGACGACCAGCCACAAGGCAGCCGTGATCAACGCGATGATGACGGTGGCGGTGCGCGGCAGCCGCATCGGGCTTAGAGAAACTCGACCTTCTCGATTTTGTACCAGCGCTCGCCCGACGGCGTCGTCACCTCGATCTCGTCGCCCTTTTCCCGGCTGATGAGCGCACGGCCGAGCGGGGAGTTGTAGCTGATGCGCCCGACCTTGGCGTCCGCCTCGACCTGCCCCACCAATTGGTAACGGACCTTCTTCTTGTCCTCGTCCAACAAGTTGACGGTGGCGCCGAACACCACCTTGTCGCCTGACAGCGTCGTCGGATCGATCACCATCGCCCGGCTGAGCTGGTCCTCAAGGTCGGCGATCGTCGCCTCGACCTGCCCCTGACGCTCCTTGGCCGCATGATATTCGGCATTCTCGCTAAGGTCGCCGTGGGCGCGGGCAACCTCGATCGCCTCGACGATCGAGGGCCGCTCGATGCGCAGGCGCTTCAGCTCGTCGTTCAGCTTTGCGTGGCCCTCGGCCAGCATCGGCACCTTGTCGGCAGTCGCCATGAATGTCGTTCCTCGAAATGCTGCTCCGCCGCGGACCTTGGGGCCGCGTGACCTGGAGCAAATTGTCTGTTGAGTTAGTCTTTGGCCGCCAGATAATAGTCCTGCAGCGAGCGGACTTCAAGCGCACGCCCCCGAGTTGCCTCGATCGACTGCGCCACTGCCAGGCTGGCGGCCGCTGTCGTGAAGTAGGGGACCTTCCGCGCCAGCGCCGTCGCGCGGATCGAATGGCTGTCCTTCAGCGATTGCCAGCCCTCGGTGGTGTTGAGCACCAATTGCACTTCCCCGTCGAGGATCCGGTCGACGATATGCGGCCGCCCCTGCGCCACCTTGTTCACGCGTTCGACGGCAAGACCCGCCTTCTGCAGGTGGTCCGCCGTCCCGCCGGTCGCGATGATCGCAAAGCCGAGCTCGATCAGCTTTTCCACCGCCGGCACGATATTGTCCTTGTCGCTGTCCTTCACCGACACGAACACCAGTCCGCGGTCGGGCACATCGACTCCCGCGCCGAGCAAGGCCTTGCCGAAGGCGATGTTGAAGTCGGCATCGATTCCCATCACTTCGCCGGTGCTCTTCATTTCCGGTCCAAGCACGGGGTCGGACCCGGGAAAGCGCGCGAACGGGAACACCGGCGCCTTTACCGCATATTGGGCGATCTCGCGGTCGATCGGCGGGAAGGCGTCCAGCTTCTCCCCCACCATCACCCGTGCCGCGACCTTGGCGATCGGCCGCCCGATCGCCTTGGCAACGAACGGCACCGTCCGGCTCGCGCGTGGATTGACCTCGATCAGATAGACTTGTTCCTCTTTCACCGCGAACTGGACGTTCATCAGCCCCTTGACCTCCAGCGCCGCCGCCAGCTGGTGCGTCTGCCGCTCGATCTCTGCGATGATGTCCTCGCTCAGGCTGTGCGGCGGGATCGAGCAGGCGCTGTCGCCCGAATGGACCCCCGCTTCCTCGATATGCTGGAGGATTCCGGCAACCACGGTGGTCTCGCCGTCGGAAATGGCGTCGACGTCGACTTCCACCGCATCGCGCAAATAGCGATCGATCAGCACCGGACTCGACCCCGACACCGCCACCGCGGTCGCGATATAATGGTCGAGCTGCGCCGGCCCCTCGACCACCTCCATCCCGCGCCCGCCGAGCACGTAGGACGGCCGCAGCAGCACCGGATAGCCGATCCGCTCCGCCACCGCGATCGCCTCGTCGCGGCTGCGCGCGAGCCCGTTGGACGGCTGCAACAGCCCCAGGCGGTTGACCAGCCGGGCAAAATGCTCCCGGTCCTCGGCGAGATCGATCGATTCCGGGCTGGTGCCAAGGATCGGCACCCCCGCCGCCTTGAGCTCCGCCGCCAGCTTCAGCGGCGTCTGCCCGCCCAACTGCACGATCACCCCGATCAATTCGCCCCGCTCAGCCTCGCGGCGGACGATCTCAAGCACGTCCTCGGCGGTCAGCGGCTCGAAATAGAGCCGGTCCGACGTGTCCGGGTCGGTCGAGACCGTCTCCGGGTTGCAGTTGACCATGATCGTCTCAAACCCCGCATCGCGAAGCGCGAAGGCGGCGTGGCAGCAGCAATAATCGAACTCGATCCCCTGCCCGATCCGGTTGGGCCCGCCACCCAGGATTATCACCTTGCGCCGGTCGGAAACCTCCGCCTCGTCCTCGGCTTCCCCAAGCGCTTTTGCAGTGGAAAATAGGGGCGCTTCATAGGTCGAATAAAGATAGGGAGTCGCCGCATCGAACTCCGCCGCGCAGCTGTCGATCCGCTTGAAAACCGGCCGAACACCGAGCTTCAGCCGATGCTTGCGCACCTCCGCCTCGGTCACGCCGCCGGTCATCGCCTTGACCGCGTCATGCACCACGCCCGAGCTGCGGACCTCCGGCGGCCCCTCGCTCGGCGGAATGTGCGCCGAGCGGATTGACAGCTCCGCCAGCCGCGCATCCGAAAAGCCCATCGCCTTCAACTTGCGCATCCGCCCCGGCTCGCTCGGCAGCCCTTCCCGCCGCACCTGCTCTTCGGTCTCGACGATCGCCTTCATCTGATTAAGAAACCACGGGTCGAAGCCCGAAATTGAGTTGATCCGCTCGATCGCGATCCCTCGCCGCAGCGCTTCCCCGGCCACCAGCAGCCGGTCCGGAGTCGCCCTTGCCAGCGCCTGCTCGATTTCCTCGACCGAGGCATCGTCAAACCGCCGCAGCCGGTCGAGCCCGCACAGCCCCGTCTCCAGCCCGCGCAGCGCCTTCTGCAGGCTCTCCGCGAACGAGCGCCCGATCGCCATCACTTCGCCGACCGACTTCATGGAGGTCGACAGCAGGGCATCCGCCCCGGCGAACTTCTCGAACGCGAAGCGCGGGATCTTGGTCACCACATAATCGATGGTCGGCTCGAAGCTCGCCGGGGTCGCCCCGCCGGTGATGTCATTGGCGATCTCGTCGAGCGTGAAGCCGACCGCCAGCTTCGCCGCGACCTTGGCGATCGGAAAGCCGGTCGCCTTGGACGCCAGCGCCGAAGACCGCGAAACGCGCGGATTCATTTCGATCACCACCATCCGCCCGGTCTTGGGATCGACTGCGAATTGGACGTTGGAACCGCCTGTTTCAACACCGATTTCTCGCAGCACGGCGATGCTCGCCGAGCGCATCCTCTGATATTCCTTGTCGGTCAGCGTCAGCGCCGGGGCGACGGTGATCGAATCCCCCGTGTGCACGCCCATCGGGTCGATATTCTCGATCGAGCAGATGACGATGGCGTTGTCCGCGCGGTCGCGCACGACTTCCATCTCATATTCCTTCCACCCTACCAGGCTCTCGTCGATCAGCACTTCGGTGGTCGGCGACGCTTCGAGGCCGGAGCGGACGAAATGCTCATATTCCTCGCGGTTATAGGCGATCCCGCCGCCGGTCCCGCCGAGGGTGAAGCTGGGCCGGATCACAGCCGGCAACCCGACGTCCTGGAGCGCCGCCTGTGCTTCCTCCATGTGATGCACGATTGCGGAGCGCGGCGATTCCAGTCCGATCTTGTCCATCGCGTCGCGGAATTTTTGCCGGTCCTCGGCCTTTTCGATCGCTTCGGCATTGGCGCCGATCAGCTCCACCCCCAGCCGCTCCAGCGTTCCGTCCTTGGCCAGCGCCAGCGCGGTATTCAGCGCCGTCTGCCCCCCCATCGTCGGCAGCAACGCGTCCGGCCGCTCCTTCTCGATGATCTTGGCGACAATTTCCGGCGTCACCGGTTCGATATAGGTCGCATCCGCCAGCTCCGGATCGGTCATGATCGTCGCCGGGTTCGAATTGACGACGATGACGCGATAGCCCTCCGCCTTCAGCGCCTTGACCGCCTGGCTACCCGAATAATCGAACTCGGCCGCCTGCCCGATGACGATCGGGCCAGCGCCGATGATGAGGATGGAGGAGATGTCGGTGCGGCGGGGCATTAAAGCGATAGCTCCACGCCGGTTTTGGCCTCGATCTGCTTCTTTACGAAGCCCTTAGCGAGCGCTTTTAGGAGATCGAATGAAAACCCTTTGGCCGCCTCTGCACCAGCCTTGGTCTTCTTCCATATTTCCTCATCTCGCACCGTATCAAGGAAGTCGGCTCCTTCCCAGGTCATCCTTACCATTCCGTACTTGTCTGCCGGATGATCACCCATCGTGCCCCAATCTTTTGCCTCGATGAGGCCGTGATCGAGCATCAGCTCAAGCGAATGAGCAACAGCATCCCGGTCATCGTATGCAAACTCGTAGGTGCCATTCCGATCGCTTATCGTTTTACTCTCGATGTCGAGTAAGATGAGGCGAATGAGGTCGAAATTTCGCTTCACTTCATCATCCCCACGAACTTCTCGAACAGATAGAAACTATCCTGCGGCCCGGGGCTGGCCTCAGGGTGATACTGCACGCTGAACGCCGTCCGGTCGGTCAGCGCCAGCCCGCAATTACTGCCATCGAACAGCGACACGTGCGTCTCGCGGACATTCTCCGGCAGCCCTTCGCGATCGACCGCGAAGCCATGGTTCATCGACGTGATCTCGACCCGCCCGTCCTCCAGCCGTTTGACCGGATGGTTGGCGCCGCGGTGCCCCTGGAACATCTTCGACGTCTTGCCGCCGACGGCGAGCGCCAGCAGCTGGTGCCCCAGGCAAATGCCGAACAAGGGCTTGTCCGTCTCCAGCAACGCCTGAATCACCGGAATCGCATATTCCCCCGTCGCCGCCGGGTCGCCCGGACCGTTGGAGAGGAAGAATCCGTCGGGCTCGTGAGCCATAATCTCGTCGAACGTCGCGGTCGCCGGGACAACCGTCACCCGCGCCCCCGCCTCGCACAGCGAGCGGAAGATGTTGCGCTTGGAGCCATAGTCCACGGCGACGACGTGGGGGCGAGTGTCACGCGCCTCGACTTCGCTCGGCACAAACGGCGATTTTTTTGCGCCCTCACTAACTTCGTTCGTCC
>JALYPM010000212.1 GCA_030856365.1 Pseudomonadota bacterium
GGCCAATGGATGTAGAGCGCGAGCGTCTCGTCCGTTCGCGCGGCGTTTAGTTGGAGGGGGATAGCGGCAGTCGCCATGATCAGCGCGCTCCTTACGGCCCTCACGGCGACCATGCCAGTCGCGGTTCCAACCGGATCAACGAATATCTGGTTTGCCGCTATTCCCCGGCCGGCAACATCGCCGGATTCCCGCTCCGCTAAATCTCGCGCAGCGCCTCGACCAGTTTCTCGAAGGCGCGGGCGCGGTGGCTGATGCGGTGCTTGGCGTCGGGATCCATCTCGCCGAAGCTCTGATGGTAGCCGGCGGGTACGAACAAGGGGTCATAGCCGAAACCACGCTCGCCGCGGGGTGGCCACGCCAATGTCCCATCCACCCTGCCTTCGAAATTCTCGGCCTGCCCGTCGTTGGGCCAGGCGATCGCCAGCGCACAGGCGAAATGGGCGTCGCGTCCGGCATCGGGACCGGCTGCCTCGAGCTTGCTCCAGACGCGCTCCATAGCCCGCATCCAGTCGCGATTGCCGTCCGCATCTTCGGCCCAGCGCGCCGAAAAAATGCCGGGCGCGCCCTGAAGCGCATCGACGCAAAGCCCGCTGTCATCGGCGAGCGCCGGCAGCCCCGAGAGATCGGCCGCGGCGCGCGCCTTGAGGTCGGCATTGTCGACGAAGCTGGTGCCGATCTCCTCCGGCTCCGGCAAATCGAGTTCCTCGGCGCCGACGCAGGCAATCCCCAGCGGCTCGATCAGCGCCGTAATCTCGCGCAGCTTGCCCGGATTGTGGGTCGCGATGACGAGCCGGTCGCCGATGGCCCTCATTGCCCGACCGCCTTTCGTTGCGCGGCGAAGATGTCGTCGCAACCGATGCGCGCCAGCCGAAGCAGCCGCAGCAGTCCTTCCTCGTCGTAGCATTCACCTTCGGCGGTGACCTGCGCCTCGACGATCAACCCGTCGGCGGTGAGCACGAAATTGCCGTCGCAGCCGGCCTTGCTGTCCTCCTCATAGTCGAGGTCGAGCACCGCCGCGCCATTGTGGAAGCCGCAGCTGACGGCGCCGACCTGACTGCGGATCGGGTCGGCGGGAATGGCTTTGGCGGCGAGCAATTTGTCGACCGCGATCCTCAGCGCTACCCAGGCGCCGGAAATCGAAGCGGTGCGGGTGCCGCCGTCGGCCTGGATGACATCGCAGTCGATGGTGATCTGGCGCTCGCCGAGCTTCTGAAGGTCGACTACGGCGCGCAGCGAACGGCCGATCAGCCGCTGGATCTCCTGCGTGCGCCCGGACTGCTTGCCCTTGGCCGCCTCGCGATTGCCGCGCGTGTGGGTGGCGCGGGGAAGCATTCCATATTCGGCAGTAACCCAGCCCTGGCCCTTGCCGCGAAGAAAGGGGGGCACCCTTTCCTCGGTCGAGGCGGTGACGAGCACGCGCGTGTCGCCGAACGACACCAGGCACGATCCTTCCGCGTGGCGGGTGAAGCCGGGCTCGAACCGAAGCTCGCGCATCTGGTCGGGGGCGCGTCCGCTGGGGCGCATCATTCTCTCCTAATAACGGTGCGGCAGGCTCCCTAGACCGGGCGGCGCTGCAATCCTAGATGGAGCGGCATGACCCAGCAGCCGATTACCGAACTCAGCGAGCGGATGCGCGCGATCTTCGGCCTGGTGGTCGAGGCCTATATCGAGCGCGGCCAGCCGGTCGGTTCCAAGGCGCTCACGGGCAGCGTCAGCCTTTCCCCGGCGTCGATCCGCGGCGTGATGCAGGAACTGGAGGAAAGGGGATTGCTGACCCACCCGCATACTTCGGCCGGAAGAATCCCGACGGAGACCGGGCTTCGCCTGTTCGTCGACGGGATCATGCAGGCGAGCGCGCCCAATCCTCAGGAACGCGCGGCGATCGAGCGGCAAATTGCCCGGGATCAGCCGATCGAGGATGCGCTGACCGCCGCTTCGGTCGCCCTTTCCGGCCTTTCCTCCTGCGCCGGCGTCGTCATGGCCCCGAAGCATGAGGTCCGCCTTCGCCAGCTGAGTTTCGCTTCGCTGGATGCAGGCCGGGCGCTGGCGGTCCTCGTCGGCGCCGATGGCACGGTCGAGAACCGCATCATTGCGCTGGAGCCGGGGACCAGCGCGGTCGCCCTCAACGAAGTCGCGAATTTCGTCAACGCCCGGCTGTCGGGCCTGACCCTCGCCGAAGCCGAGGGACGGCTGCGCGCTGAAATCCGCGAGCGCAAGGAAGCGCTCGATGCCGCCGCGTCCGAACTTA
Source organism: Pseudomonadota bacterium (assembly GCA_030856365.1). Taxonomy (GTDB): domain Bacteria; phylum Pseudomonadota; class Alphaproteobacteria; order Sphingomonadales; family Sphingomonadaceae; genus Sphingomicrobium. The sequence goes on from JALYPM010000212.1 coordinate 2,249, forward strand.
TCGCCACCGGTCTCGCCGACTGGAGCGTCGATCATTCCCGTCGCCCGGTGCTGATCGTGCGCGGCCAGGCCAACCTCATCGACGAAGGCACGGTCGCCGACCTGGAGCGGGTGCGGATGCTGCTCGACGAGTTGGAGAACCGTCAGGACATCGCCCGCCTGCTCGAAGAAGCGCGCGACGCGCCCGGCTGCCGCATCTTCATCGGCTCGGAAAACCGGATGTTCGCCTTGTCCGGTTCGTCGGTGATCGCCGCCCCTTATCGCGGGAGCCACGGCGAGGTGGTCGGCGTTGTCGGAGTGATCGGCCCCACGCGGTTGAACTATGCCCGGGTGGTCCCCATGGTGGATTTCACGGCCCAAGCCCTAACGAGATTGATGACATGAACGAAGACGAGAATCTGCAGCAGGAAGCCGACGAGATCCGCCGCGAAACCGCCGCGGACGCGCCTGAGCTAGCCGAGCACGACCGGGTCGCTGAGCTCGAAACCGCGCTGGAGGAGGCCAACAATAAAGCGCTCTACGCCGCTGCCGAGACGCAGAACGTGCGCCGCCGGCTGGAGGCGGAAAAGGAGCAGGCGGCGAATTACGCGGCGACCGGCTTCGCCCGCGACATGCTGGCGATCAAGGACCACCTCGACCGCGCTCTCGCTGCCGTCTCCGACGAGCTTCGCGCCGACCAGACCGCGGCCAACTTTCTTGCCGGCATCGAGGCTACCTCGCGTGAGCTGGAGTCGGTGTTCACCCGCCACGGCGTGGTGCGGGTCGAGGCCAAGGGCGAGAAGCTTGATCCGCACAAGCATCAGGCGATGGTCGAAATCCCGTCGGCCGAAGCCGAGCCGGGCATCGTCATCGAGGAGATGCAGGCCGGTTATACGCTGAAGGGGCGGTTGCTTCGCCCGGCGATGGTGGCGGTGGCCAAAAGCGCCGGCTAGTGGACCGAGCGGTTCTGAGTCGCGCTTTTGCTTGCGAGGCTGAATTTCGGCTCCGCTTCGATCTGCCCGAATAGGCGGCCAGCGGCGTAGCGGCCGACTTCGGGCCCATGCTTGAACCCGTGCCCAAGCCTTGCCCGGCCGCCGCGCTCACGGTCGAACGACAGCAACGCGTTCGCGTCGAACAGATTGTTGACGTAGGCAACGACCTCGGTGCCGCTGTCGAATGCCAGACCTGCCGACAGGTTGACCAGTCGTAGGATGCATGGAAGCCCCCGTTTGCATTGGTGCAGCGCAGCATGCTGAAATTCGATCGTAACGAAAGTGGATCAATAGTCCGTCCGGGCTTTATCCGTACGCCTGTTGCGCAGAGGCTACAGCGCGCTCGAAAAGGGGAGGAGCGCGTTCGGAGGACAGATGGGCGTCGTCCAGCCCTGTTGGCTAAGAAAGTTGTGGCGGACGATTTCGGCCTGTTGCTCAAGTCCGTAGCGTTCGAACCTCTGACCGGGCACGATGCTGTATCGGTAGCGGCAGAAGGGGTGGCGCATCAGCGGAAGGTAGAAGCGTCCGGCCTTTTGCGACTGCCAGACATGGGTCATCTCATGGATGAAAAGCCCCTGCCGATGCAGCGGCTCGGCGGAGAAATCGTCGGACCAAAGGTCGCTGTGCGGGTGGAAATGGATGCG
>JALYPM010000006.1 GCA_030856365.1 Pseudomonadota bacterium
GTCGTGCTTCTGGACATCGCGATGCCGGGCCTCGACGGCATCGAGGTCGCACGGGCCCTTGCTTCCACGGACTCGCCCGCGGTGGTGTTCGTCACTGCCTTCGACCAGTTCGCCGTCGCGGCTTTCGAAGTCGCTGCCGTCGACTATCTGATGAAGCCGGTGGAGCCCTCGCGGCTCCAGCGCGCGCTGGAGCGGGCGCGGGCCTATGTCGAGCAGCGCCGATCCGATCCGGCCGCGGCGCCTCGGCAGGCGTCTCGCTGGCTAGACGAATTCTGGGCTTCGGACCTCACCGGTCTCGTGCGCATCGCCTCACGCGATGTCGACCGGGTGTCGGCCGAGCGCGATTACATGCGGCTCCACGTCGGCCGCCGAAGCTGGCTGATCCATCATTCGATGGCCTCATTGGAGGACGGGCTCGATCCAGAGCTATTCGTCCGCCTCCATCGGTCCGCAATTGTGCGCCGGGACTTCATCACCGGCTTCACCCGCAATGCCTCGGGCCGCTGGATCGCGCGGCTGGCCGACGGAACCGAGCAGCCGGTGGGCAGGCTTTACGCCGACAGGGTCCGAAGCATGGCCGGCCGATCCTGAGATGCGCCCGACCGCCAGCCAATTGGGGGCGGCCGCCGGCCGGGCAGACTGCGGCGCCTGAAGGAGCCGCCATCGGGTAACGGCGCCGCAAGCATCCGCAGTCTCACTAAACGACTATTCCAGTTCCGGCTCGTGTGTCGCTGCGCCATCGACAAGCGTCGTCTGGCATCGGCAGTCCGACGAACGGCGGCTACCCCAGTGAAGCTGGCGCCGCTTCGCTCACCTCGTCGGTTTGCCGATTGACGGCGGTGGTCACCGCAACATCCATCGAGACATTGCCGACGGTGCGGAAGATATCCGGCACCATCTCCACGGCCACCAGCAGAGCGAGCGGAGTGATCGGCACACCCAGCGCCATCGCAATCGGTGCAATTGAGGTGATGAAGCTGACCTCTCCGGGAAGGCTGACCGAGCCATAGCTGATCACCGCGGCAACGGCTGTTGCCGCGATGATTTGGCCAATGCTCGGATCGTATCCCAGCATGTGGGCAATGTAGAGCGCAACCGCGATGTTCATCGCCGGTCCGGTCGCCCGGAACAACGCCACTGCCATCGGCAAGGTCACATCGACAACCTGGTCGCGGACCTTGAGAATACGCGCGGAGGCAAGCATCGCCGGAAGCGACGCCAGCGACGAACGGGTGGAGAAAGCGACGCTGAACGGCGCCAGCATCGCCTTGGCGAACGCCGGTAGCGAAACGCGCCCGAACAGCACTGCGATCACAAACGCCGTAAGGGTCACCAGCACGCCGATCAGCGACAGCAGCAGCACATAGTGCAGGAGGCCAGCGAACGCCGCTCCCCCCGCGCTTGCTCCAAGTGCGAAGCCAAGCGCGAGTACGCCGAGCGGAGCAATCCACAGCACCCAGCCGATTACCACCAGCAGGGCGTCAGACACGGCTTCGAAAAATCCGACCAGCGTTGCCCGCTTCGCCTCGCCGATGCGGGCAATCGCCAGTGCGAACAGCAGGCTGAAGACGACCAGCGGCAGGATGTCGCCGTTGGAGGCGGCGGCGACGACATTTGCAGGGATGATTCCGCGGAAGAAGTCGGCCACGCCCGGAACCGTTGCCGCGGCCGCTGCCGGGTCGATCGCCGCAAGCCCGACCCGAAGCGCTTCTGCCGCCTCCCGTGGAAGCGGAAAAACTCCCGTCAGCACCGGCAGCGTCAGCGCCCCGAAGATTGCCGACATGGTGCAAATGACCACGAACCACAGGACCGAGCGCCCGGCGATCCGCCCGGCCCTGGCCGCCATCGCGCCCTTGGCGATACCAGTCACCAGCAGCGCGACGATCAGTGGCACGACCGTCATCTTCAATGCGTCGAGCCACAATCCGCCGATCCAGCTCGCGACCTGCACCGCCGGCTCGCGAAACCCGTCGCCAAGGCCCCCCGCGGCGATACCGCCGGCGAGGCCGATGACCAGCGCGACCAGCACCCAATAACCGCGGCTTCCACGGATCGGAGCCGCTGCTTCCTCTTGGGCTGACGGCGTCATCGGGCGCTGCGCAGTTCGGGCGCGTTGATCAGACTGCTGTTCGGCATCATGCCTCCTGAAGAAGCGAACGCCGTTACATAGGCATCAACGGCGGCACCAGCGGCTTTGTCGATCATGCGGTGCCTGCTACTGCAACCTCCACGAGACCTGCTGTCGAAAGCCGGAGCGCGCGGGTTTTCCGTCCGAGCCGATGGCCGGCTTAAAGCGCGCGCGTTTGCGGATAATCCCGCAACTCTGCGAATCGAGCGCGGCGACGCCACTGGTCTCGGTGATGGAGCAGTCCGCAACCTTCCCGTCCAGTCCCACCAGCACCACGAATGTTGCAGACCCCTGGTCTCCGTCGAATGCCGCATCGGCCGGATAGTCTTCGGAATTGAACAAACCACTGAGCCGACGGTCCGACGCGGTTCGAACGCCTGTTTGTTCGACGAACGAATTTAGCTGCTCATCGATGTTCCAATAATCGCGCAGGTCGGTGACACATTTGTCCATGATCTTCAGCAGTGGTGCCATCTGAGACAGCGCGAAGTGATGGTTCAGTCGTGAGCCCGATTGAATCGAAAGTGTCGCCTCCTGACTCAAGAGCGGAACGTGGACGGCCGGAAGATTGAGCATGTGCGCCTGAAGTGCAGCCTTGTCCCGAAACGATAATAGCGTGGTCCGAATTACTTTCTGCTCGCCGAACGTCAGCCGCACATCGGACTGTTCGGGATCCAGGCGCGGACCTGTCCTGATCACCGACACCTGCATGACGGAGCCGAGCGGGGGCGCCTTGAGGGTGAGGTAGATCGGCCGTTCCTTGCTGCCGTAGTTCCGAAAGGCGACACATTGCGCTTCGTCGAAATTGACGATCCACTTGCCCGTCGGCTGGAGAGGCTCGGCGGCTCGCACCGCGGACGAGGCAAACAGGGTCGCAATCAGTGCGAAGAGCCGGGTCAACATATTGTACTTCCTTGCAATTGACGTTCGCACCAAAGCTAAGCCGCGGCGGCCTGTCCAGTCCGTTCTGCGGCCATCGATTGCACCAGCTTCAGCGCTTCGTGCGCGGACAGCGCCGAGCCTTCCTGCCACAAGCCGGCGTAGGACAGATGCTCGCCGGCGAAGACGATCGGGCCCTCGGGCTTCAGAAGTTCCAGGTAACGCGCGCCGCGGTTGCCGACGTCGAAGTCGTCGCCGACAGCGCCGACGCCTTCCGACCAGGGCGTCTCGCCCCAGCCCACGGTCACGCCCTTGGTCAGCAGGCGCGACTTCCCGGGATGCAGCGCCTCGACCGACTCGCGACTGATCCGCAGCCTCTCTTCCGCGCTCATTCTCGCGAACTTCTGCGGATTGTCCTGGTTGGTCCAGCCGGCGACATAGGCCGCGACCAGCACCCCCTTGGGGGAATTGAAGCCGTCCGACGGGTAGATCACATTTTCGTTGGCACGGTCGGTCCAGGCGAGACCGCCGTAGAGATGCCCGTCCGTTTCCCAGAAGCGCGG
>JALYPM010000012.1 GCA_030856365.1 Pseudomonadota bacterium
CCGCGGCAAGTCGAGCAGGATCCCTGCACCTTTCTGCGTTGCGTCGAGATAGGCGAGCAGTCCGCCCGCCGCCGTGAGCTCGGCGCGCGACGGAGCGCCGATGCCGTCGAGCGTTGCCAGCCCGAAGTGCCGTTTCAGCGCCCGCTCGCCTTCGGCGCTGTCGAAGCCACCCTTGCCCGGGACCGTGCGCATGCCCGGCACCGGTTCGCTCGCCACCGTCTCTGCTGGCGCCACTCGCGCCAGCTCGGCTGACAATTCGCCCGTGCCGCAGGCGATCAGCTCGAAACGGCCGGTCGAGATGTCGGCGGCAGCAATCGCCCAGTCCTCGCCAGCCCGCCCCACGGCAGCCAGCCAGTTAGCGGCGCCCGAGTCGAGCAGCGCATCCTCAGTCAGTGTGCCCGGCGTCACCAGGCGGACGATCGCCCGGTCGACCAGCGCCTTGGACCCGCGTGCCTTGCGCGCTTCGGCGGGGCTTTCCGTCTGCTCGGCGATCGCGACCCGGTTGCCGGCGCGGATCAGCCGCGCGAGATGGGCTTCCGCAGAATGGATCGGCACGCCGCACATCGGGATCGGCTCGCCCTCGGATGCTCCGCGCTTGGTCAGCGCGATGTCCAGGCAGGCGGCGGCAATCTTCGCATCGTTGAAGAACAGTTCGAAGAAATCGCCCATTCGATAGAACAGCAGGGCATCGCCGGCTTCGTCCTTCAGGCGCTTATACTGCGCCATCATCGGGGTCGGTGCGTCGGCTCGGGCCATTGGCGAGGGGTAGCGGGAATCACAAGTTCTGGGAACGGCCAAGCTCGCGTGACTCGCGCCCTTCCTCTCCGCTAAGGCGTCCGCCATGTCCGAAAGCAACGTCAAATTCTCCGAAGCCGAAGCGCTCGACTTTCACTCCCGCGGCCGCCCGGGCAAGATCGAGATCATCGCGTCGAAGCCGATGGCGACCCAGCGCGATCTCAGCCTCGCTTACTCGCCGGGAGTCGCGGTGCCGGTGCGGGCCATCGCCGCCGACCCGACCTGCGCCTACGACTTCACTGCCAAGGGCAATCTGGTCGCGGTCATCTCCAACGGCACTGCGATCCTCGGTCTCGGCAACCTCGGCGCGCTCGCATCGAAGCCGGTGATGGAAGGCAAGGCGGTGCTGTTCAAGCGCTTCGCCGACGTCGATGCGATCGACCTTGAGCTGGCAACGGAGGATGCGCAGCGCTTCATCGATGCGGTCGAGCTGCTTGAGCCGAGCTTCGGCGGGATCAACCTCGAGGATATCGCCGCTCCCGACTGCTTCGTGATCGAGCAGGCGCTCAAGGAGCGGATGAACATCCCGGTCTTCCACGACGACCAGCACGGCACCGCCATCATCACCGCCGCCGGCCTCATTAACGCCTGCTTGCTGACCGGCCGTGAGCTCAGCGGCATCCGTGTCGTCGTCAACGGCGCAGGGGCGGCGGCGATTGCCTGCACCGAGCTGATCAAGGCGATGGGCGTTCGCGGCGACCAGGTGACGATGTGCGACCGCAAGGGCGTCATCCACAAGGGCCGCACCGACCTCGACCAGTGGAAGTCGGCGCACGCGATCGAGACCGAAGCGCGGACGCTTGGCGAAGCGCTTGTCGGCGCCGACGTGTTCCTCGGCCTGTCCGCGGCCGGCGCGCTGAAGCCGGAGATGGTGATGGGCATGGCCGGGCAGCCGATCATCTTCGCCATGGCCAATCCGGATCCGGAGATCACGCCGCCCGAAGCGCGCGAGGCGCGACCGGACGCGATCATCGCCACCGGCCGCTCGGACTATCCGAACCAGGTCAACAATGTGCTGGGTTTCCCCTTCATCTTCCGCGGCGCGCTTGACGTGCGGGCCACGGCAATCAACGACGAGATGAAGATCGCCGCTGCCCGGGCGCTCGCCGAGCTTGCTCGCGAGCCGGTGCCCGAGGAGGTCGCCGCAGCTTATGGTGGGCACCACCACAGCTTCGGGCGCGACTATATCATCCCCGCCCCGTTCGACCCGCGGCTGATGGAGGTTGTCGCCTCCGCCGTGGCCGAGGCCGCGATCCGGACCGGCGTCGCCCAGAAGACGATCGAAGATGTGGAGGTCTACCGCCAAGAGCTGCGGGCGCGGCTCAACCCGACCGTGGCGGTGATGAGCCTTGCCTATGAGGCGGCGCGAGCGAACCCGAAACGCGTCCTGTTCGCCGAAGGCGAGGAGCCCAACGTGCTTCGCGCGGCCATCGCCTTCAAGGAAGGCGGCTACGGGACCCCGGTGTTGGTCGGCCGCGAGGAAGTGTACGACCAGTTGAAAGAGCTCGGCGTCGACAATCCGCGCGAGTATGAAGTGCTCAACAGCCGCAACTCGCCCTTGGTTGGCCGCGCCGTCGATTACATCTACGAAAAGCACCAGCGCCACGGGCTGCTGCGGCGCGAGATCGAGCGGATGGTCAATCAGGACCGCAACTTCTTCACCGCCGCGATGCTGGCGATGGGCGAAGGCGAGGCGATGATTACCGGCACCACCCGCCCGTTCAGCCAATCGCTGAAGCAGGTGCGCACGATCATCGACGACGAACCCGGCGCGACGCCGTTCGGCATCAACGTCATCGTAGGGCGCCATCACACGGTGCTGATCGCCGACACCGCCGTGACAGAGCGGCCTGACGCGCAGCAGCTGGCGGCGATCGCGCTCCGCTCGTCCGGCTTCGCGCGCCGCATGGGCATCGAGCCGCGGGTGGCGTTCATCTCCTACACCACCTTCGGCAACCCGCCCGGCTCGCATATTGAGGATCTGCGCGACGCGGTAAAGTTGCTCGACACCTTCCACTGCGACTTCGAATATGAAGGCGAAATGGGTCCGGACGTTGCCCTCAATTACGAGATGCAGCAGCGCTATTACCCGTTCAGCCGCCTCACCGGCCCGGCCAGCATCCTCGTCATGCCGGGGCTTCAGTCCGCCAACCTGTCGGCCAAGTTGCTCAAGGAATTGGGCGGCGAGAGCGTGCTCGGACCGTTCCTCCTCGGGCTGGAATTGCCGGTGCAGATCGCGCCGATGACCGCCAGCGCTTCCAACCTAGTTACTCTAGCGGTGCTTGCTGCCGGGAGCGCGAAAGAACGCAAACCCCTCCTCCCGTGAGGGAGAGGGTTCAAATCCGCTCCACGCTCGAGATCGGGTCGGCGTCCCTCAGCGCGGCGATGATCGCGTGGAGGTGGGCGAGGTCGTGCACCTCGACGTCGAGATTGAAGGTGTGGAAATTGCCGTCGCGGTGGACCAGCTGGAGATTGACGATGTTGGCGTGCTTGGCGCCGAGGATGCCGGACATGGTGCCCAAAGCGCCGGGAATATCGCGCAGGATGACGGCGATTCGCGCCGCGCCGCCGTCGGACCCTTCCCCCCACGAAAGATCGAGCCAGTCGGCATCCACTCCGCTCGCCAGCGTGTCGCAGCCGATCACGTGAACCTCGATCTCCTCGTCCTCGCGGCGAAGGCCGACGATGCGGTCGCCAGGGACCGGATGACAGCAGCCGGCGAGGTGATAGGCGACCCCTGCGGTAAGCCCCTTGATCGAAATGGCGGTCCGCTGGCCCATCGGCCGCGGCGCAACGTCGCCACCGGCGGAGCCGGGCATCAGCGCTTCCATCACCGCCGCATCGCTGGCCCGCTTGCGTGCAATGGCGATCATCAGCTCGTCCTCGGTCTCTACCTCCAGCCGCTTCAGCGCGTGCTTGATAGCGTCCTTGTCGAGTTCCGCCGGTAGCCGCTCAACGATCTCCTCGTAGATCTTGCGGCCGAGCTCGATCGTCTCGTCGCGCTCCTTGTGGCGGACGAAGCGGCGGACGCCAGCGCGCGCCTTGCCGGTGACGACGAAGCGGAGCCATGACGGCTGCGGGTGCTGCGCTTCGGACGCCAGGATCTCGACCTGGTCGCCATTGTCCAAGATGGTGCGCAGCGGCACCACCCGCCCGTTGACCTTGGCGCCGACGGTACGGTCGCCGAGGTCGGTGTGTACCGCATAAGCGAAATCGATCGGGGTTCCGCCCTTGGGCAGCTGGATCAGCTCGCCTTTGGGAGTAAAGGCGAAGATCCGGTCCTGGTACATCGCCATCCGGGTGTGTTCGAGCAGCTCTTCCGGGCTCGCGGCATGGTCGAGAATCTCGACCAGGTCGTCGATCCACGGCACCCTCAGCTCATCGGCCGGCCGGCCTTCCTTGTACGCCCAGTGGGCGGCGAGACCCCGCTCGGCCTGCTCGTGCATTTGACGGGTGCGGATCTGAATTTCAATGCGCATCTTGGCATCGTGGATCACCGAGGTATGCAGGCTTCGGTATCCGTTGCGCTTGGGCGTCGAGATGTAATCCTTGAACCGCCCGGGGACCATCGGCCAGCGCTGATGAATCAGGCCCATCGCGCGATAACATTCGGCGATGTCGTCGACGATCACCCGGAACGCCATCACGTCCGACAATTGCTCGAAGCTGATGTGCCGCTCGGCCATCTTCTTCCAGATCGAAAAGGGATGCTTCTCGCGCCCTGTGACCTCCGCTTCCAGGCTATTGTCGGCAAGGTGCAGCTGCAGACCCAGGCCGATGCGGTTGACGAGGTCGCCGCCCGATGCGTGCAGCTGCGCGAGCCGCCGCGTGATCGACGCATACGCGTCCGGCTCCAGCTCCTTGAACGCGAGCTGCTGCATCTCCTGCATCATCTCGTACATGCCGATGCGCTCGGCGAGCGGAGCATAGATATCCATCGTCTCGCGGGCGATTCGGCGGCGCTTCTCCTCTGCCGGAATGTGGTGAAGCGTGCGCATGTTGTGCAGCCGGTCGGCCAGCTTCACCAGCAGGACGCGGATGTCGTCGCTCAGCGCGAGCAGGAACTTGCGCAGATTCTCCGCCGCCCGCTCATTCTCCGACTGCGCTTCGATCTTGCTCAGCTTGGTCACGCCATCGACCAGCCGCGCGACATTCGCACCGAACAATCGCTCGATCTCCTCGGCGGTGGCGAGAGTGTCCTCGATCGTATCGTGAAGGATGGCAGTGACGATGGTCTCGTCGTCGAGCTTCAGATCCGTCAGGATTCCGGCAACTTCGATCGGATGACTGAAATATGGGTCACCATTCGCCCGCACCTGGGTGCCGTGCGCCTTCATCGAGAAAACATAGGCGCGATTCAGCATCCCCTCGTCGGCATCGGGGTCGTAGGCGCGGACTTTCTCCACAAGTTCATATTGGCGAAGCACGCCTCTAGATGGGCCGTTGGCGAGGCACGGCGCAAGCCTGACGTTCCACCCAAGCGCCTGAACGCTGTTTTTTCTTGAGACTCTGTGCTTTGTTCCGACCAGCGGGAGGGGTGGATGACGGAAATGGGGGAAAGTTGGGACATCGGTGCGTTTCGGGAGGCGGCGCTTCACTGCCCCTTGCCGAACGCGATCGAGCTGATCGGCGAGAAATGGGCGTTCCTGATTCTTCGCGGCGCGTTCAACGGCCTGCGGCATTTCGAACAGTTTCAGGCGGGGCTTGGAATCGCTCGGAACATTCTCTCGGACCGGCTCAGCAAGCTGGTCGCCGGCGGGATTCTGGTGCGGTCGGCGGACCCCTCCGACCGCCGCAAGGTCGTCTATTCAATGACGCCGAAGGGCGAGGCGCTTCTGCCGGTGTTCGCGGCGCTGCGCCAATGGGGCGAGGAATGGTGCCACGGGCAGGCGGAAATCTACCTTGCCGACAGCCGCGACGGCCAGCCGGTCCAGCGCATCTGCATCAGGGCCGACGACGGCCGCGAGCTGGCGCTCACCGAGCTTCGGTGGATGTGGCGCGAGGAAAAGGCGTCCGCCCGCAAGGAGCAGGCGGCCTAGAGCGCCTATTCGTACTCGTTGCCGGAGGGGCTTGGGCGCGGCGGAGCGGCGGCGGTCAGGCGCAGCGCTTCGGCGGCATCGCTGAGGCTGGCGAGCTCTTCCGTCTCATCCTCCTCGTCCACGCGCACCTTCTGCAGGCCGGTGATAATCCCTTCCTCCAGCTCGCGCGGCTTGACCGTCGTTTCCGCGATTTCGCGCAGCGCCACGACCGGGTTCTTGTCGCGATCGCGATCGATGGTGAGGTCGGCGCCGCCGGAGATCTGGCGGGCGCGCTGCGCGGCCGCAAGGATCAGGTCGAACCGGTTCGGAATCTTGTCGACGCAATCTTCGACTGTAACGCGCGCCATGTGTCGCTCCGCAAAAAGCTTGTTCGGGCAATGCCGGGAAGGGCCGCGACTTAGGTGCCGGGCGCCGGAAAGTCAACGAATTCGCGCTTGTCATGGTGGACCGCGGCGCTTGCACCCGCACGCGTGCGACGCCACTGCAGGACGGATGAAGCAGGAACCGGCAGCCGAGCCCGAAAAGACGGGCGACCGCATCAGCGCGAAGGTCGACGGTACCCGGCTCGACGTCCTGTGCGGCGGCGCCGAGCGGCTGGAGGCGATCCTCGGATTAATCGGCGGCGCGCAAACCAGCGTCCGGCTGCTCTTCTACATTTTCAGCAGCGACAACAGCGGCACTCGGGTCCGGGACGCCCTCGTCGAAGCTGCAGAACGCGGCGTGAAGGTGAAGGTGCTTCTGGACGGCTACGGCTGCTCCACCGTCCCGCCGGGCTTCTTCCAGGCTTTGGGCGATGCCGGCGTCGACTTCTGCCTGTTCCACCCGGCCTATGGGCGGCGCTATCTGCTGCGCAATCACCAGAAGCTGGTGATCGCCGACGAGCAAAAGGCGATCATCGGCGGCGCCAATATTCAGGACGGCTATATGCAGGACGAAGGCCCGCTCTATTGGCGGGACCTGTGGCTGTTGATCGACGGTCCGATCGTCCCTGCGGCGGCCGGCTATTTCGACGGGCTATACGGCTGGACCTCGCGCAAGGGGGCCAAGCTCAGTAGCCTGCGCCGTCTGGTCCACGAACACAGCCAGTTCCGCGGGCCGTTGCAGTGGAAGTTCAGCGGCCCGCTGAGCATCAAGAACGCCTGGCGCACCGGCATCGTCCACGACATGCGCCGCGCATTGAGCCTGGACCTGATTGCCGCTTATTTCTCGCCCCCGCGTGCGGCCATTCGCCGCCTCGGCCGTCTCGCCAAGCGGGGCAGGGTCCGGATCATCACCGCCGCCATGTCGGACAATAATGCAACCATCGGGGCCGCTCGCGACACCTACAGCCGGCTGCTCCGCCGCGGCGTCGAGATGTACGAATATCAGCCGGCACGGCTCCATACCAAACTCGCCATGTGCGACGACATCGTCTACATCGGTTCGGCCAATTTTGACTTCCGCAGCCTCTACATCAACCTCGAAGTCATGCTGCGGATCAAGGACGCGGACTTCGCCGCCAAGATGCGGCGCTATTTCGAGACCGAACGGGCCGCCAGCCTGCAGATCACGCCGGAGCTTCACCAGCGGCGGGCAACTGTCTGGCGGCGGTTAAAGTGGCGGCTATCGCACTGGCTGGTGACGTCGATGGATTACACCGTCACCCGGCGGCTGAACTTCCGGAGCGAGTAGGCTCAGCCCTTCTTGGGTTCGCGCCAAGCCCAGAATAGCCGCGCCGGTGGCACATTGATCCACTCGAAACCGCTGTCGATGCGCTCGAACCAGGGCGCGATGAAATCCCGCACCTTGGGGCTGAACTGATAGACGAGGAACGCTCCGCCGGGTCGCAGCACGTCGGCGGTCGCCTTTGCGATTGAATCTCCGATGCCTGGCGGCAGCGTCGAGAAGGGAATGCCGGACAAAACATAATCGGCGTGGGCAAAGCCGCGGTCGGCGACGATCTTCTCTACGTCAGCGGCCGACCCCGTCACCGCAACCAGCCGGGGGTCGTCGATGTCCTGCTTCAGATAGCTGATGAATTCGGCATTGGTGTCGATCGCGATCAGCGTCGCGTCGGGACCCATTTTCTCCAGCAACGGGCGGGTGAAGGTGCCGACGCCGGGACCATATTCGACGAACAGCTTGGTGTTGTCCCAATCGACCGGCTTCAGCATCTTTTCGATCAGCACCCGGCTCGACGGAATGATCGATCCGACCATCACTGGATGCTTCAGGAATCCGCGAAGGAACTGCCACTTCGGGCTCGCGCTCCGGCGCTCGGCGCGGCCGGTCAGGCGGCGCGGTCCCTTCAGCGTACGGGCAGTCGAGCTGGGCATGGAGGCTCCGAGGAGAGAGAAGAGAGACGCGCCGTTGGCAAATGCGCCGCGGCTTTGCAAGGTTCCGCCTTCGTCCCTTCGGCACGCCTTCCCCGCGACGAAGCGTTTGCCTAAGGGGCGTGAGGTGCGCGGCAATTCCCCCCGGCGGCCGATCGGCACGACGGCGCTCAGCACGCCCCACTTCCTGCTGCTGTTCGCTGCAATGCTGGTTGCAGCGGCCGGGAACACCGCGCTGCAGTCGGTGATGCCGGCGATCGGGCGGGAAATCGGGATTGCCGATTTCTGGGTCGCGATCGCCTACACTTGGTCGGCGGTGCTGTGGGTGGCGCTGGCGCCCTATTGGGCGGAAAAGAGCGACCGCCATGGCCGCAAGGCGCTGACCTTGCTCGGCGTCGGCGGCTTCATCGTCTCGATGGCGCTGTGCGGGCTGGTGCTGTTCGCCGGGCTTCAAGGCCTTATCGGCGGCGCCGCGACCTTCATCTTATTCGGGATTTTCCGCGCCATCTACGGCTCGCTGGGAAGTGCGACACCGTCCGCGACGCAGGCCTATCTCGCCGCACGAACCCGCCGCTCCGGCCGCGTGTCGGCATTGTCGGCGCTTTCGAGCTCGTTCGGCCTCGGCACCATCCTCGGCCCGGCGATGGCGCCTCTGTTCGTGCTTCCAATGCTCGGCCTCTCGGGCCCGCTGTTCGCCTTCGCCGTCGTCGGGCTGGCCGTGTTCGTCGCCATCCTGCTGTGGCTTCCCGACGACCGCGGCAGCCGCCGGGTCGGGCGCGGAGCCGCCATGAGCTACCCTTCTGCGGCGAGCCACCCGACCGGCGCGAGCGTCGTCGCCGCCACTTCGCCCAAGGGGCCGCGGCTCAAATGGAGCGACCCACGCATCCGCCGCTGGATCATCGCCGGCGTCGTTTCGGGCCATGCGCAGGCCGCCACCCTCACCTGCATCGGCTTCTTCGTCATCGACCGGCTCCAGCTGCAGCCGCGCGGAGCCGAGGATTCGATCGCGATCGTGATGATGGCGGGGGCGTCCGCGACCCTAGCGGCACAATGGGGGCTGATCCCGCGCATCGGAGTGGGGCCCAGGCTGCTGATCGTGATCGGCGCACTGCTCGCTGCCGCTGGGCTGGCGGGGGCGATGTTCGCGACCGGCCTTTACGGAGTGACGGTCGCCTTTGCGCTCGCCTCCCTGGGCTTTGGGATGACCCGTCCGGGCTTCACCGGCGGAGCCTCACTCGCGGTGCCGCTTGCCGAGCAGGGCGGAGTCGCCGGAGTGATCACCGCCGCCAACGGCATCAGCTACGTGTTCGCTCCGGCCCTTGGCATGGCCTTGTACGGGCTCGACCCAAATTTGCCGTTGGGCCTGTCGGCGCTGCTGTGCGTGTTGCTCGCGCTGTGGGCAGTGCGAGCGCTCAGGCCCTAGCCCTTCGGCCCGTCCTGCCGCGGAGGCAGCATTCCGGGGAATACGAAGCCGATCCCGCCGTTGGGGCGCACCGCATCGCTCTTCAGCGTCTGTTCGATCTTCTTATATTCGTCGAGCATCTCCGGAGTGACCGAAGCCCGAGTCTCGCCAAGCGCAGCCTCGAAGTCGGCAGCAGTCACCTCCGCCGTTTCCAGCCCGCGGCGAAGCGCGGTGAGGCCGGCGCGGCGAACGAGATCCTCGAGGTCGGCGCCGGTGAAGCGCTCGGTCCGCTGGGCAAGCGAGTCGAGGTCGACGTCCTTGGCCACCGGCATGTTCTTCGTGTGAATCGCCAGGATCTGCCGTCGGCCGCCAGTGTCCGGCGTGCCCACATAGATCAGCTCGTCGAAACGGCCCGGGCGAAGCAGCGCGGGGTCAATCAGGGTCGGGCGGTTGGTCGCGCCGATGACGACGACGCTGTTGAGCTCCTCGAGCCCGTCCATCTCCGACAATATGGTGTTGACCACCCGCTCGGTCACCTGCGGTTCGCCCATGCCGCCGCCACGCGCCGGAACCATGCTGTCGAGCTCGTCGATGAAGATCACCGTCGGGGCGACCTGCCGCGCGCGGGCGAACAGGCGCGAGATCTGCTGCTCGCTCTCGCCATACCATTTGGACAGCAGGTCCGACGATTTGGTGGCGATGAAATTGGCCTCGCTCTCGCGCGCCGCCGCCTTGGCAAGCAGGGTTTTGCCGGTGCCGGGCGGTCCGTAAAGCAGGAAGCCCTTGGCGGGCCGGATGCCGAGACGCTTGAACGCGTCGGGATGCTTCAATGGCAGCTCGATGCCTTCGCGCAGCCGGTCGCGCGGCTGGTCGAGCCCGCCAACATCGTCCCAGCGGATGGTCGGCGCTTCGACCATCACTTCGCGCATCGCTGACGGTTGCACCCGCTTCAGCGCATTTTCGAAATCGGCGAGTTCTACCGACAATGCGTCGAGGATCTCGGTCGGGATCGTCTCTTCGCTAAGGTTGATGCGCGGCATGATCCGCCGCACCGCCTCCAGCGCCGCCTCGCGAGTCAGCGCCGCAATGTCGGCGCCGACGAAGCCGTAGGTCCGCCGCGAAAGCTCGTCGATATCGACATCGGCGGCGAGCGGCATTCCGCGGGTGTGGATCCCGAAGATTTCCCGGCGGCCAGGCTCGTCGGGAACACCGACGACGATCTCGCGGTCGAAGCGGCCCGGGCGGCGGAGCGCCTCGTCCAATGCTTCCGGCCGGTTGGTCGCTGCGATCACCACCAGATTCTGCCGCGGCTCAAGTCCGTCCATCAGCGTCAGCAGCTGCGCGACCAGACGCTTTTCCGCCTCGCCGCTGACCTGTCCGCGCTTGGGGGCGATCGAATCGATCTCGTCGATAAAGACGATCGACGGCGCCGCCTGCGCCGCCTGCTCGAAGATTTCGCGCAGGCGTTTTTCGCTTTCGCCATAGGCGGAGCCCATGATCTCGGGCCCGGCGATGTGGAAGAAACGCGCGTCGCTTTCGTTGGCGACCGCGCGCGCAAGCCGGGTCTTGCCGGTGCCGGGCGGTCCGTGCAGCAGTACGCCCTTGGGCGGATCGACGCCCAGGCGCTGGAACAGCTCCGGGTGACGCAACGGCAGCTCGACCATCTCGCGAAGCGCGTCGATGGTGTCGCGCATTCCGCCCAGATCGTCATAGGTGACGTCGCCGCGGCGGTCGCCGTCCTGCTCACGATATTCCGAGAGCAGCTCGACCTTGGTGTTGGCGTCGATGTGGACGATGCCCTTGGGCGTCGTATCGACGATCACCAGCCGCACTTCCTGAAGCGAGAAGGCCGGCGCGTTCAGAAGCTGGCGGATATGGTCCGGCATGTCGGCATTGACGCGCTGCTGGCCCGAGGTCGCGACCACGTCGCCCTGGGTCAGCGGCCGCCCGGCGAAGCTGCGCTTCAGCGCGTCGGCCGAGCCTTTCAGGCGGATGCTCTCCTGCGCGGGCGCAAAGACGATGCGGGTGGCGGGTTTCACCTCCGCCTTGCGAATTTCGACGAACTCGCCCGACCCGACCCGCGCGTTGGAACGCTGCAGGCCGTCGAGCCGGACGATGTCGAGATTCTCGTCAGCGCTGTAGGGGCGGATCGCCACCGCAGCGGTAGACCGCTTGCCGATAATCTCGACTACGTCGCCGTCGCTAAGCCCGAGCTCTCGCATCAGCTTTGTCGGCAGCCGCGCAACGCCGCGCCCGCCCTCGGTCGGGGGCAGGTTGGCGACCTGGACGCGCCGCGTCGTCGCTCGATCGAGAGTGTCCGTGTCGGGCAAGCCTTGCTCCTCTATTCCGCTCGTCGCCTCTGCTGCGGGGTGAACCGACGATCGGGCGTCGCGGTTCAATGTGGGGCGATGAGGCGGCGAGAAAAGGGGTCAGAGCTTCAGCGAGCCCGCGATCCTGCGCACCAGCTGGCGAGGGAAGAAGCGGGTGGAAGCGGCTCCCGCCTTGTTGATGAAGCCGGGAATGACCACCGCTTTGTTGGCGGCCAGTCCCTTTAGACCGGCACGGACCACCGTCGGAGAATCCATCGACAATCGGTCGAAATTGCCCTTGTCGGCGAACCCGGCAACCGCGCCGAACTCGGTTGCCGTCGGTCCTGGACACAGCGCGCTGACATGGATGCCGTGCGGCTTCAGCTCCTCGTGCAGCGCCTCGGTAAACGACAGCACATAAGCCTTGGTCGCGAAATAGACGGCGATGCCGGGGCCCGGCTGGAAGGCCGCGGTGGAGGCGACGTTGAGGATCGCGCCGCTTTTACGCTCGATCATCCGCGGCGCGACGATTCGGCACAGGTCGGTCAGCGTGCCGATGTTAAGGTCGATCATCTCGCGCTGGCGGGCCGCGTCGAGTGCGGCGAAGCGGCCGCCGAGCCCGAAACCAGCATTGTTGACCAGCAGGTCGATCTCTTCGCCCGCGGCATCGCAGTCGGCAATCAGTCTTTCAGCAGCACCAGGAGTGGACAGGTCGATGGCGACGGCGCGGGCATTGCCCACCTCCGCAGCCAGCGCCTCGAGCCGCTCCTTGCGCCGCGCCGCCAGCACCAGCGTCCGGCCCTGCTGCGACAGCTGCCGGGCGAAATCGACGCCCAGCCCCGCCGAAGCGCCGGTGATCAGCGCGACGTGGCGCATGGGTTCAGCCCGCGCGGCTGACCGTCGCCTTGACGATCTTGCCCGGCTCGCGCGGCGGCTCGCCCTTGGGCAGTGCGTCGACATGCTCCATGCCGCTCTCGACCTGGCCCCACACGGTATATTGGCGGTCGAGGAAGCTGGAGTTGTCGAAGCAGATGAAGAACTGGCTGTTGGCGCTGTTCGGGTCGTTGGTGCGCGCCATCGAGCAAGTGCCGCGAACGTGCGGCTCGGCGTTGAACTCGGCCTTGAGGTCCGGAAGGTCCGATCCGCCGCTACCGCTGCCGCTGGGGTCGCCACCCTGGGCCATGAAGCCGGGAATCACGCGATGGAAAGTCACGCCGTCGTAGAAACCGCTCTCGGCGAGCGAGGCGATGCGCTCGACGTGGCCGGGGGCCAGGTCGGGACGAAGCTTGATCACGACGTCGCCGCCGCTGGAAAGGGTGAAGGTCAGGCGGTCGGCATCGGCCATCTGTTCGATTCTCCGTGTCAAAAGGCTACTGGTCGGGGCGGCATGTAGGGCCGTTGCGCGGCTTGCGCCAGTGGATGCGCGGCAATAGGAGGTCGCGACGAGCGGCGAGAGGGACTGGCAGCCATGAGCGAGAGCGAGACCATCGCCGCCGCGCCCGGCGAGTCCCATCAGGCGCCGATGGACGAGGAAGACCGGCTACGGCCCGCCTTCGTCAGCAGCGTACTCGATGCCGTGGCCGCGGGAGATGATGCTACTGCGCGCGAGCTGGTCGAGCCGCTCCATCCCGCCGACATCGCCGACCTGATTGAGCTTGCCGCCCGCGACGAGCGCGAAGGGCTGGTGAAGGCCCTCGCCGGCATCGTCGACGCCGAAGTGCTGGCGGAAATGAACGATTTCGTCCGCGAGGGCCTGCTCGACGCGCTGGATCCGCAGCAGGTCGCCGATCTCGCCGGACAAATGGATACCGACGATGCGGTCGCCATCCTCGAGGATCTCGACGAGGACGAGCAGCGCGCCGTGCTTCGCGCGATGGAGCCGGACGATCGCGCGGCGGTCGAGGAGGCGCTCAGTTTCCCGGAGGACTCCGCCGGCCGCCTGATGCAGCGCGAGCTGTGCGCGGTGCCCGAGCATTGGAGCGTCGGACAGGTCATCGACTATCTGCGCTCGACCGACGAGCTGCCGACCGATTTCTGGGAAGTGTTCGTCGTTGCGCCCAATCACCATCCGGTCGGCACCTGCAAGCTGTCGACCATTCTCCGCTCGCCCCGCACGATCCGCGTCGCCGACATCTTGATCGACGAGCAGACATTGATCCCGGTCGATATGGACCAGGAGGACGTCGCCCTCCGCTTCCAGAAGTATGCGCTAGTCTCGGCGGCGGTGGTCGATACCGCCGGACGCCTGGTCGGCATGATCACGGTCGATGACATCGTCCACATCATCCAGGAGGAAGCGAGCGAGGACGTGCTTCTCCTCTCCGGCGTCGGCGAGGAAGGCGACATCAACGAGCCGGTCAGCGAAAGCTACCGCTCGCGCGTGCGCTGGCTGATCGCCAATCTGGTCACGGCCCTCGTCGCCGCCTTCGTCATCAGTCAGTTCGAGGACCAGATCGCGCGCCTCGCCATCCTCGCCGTGCTCATGCCCATCGTCGCCGGCGTTGGCGGCAATGCGGGAACACAGACGCTGGCCGTCACCGTCCGCGCGCTTGCCACCAACCAGCTTACCGGCTCCAACCGCTGGCGCGCGGTCGGCCGCGAGATCCGGGTGGCCGCGCTCAACGGGATCACCATCGCCGTGCTGATCGGGATCGGCGTTACCCTGGTGTTGGGGAGCCAGTCACTCGGCCTGGTCATCGCCGCCGCCATGCTGGTCAACATCATCGTCGCGGGACTTGCGGGGGTGCTGGTTCCGCTGGGGATGGAGCGGGCCGGCGCCGACCCCGCCGTTGCCAGCAGCGTGTTCGTGACGATGGTCACCGACTCAATGGGCTTCCTTGCCTTTCTCGGCCTTGCAACGGCAGCGGGGCTGGCCGGCTAATTCATTGTCGGATCAGCAACAATTCGGCATTGGGACCGGGTGCCGAATCTCCATTTGACCAAGGTTGCCGTAGGCTGCCGGACGCTTGACGCGCTCCAGAAAAGGGTCGCTACGCGCGCCCGCGACGGCGAGGTGCGGGTCGTCACCCGAATGCGCCCGAAGCGCGCCGCCGAGCTGGTCGGCGGTTCGCTGCACTGGATCGTCAAGCACCGGCTGGTCGCGTGCCAGCAGATCCTCCGCATCGACGACCGCAGCGACGGGCGCATCGACATCGTCTGCTCGGCGGAGTTGGAGCTGATCGCGCCTCGCCCCAAACGCGCCCATCAGGGCTGGCGTTATCTGGAGAATGAGGCGAGCGCCGAGCCCGCCGATCTGTCCGGCGTCGCGGAACTTCCTCCGTTGCTCTACACCCGGCTGTCGGCGCTCGCTCTGGTCTGACTAGCGGCAGCCGCTGACGCTGGCCGATCCGGCGGCGCGGACGGTGCATGCCGGTGTTCCGTCAAGGCTGATTGTGGCGGTACCCTGCGCGTCCACTTTCGCCGTTTCGCTCACCGACAGCCGCACCGTCGCCGGCCCGTCGGCGCCAATCGTCGCATCGCGCACCTGGAGCGCCGCCGAATCGAACGTCGAGGTGCCGCGAACGATCGCGGTGACTTTCAGCGCGGTGCCTGAGAGGGTGGCGCTGGAGGAGCCGTGAAGGGACGTCTTGAGCTGGTCGACCTTCGCCGCGGCAACCCGAACCGATCCCGATCCTTGCGCGACGATGTCAAAGCTCAGCCCCTTGATGCGGTCGATCTCGAGGCTGCCCGATCCGTTGACGATGACGCCGGTGAGATCATGGGTGCCGATGGCAATCTCCGCAGGCCCGGTGTTGGCGCCCGGATAACCGCCCCAGCCCGATGCGCTGGGCCGCACGATCAGGGTGCGCCCGTGCATCTCGATCTTGACCCGATCGAGCGCCGCCGCCGGACCGGAAGCGCGGGCGTAGGGCGCAACGCCGGTAGTCAGCCGGACTCGGAACGGCCCGTCCACGCGCACCCGCTCGAACCCCGACACGCCGAAGCTGCGGTCGGCTGCGGCGGAGGGGGTGGCGGCAACAGCGGCAAGGCCAAGGGCGAGAGTGGCGGTTCTCAACATGCCGCCGCTTTTCGCCCATCATGGTTAAGAAGCTCTTAGGAGCAGGTAACGTTGCCCGATCCGGCCTTGCTGATCGCGCATGTTGCGCCGCCCGTCAGCGCCACATTGCCCGATCCCGCGATGTCGACCGAAGCCGTGCCGGTCGCATGGCCGGCGATATTGCCCGACCCCGCGATCGAGATGGCCGCGGTCTCGGCAACCAGCTTTGCCGCGCCGATATGGCCCGACCCGGCGATGTCATACTCCGCCTGGCGCGCGCGCCCGGCCGCCTGGATTTCCCCCGATCCGGCGATCCCCATCTTCAGTCGGTTGACCTCGACCTGGCCGAGCCGAAGGTCGCCCGATCCCGCGATCTCCCCTTCGAAGCTGTCGCCGGAGATGCGGTCCACCGCAATGCTGCCCGACCCGGCGATATCCGCACCGCGCAGCGCCGGCACCGTCACCGTCAGCTGGACCTTGTCGCCATGGTTCGATCCGAACCAGCCGTTGCGCTTGCGCGGATGGACGCGCAGGGCGCCGTCCTTGACCTCGACGATCATCCGCTCGATCCCGCGTTCGTTCCCCGTGGCCTGGACGGATTGCGCGCCTCCGGTTCGCACCTGGACTTCATAGGGTCCGGCCACCTCGATCCGGTCGAAGCCGCCGAACGTATAGCTGCGGCTAGTCATTTCGCCAGGCTCGCCACGCGCCGTGTCGCACGCCGCCGTCGCCGCTGCGGCCGCCAGGCCGACGCCGATTGTGATCGCCTTGCGCATGTCCGTCCCCTACTGCTGT
Source organism: Pseudomonadota bacterium (assembly GCA_030856365.1). Classification (GTDB taxonomy): domain Bacteria; phylum Pseudomonadota; class Alphaproteobacteria; order Sphingomonadales; family Sphingomonadaceae; genus Sphingomicrobium. The sequence goes on from JALYPM010000012.1 coordinate 16,650, forward strand.
GTTAGGATAACAATACACCTTGTCAAGCGCCGCAACAAGCCCTTTTAACTCTTCGACCGCGGTCAGCGAATGTCGGCTTTCGACCCAGCAGACATTACCGGGCCCATTGCAGACGGAAGCGTCTGGTTGGGAACCACTTCTGCGAGAAGGGCGCATACTGCGCAGGCCCTTCATTAGTGAATTAGCTAGTGCGCGAGGCTGGCGTTGACTGTTGAGTGGCCCGAAGCAATACTCCGGTAAGCCGTTGACCAAAAAAAGCTATTTCAGGTGGCGTTTAATGACCCGTCTTACACTTCTCCTTTGCGTGGGTGTCTGGGCAGTGATGCCGAGTACGGCTTCGGCCAGCGAGATATTCGGGGGCATCTATGTGCATGACGTAAAGACACCGCTGAACCTTAGCGGGGTCGAGGAGGGTCTGGACCTTCAGCTCGGCTGGCGCGGCGGCAGGATCGGCGCAACGCCGTTGCAGCCGTACATCTTCGGCGCTGTGAACTCGGCGCGCGAAACCCACTACGGCGCGATTGGCCTCTCGGCGAAGTTTGGCGACAGGCTCTTCATCCGCCCGGGCCTTGGACTGGCACTGCACACGGGATCTTCGTCGAAGTTCCAGCACCCGGACCACGACCACATCGACTTCGGCAGCCGCGTGCTCTTCGCCCCGGAAGTCGGAGTCGGCGTCCGGGTGACCGACCGGATGACCATCGAGGGCAGCCTGGTCCACATGAGCCACGGGATACTCTTTAGTCGTCAGAATCCCGGAACTGACAATATCGGAGTGCGACTCACACTCGATCTGCCTTAAAGACTGAGCGTCGCTACGCCCGTGGCCGCACTGCGCTGTTAATGTCCGCTTTCCGCCCAAAGCCTACATTAGCTCAGTGTCTGCTTTCGACCCATTGCGGACATTGCAGCCTGAACTTGGTCGTGGCAGCAAGCGGGAATGCTCTACCTAGCTTTGAAAGCCGCCTTTTCTGGCATCCTTATCGCCATCATCTCCGAGGTAGCTAAACGTTATCCTGGCTTTGGAGCATTGATCGCTTCGCTACCGCTCGTGTCCGTTCTCGGCATGATTTGGCTGTGGCGTGACAAGCCGGACGTGGCGAACATGGTGGTTCATGCCGAGGCTACATTCTGGTTCGTGCTGCCCTCGCTGCCCATGTTCCTGCTCATTCCCACAATGCTCCGCAACGGCTTCAGCTTCTGGGCTTCGTTGGTGGTGGGATGCGCTGTGACGGTTGGCCTTTACAGCCTCGTGCTTTGGGCCGGACCGCGACTGGGCATTCGCCTTTAAGGCCGGCCTACCAACTATTGCCGACGATAGCCGATGGTGCGACCGTCGGCGAATGACGAGCTATCTATTGGTTCGCGGCCTATGCAGCGGGGTCACTTATCCTCTCTGTGACTGCCTTGTTCGTCGGCATGGGAGCGGTGCGGGCAACCCCCATGACATTAGGTACGCTTCCCACCCATAGCGGACATTCGCCTGGGCGAGCGACGCACAAAAAAAGGGCGCGCCCCGCATGCCGGAACGCGCCCCTTTGTCGAACTGAAGGTCCGTCGGCTTAAGCCGCACTCGCGGCCTGACGGAC
>JALYPM010000014.1 GCA_030856365.1 Pseudomonadota bacterium
GCAAAACCAGCCGCCAAAGCCGCTAACCAGGACTCACTCCGGGTGCCACAGGCTTCCGGCAAGTCTCGCGAGCGCAGCTTGGCTGACACGGCGCTTCATCCTGCCGTCAACGCGGCTGCGACGGTGCTCTGCTTCGCCAAAGGCACTTTCGGCCCGCTTGGCATCACGGAGACGGCTGAAGCTCTGACCGATAATGTGATCGCCGTGAAAGCAGGCAATCTCAGTGGGCCCGAGGCCATGCTGGTGAGCCAGGCGCATTCCCTCGACGCGATCTTCACGGAGCTTGCCCGGCGCTCTGCCATCAACATGGGAGAGTATATCGACGCCAGCGAGAAATACATGCGGCTGGCGCTGAAGGCTCAGGCACAGTGTCGCGCCACTATTGAGACTTTGGCCGCACTCAAGAACCCGCCCGTGGTGATCGCAAGGCAAGCAAACATCTCCAGCGGACCGCAGCAGGTGAACAACGGCACCTCCCCTCCCCGCGTGGGAAATCCAGACAATCGGCCAAACGAACTATTGGAGCAGCAGCATGAGCAACGGCTGGACCCAGGAGCGCCGCAAACGTCAGGCAGAGGGGATCCGCAGATGGTCCCCGTGGAAGCAATCCACCGGCCCTAGGACGCCTGCTGGAAAGGCTCGCTCCAGCCGCAACGCCTTCAGCGGCGGCCGTAGAGCCGCGCTACGGGCCGATCTGGCGAACCTTCGGGCGCTGATGGCCGAAATGGACGTGGAAGTCCTGTATTAGGCTTCTGCGGCCTAATGTCTGCTTTCGACCCATTGCGGACATTTGCGCCTTGGAATAGCTTGGAACTATGGCTGACGGCTTTGGAGCTGTCGGAGAGCTTGGAGTTGTAGCTGAACGTCTGCTTTGAGTGAAATACGTTCGCAATTTGGAGGTGACCAGACATCGGTGTGGGGAGTTGTGTGGGGAAACTTTCTACGCAACTTCAAAGTATGGCTTTCTTACATGGACTTATGGCGCTCGGTGCGGCGGACACCCCATCCGCCACCCTGGCTAGTCAGTGCCGGCGGGCGAACAGTGCTGTTTGGCAACCAGCGTTCGAATTGCCGCGTTAACAATCGTGATGAGTAGTGATGTCGGCAATCGGTAACAGGATCGCAATCGTTAGTCTGGGGCTCTCCTGCCAAACCAGCAGACAGATTGACATCCATGTCGAGCTATTAGGCCGGCTAACGGGGGATCGCACCTTGAAACAGGCGAGCCTGCCGTTCGACTGGTTGATCAGTACAGCCCGCGGTCTCGCTGGCATGTTGGAAGATCGCTCTTTCTTGCCGCAGACGGAAGCTGGCTTTTGCGCGGACCACGGAAGGCTCCGGCTGCGGGCGCATGATGTCATTTATTGGCACGAAAGCCGTTCGCTGGCCCAGGCCGGGGATCCCGCATTCAGGGACATTCAAGCGAAGTTCGAGCATACTTCCGCGCGGTTCAAACAGATTGCCGATGCCGATCGCGTCGTTGCAGTAATATCGGACACGCAGCCGAACCTCCCGTCGATCGAGAAGAGATGGCAGTTTCGACTGGTCGACACCACTCCGCAAGAGGCGGACTCACTGCGAGCGACCTTCGCAAAGTTTCTCGGGCGCCCGGTCGAAATGCTGATGGTAAGTCGCAACGCTCGCCCCAATTTGCAGCCACCCCAAGGCTTTGCCTATTACCACATGGTTCCTGAGCGCGAGGGGTGGATCGGCAACAGAGAGCAATGGGCCGCCGTATTCACGGACTATTTCAAGAATAGGAAAACCGCCGAAACTCAGTCTTTGGGTTCGGCAAGGCAATGGAGTGGAGTGAACGTGGAAGACGACAAAGACTTCAAGTCCCGCGAGATGGCAGCGGCGACCCTGACCCAACTCATCGTTCAATCGGCGCCGGTCGCTTCATCGGGAGGGGGATGGGACGAGAAAACCATCTTGGAGACCTACCGCCGTTGTTTTCGTTACGTCGGGATTCTGTCGGCCGATCCGCGATACCAGCCGTAAGATTGCTGCCAGCACCGCGCTGGCACCCCCAAAAAGCACCTTGAAGTCGAGCTACAAATGTAGCACAGCTACAAATGTAGCGTGCGTTTTGTGGAGCCGTTGGTCGATTTGTCGAACAGCGATGGACTTACGTCCCCGACCGTCCGCACCAGTGTGTTAGATGGGCAGTACAGGGAGGATCGGATGCGCGCGGCCTTGTTAACGGCATCGGCGGCCTTGTGGGCATTGGCAGTCTCCGAGGCCTTTGCTCAGTCGAGCGCCGGTGACCGGCCGCTGTCCGGTGCAGCGCAGGCCAGCCGAGCCACAAGCTACGATGCGGCGTTCTTCGCGCAGTTCGCTCCGCGGACCGCCCTCGACGTAGCGCAGCGGGTGCCGGGCTTCTCGCTGGATTTGGGCGACAGCGAAACCCGGGGCTTTGCGGGCGCTGCAGGCAATGTCGTCATCAACGGTGCACGGCCCAGTTCCAAGGCGGAGTCCCTGGAATCGACGCTGGCCCGAATTCCCGCGCGCAGTGTCGTCAGGGTCGAAGTCGGACCGGGCGACCTCTATGGAGCCGAATATTCGGGCAAAAGCCAGGTTCTGAACGTGGTGCTCTCGGCCGAGGGCGGGCTCGACGGCAACGTCACCGCCTCCGGCAGGCGCAACTATACCGGCCGGATCAGCCCGAACGGTTCGGCGACGACGATGATCAAGCGTGGCGCATCGACCATCAACCTGTCGGCGGGAAGCGAGTATCGCTTCAACGACGAAGAAGGGACCGATACGCTCACCAATAGGATCAGCGGCGATGAAGTAGAATTCCGCCGCAAGTTCAATTCCTACGAGGATTTCAATCCCTATCTCTCGGGAAGCTGGGCGCTGGAGCGGGCTCCTGACAAAGCGATCCGCGTCAATGCCCGATACACGCCCGGCTGGTTCGATCTGAAGCAGAGGAACCGGGTGTTTTCCGCGGGCGAGGAGCCGCACGACGATACGCTGATCCAGGATTACGATAATCCGGTGTTCGAGATTGGTGGGGACGTTACCCGCCCCCTCGCCGGCGGAGGGATCAAGCTGGTCGCGCTCGCGACGCGCCGCAAGCGCAACAATTTCGACGCCTATATCGGGCGCGACACGCTGTTCGACGACGGTGCCGTCGTCGTCGGCGGGTTCGAGCAGACCCAGAAGGCCAGGCGCAACGAGACCATCGGTCGCGTCACATGGAATCGGCAGAATCTCGCCGACTTTTCGGTTGAGGTCGGTGGCGAGGCAGTGCTCAACACGCTCGACAGCAAAGTGGACCTGTTCGTGATCGACGAGAATGGCGAGCGCACCCGCGTCGACCTCCCGATCGACAGTGCGGAAGTGCAGGAGAAACGCGGCGAGGCCTTCGTCAACGTCGGCCGGTCGCTAAGCCCGGCGCTGCGCGTGGATGCCGGGCTCACCGTTGAATATTCTCACCTGATCGTCAGCGGTGATGCGACTGCCGACCGGAAGCTTCGCTTCCTTAAACCGAACGCAACCATCGACTGGAAGCCCGGTCGTGGCTGGCACACGCGATTATCCGTCCGCCGCACCGTCGCCCAGCTCGATTTCTACGATTTCATCAGCGCCGCCGAGCTTGCGAACGATCGAGTCAGTGCTGGCAACGAGAACCTGCTTCCGCAACGCGCGTGGGAGTTCCGGCTGACGGCCGACCGACCGATCTTGGGTGACGGTCTGGTCAAGCTGGACCTTGGCCACGACCTTATCAGCCTGCTTCAGGACCGGGCCCTGATCTTCGATGACGACGGCAACGCATTCGACGCGCCCGGCAATATCGGCACGGGCAAGCGCACATTCGCAAGATTGACCGTCGACGCACCCCTGGGCCGGTTGTGGGCGGGGCTGCGGATGAAACTGGAGGGCCAGGTTCAGCGAACACGGGTCGACGACCCGATTACCGGCAACCCGCGCAACTTCAGCGGCTTCTTCCCCGATTGGAATTGGAGCGCGGACCTTCGGCGGGATTCGGGGCAGTTCTCCTACGGCGTCGTCGTCAATCACCGCGACCGCTTCACTTTTTTCCGCACCGACGAGTTCGACAGCCATCGGAACGGCGGCCCCTACGGTACTGCATTCGTCGAGTACCGGCCCGACGTCCGCACGGCGGTCACCTTCGACGTGGACAATCTGTTCGATACCCGCTCGCTCCGTGAGCGGCAGCTGTTCTTCCCCAACCGCGCCGACCCCGCAATTGCGATCAACGAACTCCGCGAACGCAACCGCCACGTCAACTTCGGACTGACCCTGAAGCGCAGCTTCGGCGGCGCCACCGCCGCAGCGGCTCCGGCAGGGTAGCACTTCCGAGGGGGTGGCGCACACTGGCGGCGAAAGCTAAGCAGCCGCCACCTTCCAACCGGAGCCGAGACACCAGCATGGCCGAGCCTGCACTTCTTCCGTTCGACTGGGCCGACGCGTTCGACCTCGATCATCAGCTGAGCGACGAGGAGCGGCTCGTCCGCGACACGGCCGAAGGCTATGCGCAGGAGAAATTGCTCCCGCGCGTCAAGGACGCCTATCTTGAAGAGCGCTTCGACCCCGCGATCATGCGCGAAATGGGCGAACTCGGGCTGCTCGGCGCGACCATCTCGCCGGAATATGGCGGAGCCGGCCTCGGCTATGTCAGTTACGGACTGATCGCCCGTGCGGTCGAACGGGTCGACAGCGGCTATCGCTCGGCGATGTCGGTGCAGTCGAGCCTCGTGATGCACCCCATTAATGCCTACGGATCGGAAGAGCAGCGCAAGAAATATCTGCCGGGCCTCGCCTCGGGCGAGCTGATCGGCTGCTTCGGGCTGACCGAGCCGGACTCGGGCTCCGACCCAGGCAGCATGCGCACCCGCGCGGAGAAGACCGCAAACGGCTATCGCCTGACCGGCACCAAAATGTGGATCACCAATTCGCCGATCGCAGACGTGTTCGTGGTGTGGGGCAAGTCCGACGCCCACGGGGGCAAGATCCGCGGCTTCGTGCTGGAAAAGGGCATGGCGGGGCTAAGTGCGCCCAAGATCGGCGAAAAGCTGTCGCTTCGCGCCTCGATCACCGGCGAGATCGTCATGGAAGGCGTGGAGGTCGGCGAGGATTCGCTGCTGCCCAATGTCGAGGGGCTCAAGGGCCCGTTCGGCTGCCTTAACCGCGCCCGATACGGCATCGGCTGGGGAAGCATGGGCGCCGCCGAGGCCTGCCTTGCCGCGGCGCGCCAGTACACGCTCGACCGCAGTCAGTTCGGGCGCCCCCTCGCCTCCAATCAGCTGGTGCAGCTGAAGCTCGCCAACATGGTGACCGAGATCACGCTCGGCCTGCAGGCGGCGCTTCGCGTCGGCCGGCGGCTGGAAGATGGCGAGCTGATCCCGGAGACCATCAGCCTGATCAAGCGCAACAATTGCGGCAAGGCTCTCGATATCGCGCGCGTCGCCCGCGACATGCACGGCGGCAATGGCATCTCCGCCGAGTTCCACGTCATGCGCCACGCGGCCAACCTTGAGACGGTCAACACCTATGAAGGTACGCACGACGTCCATGCGCTGATCCTCGGGCGGGCGATTACGGGGATTCCCGCATTCTAGACGGCTGTCACAAAACGCCCCTATGCTCGCGGGGACAATCGGGGGGTTTCAAATGAGCATCATGTTCTGGGTGCTGGTCGGGGTCATCGTCCTCGTCCTTCTCTACGCAATCGCGGTCTACAACCGGCTGGTCCGGCTGCGGGCGCTGGCGAAGGAGGCGTTCAGCGGTATCACCGTGCAGCTTCGCCGCCGCGCCGATCTCGTCCCGAACCTCGTCGAGAGCATGAAGGGCTATGCGACCCACGAGCGGGAGACGCTCGATCAGGTCACCGCGCATCGCGCCGACGCAACCCGCGAACCGACGGTCGAGGGCACTGCCCGAGCCGACGCGCAGATGACCGGGCTGCTCGGCCGGCTGATGGCCGTCGCCGAAGCCTATCCCGACCTCAAGGCCGACGACAATTTCCGCCAGCTGTCCGACGAGCTCAGCGAGCTGGAGGGCGAGCTTCAACGCGCGCGGCGCTATTACAATGCAACGGTCCGCGATCTCAACACGCGGGTGCAGAGCTTCCCGGACATGATCTTCGCGCGGCCGCTCGGCTTCAGCGAGGAGCCGTTCTATGAGGATGAGGATTCGAGCATCCAGACAGCACCCAAGGTGACGTTCGCGAGGCCCGCCGCCTGATGCCGCGGCTGCTGGGAGCGGTGATCGCCGCTCTGCTGGCGCTGCTCCTCACCTCGCCTGCGCTGGCCGAAGAGCGGATCCTCAGCTTCGTCAGCGACGTCCAGATCCGCCCCGACGCCACGCTTGACGTCACCGAGACGATCGCCGTCCGTGCCGAAAATGTGAGGATCAACCGCGGCATCTACCGCGATTTCCCGACCCGCTACCGCGGCCGCAACGGCAGCCAGGTGCGGGTCGGCTTCACTCTCCAGGACGTGACCCGCAACGGGGCGCTGGAGCCGGCCGCCATCGAGCCGATATCCAACGGCGTTCGAATCCGCATCGGTTCGCCTGAGCGGATGCTCGATCAGGGCGAACATCGCTACGTCATCCGCTATCGCACCACTCGCCAGATCGGCCGCTTCGGCGATTATGACGAGCTCTACTGGAACGCGACCGGAAACGGCTGGGCTTTCCCGATCGACTTGGCCGAAGTCCGTCTAAGACTGCCGAAGCAGATGCCTTTCGGCCAACGCGCCTTCTATACCGGCGCGCAAGACGAAGCCGGGCAGGCCGCGGAAGTCGTGGAAGATCAGCCGGGAGAAATTCGCTTTCGCACCACTGCGCCGCTCGATCCGCACGAAGGGCTGACCGTGGCCGCAGCCTTCCCGAAAGGCGTCGTCGGAGAGCCCGACGAGGCCAGCCGCTCGCGCTGGTTGCTCGCGGACTACGGGCCGCTGATCGTTGGTGCCCTTGGGCTCATCGGCCTTGCTATTTTCTATTACTTCGCGTGGGCCCGCGCCGGGCGAAATCCCCGGCCCGGCACGGTGGTGCCGATATTCTCGCCACCCCACGAGCTGACGCCCGCGGGCATGCGCTATATCTGGAAGATGGGCGCCGACGATCGCGCCTTCGCCGCGGCATTGGTGGACATGGGCGTGCGCGGCCATGTGCGGATGGTCGAGGAAGACGGCGGCTTTCTGTCCCGCGACAAGGTGCGGCTCGAGCGCGTCGCCGGCACCGAGCCGCTCCCACCCGACGAGGAAGCGGCGCTCCGCGAACTCGCCTCGACCGGAGAGTCGATCCTGATGGAGCAGAAGAACCACGCAAAATTCTCTGCCTCTAAGAAAGGGTTGGCGGACGTTCTGAAGGAACGCTACGAAGAAAAAATGTTCAAGCGCAACTGGGGCTGGGCGATCGGCGGCATCGCCGTCTTCATCGCTGCCCTATGGCTAACCTCGGCGGCAGTGGTCGCGGCTACCAGCGTGGTCGACATGCTCAATCTCGGTGTCGCGCTCGGAGCGGTGGCGACGACGATCCTCCTCGCCTTTCTCATTCAGCAGGCGTCGGCAACGGGCAAATGCTTGCTGGTAGCGGCTTTGTTCGCGTTCGCAGCGCTGGCGTTGGCGACCGGCTTCCCGATCCTCGGCGCAGCATTCGCGACCGGGTGGTACGCGCCTTTGGTCCTGCCGCTGCTGGCGCTGCCGCTGGTAATCTCCGCTTTCTTCTGGATCGCCGCACCCACTCGCGAGGGGCGAGCCGTGCTCGATCGCATCGCCGGTTTCCGCCAGTATCTGTTGATCGCGGAAGGAGAGCGGCTTGACCGGCTGCACCCGCCCAAGGACACGCCCGCGCTTTTCGAGCGCTATCTGCCCTACGCGATCGCGCTTGGGGTTGAGAACCGTTGGGCCGATCGCTTCAGAAGCGTTCTCGCCGCCGCAGCGACCCAGGGGCAACAACAGTTCGGCTGGTACAGCGGAAGCAGCAGCCCCTGGCGCGACACCGGCGGCTTCGTCGGCCGCGTCGGCTCCTCGCTGGCAAGCAGCGTCAGCTCGGCCTCGACCGCGCCCGGATCAAGCAGCGGCTCGGGCGGCGGCGGCTCGTCGGGAGGCGGAGGGGGCGGAGGCGGTGGCGGCGGCTGGTAGCTTAGGCCCAGGCCGGGCGCCGCAGCACGACCGTCGGCTCTCCACCATATTTGATCTCGTGCAGCCGCTCGAAGCCCAGCTTCTGACCAAGCTTCAGCGACGCAGCATTCGCCGGCGCGACGATCGCCCAGATCAGTGTCGGTTCGAGATTCCGCTCTGCCCATTGCAGCGCGGCGTTGCACGCCTCAAGCGCAATCCCCTGCCCGTGCGTCTCGGTTGCCATGATCCAGCCCATCTCCGGCTCCTCGCCGAACTCGGGGTCGAGGTCGCGCCAGGCGGTGAACAGACCAACATTGCCGACCAGCTTGCCATCCGACTTGCGCTCGACCGCCCACGGGCCGAAGCCGTTGAGCACCCAGCTGCCGACCCCGGCCGACAGGCGCCGCCAGCAATCCTCGGCCCCGCTCGGCTCCGGGCCGAAATGGCGGTGGACGGCGGGCTCGCTGAGGATCGCGTGATAGGGACGGAAGTCGGCCTTGCGAAAGGCGCGCATCCGCAGCCGCTCGGTCTCGAGCGCCGGCGCGACTTCGATCATGGCCGCCTGCCTTCCGACAAGCGCAATCGCTTACTTTTTACCGAGGGTCAGACCGCCGAAGCGCTTGTTGAAGCGCGCAACCTGGCCGCCGGCGTCGAGCAGCTTCTGGTTGCCGCCGGTCCAAGCCGGGTGCACCTTCGGATCGATGTCGAGGTGCAGCGTGTCGCCTTCCTTGCCCCAGGTCGAACGGGTCTGGAACTGCGTGCCGTCGGTCATGGTAACGGTGATCATGTGATAGTCGGGATGCGTATCGGACTTCATGGCGATTTCCTTGGGTTCGGCTGGTTTCCGACCAGCACAGGCCTGAGGCCTAGATTGTCGCGCGCCCTTAGCCGAAGGGGCCTTCCTTGACAAGGTTTGCACTCGCGCACTAGCGATCCGTGCAGGACTGAGGTCCGGCGGCTCCGGTTGCCGGCGAAAGAAGGAAGCCGGTGGAAATCCGGCGCTGTGCCCGCAACTGTAAGCGTCTCTCTTGGAGCCGCGAAGTCAGGAACTTGCCACAGTCCGTCGTCCGTTTCTCCGGCCGGGACCAGCCGCGAGTGCGTGGGGACGGCTGCGGCCGGCACTTCCCTCCGTGACGACTTGATCGTCAACGGAAGAAGGAAGTTTCCATGATTCAGGCTGCCATCGATACCGACGAAATCGTCATCACCGCCTCGCTCGCACCCGAGGAGGCGGAGCAGACGCCCGCCAGCGTCACGGTCATCGAAGCGGAGCGCGTCGAGCGCCTGGGCGAACCGTTGATCCCTGCCCTCCTCCGCCTTACTCCATCGATCGCAGTCGCGACGTCCGGCCCGGCCGGCTCGCTGACGGAAGTCCGCATCCGCGGCGCCGAGAACAATCACACCCTGCTCACCATCGACGGCATCCGCGCCAACGACCCGGCGACCGGCAATCAGCCGCGCTTCGAGATCCTCAATGCCGATCTCGCTTCCCGGATCGAGGTGGTGCGCGGTCCACAGTCGGCGTTGTGGGGATCGGAAGCGATCGGCGGAGTGATTGCCGTCAACACCGCGACCGCCGGTGCGGCACCGCTTACCGCTTCCGCCGAAGCTGGATCGTTCGGCTTTCGCAGAGCCTCCGCGGCGGGAAGCATCGAAGGACTCTCCCTCGGAATTGGCTGGCAGCGTGCACGCGGGATCGACAGCTTCGACGGCAACGGCGACCGCGACGGCTATCGCAACCTCTCCGCGAGGCTGAGCGGCAGGCGGGTGCTCACCTCCTCCATCGAAGTCGGAGCCAGCGGCTTCGCGCTGACCGGCCGAAGCGAGTTCGACGGCTATGCCGGCTTCGTTCGCGGCGACACGCTCGACAGCAGCCGCAACCGGCTGATCGCAGGACGGCTGTGGAGCAGCTTCGGTCAGCCGGACGGCGCCTGGCGCGGCATCTTGTCGACGTCGCTGCTGAGTTCCTCCAACCGCAACTTCCTCGCCGAGGACGCGATCAACCGCACCCGCGGCAAGCGCTGGACCGTGAACGGTCAGGCGGAGCACCGGTTCGCCACCGGCGCGGTCGCCCACATTTTGATTGCTGCCGCGGAACATGAAGGGGAAAGCTTCGCCGCGCGCGACACGCTATATTTCGGCGCGACGAACCAGGACCGCGACCGTGCGCATCAGGCGGTAACGCTCGAATGGCGCGGAGAATCAGGGCCGCTGGTCGGTGATGTCGCCTTGCGCCGCGACCGCTTCAACCGCTTCCCCGACGCCACCACGCTGCGGGCTTCGGCGCTCGCGCATCTGGGCGGCGGACTTTCGCTTGCGGCGTCCTACGGAGAAGGCATCGCCCAACCAACCTTTTTTGACCTCTATGGTTTCTTCCCCGGAAGTTTCACCGGAAATCCAGCACTTCGCTACGAAAGTTCGCGCGGCATCGAAGGATCGCTACGGTTCCGGCGCAGCCAATTCCGGGCCGCACTCACCATTTATCGGCAGCGACTGAACGACGAGATTGTCGATCTGTTCGACGGTGCAATCGGCACGTCGACCACCGCCAATCGCGACACCGACAGCAAGCGCTCCGGCCTTGAGGCGGAGCTGGGCTGGGCCCTCGGCCAGCGCCTCAAGCTGACGGCCAACTACGCCTATCTCGACGCCACCCAGCCGGGGCAGGTCGGCGGGTCGAAGGTTCGCGAAGCCCGACGTCCCAAGCACAGCGGCTCCGTCGCCGCGGACGGCGCCGTCGGCCGGCTCACCTACGGCGCGTCGATTGCCTACACCGGCCGCCGCCGGGACGTGAATTTCGACATCTTTCCGGCGGAGGACGTGCGGTTCGGCAGCTATTGGCTTGCCGGTGCCCGCGTCGCCTATGACGTCGCAAGAAGCGTGCAGCTGTTCGCCCGTGCGGCCAATGCGTTCGACGCGAACTATCAGGACGCGGTCGGATATCGCACCGAAGGGAGGAGCATCCATGCCGGCATCCGCATTGCTGCTCGCCGCTAGCGCAGGCGTTCGCGCGGCATCGCTAAACCTGTGCAGCGACGAATATCTGCTGTTGCTGGCGAAGCCCTCGGAGGTCGCCAGCGTCAGCTATTTGTCGCAGGATCGGCTGGAGACGCCGCTGTGGCGGCTTGGGCGTTTCCACCACGCCAATCGCGGCTCGATTGAACAGGTGTTGAGCGAGCGGCCGACACTGCTGCTGAATATGGGCGGCGGCGGCCGTGCGACGGCCCTGCTGGCGCGGCGCATCGGCGTGAAGGTCGTGGAGCTTCCGCCACCCCTCTCGATCGCCGATGTCGAGGCCAACCTCAACAGGGTGGCGGCGGCCTTGGGGCAACCGGGGCGCGCCGCCCCTTGGGTACAGCGGCTGCGCCTGCTCCGGCAATCCTCCCCTGCCACCGCCCGCGACACGATCTGGCTCGGCTCCGGCGGCGACAGCCTGGCAAGCGGATCGGTCGGCGCCGAGTGGCTGCGTCTTGCCGGGCTTCGCCAGCGCCCGCTGCGTGGCGGACGGGCAGGCCTTGAGACCTTGCTGGTGCGGCCGCCGCAGATGCTGGTCGAGAGCCGCTACAGAAGGCAGCAGATATCAAGCGGAACCCGCTGGCTCGACCATCCGGTCGTCCGCAACCTGCCCTCGCGCCGACTGACCACGGACGGGCGCTCCTGGACATGCATGGGTCCCCTCCTCATCGGCGAGGTTGAGCGGCTCCGAATGGCGGCGCAATGACATTGCGCGCGGTCGCGGCAGTGCTTCTCCTGTTCCTCGCGGCAGTTCATCTGCTCACGCCGTGGTCGTCCCTGACGGAACTCCAGGCCCGCGACCCGGCGCTTGCTTCGCTGCTGCTGACCGAGATTCGCCTGCCGCGGACCCTGCTTGTCCTCGGCTACGGCGGCGTATTGGGAATGACGGGAGCAGCGCTTCAAGCGCTGTTCGCCAACCCCCTCGCCTCGCCCGACATCACCGGAAGCAGCAGCGGAGCAGCGCTCGGCGCGGTGTTCGGCAGCTATTGGCTCGGCATCACCGATGCGCTGGGCCTTGCCGCGTTCGGCGCGACCGGCGCGGGGCTGGCGCTTGCCGGACTGTTGCTCCTCGCCGGCCGGCGCGCCGAGCGGTCGACGCTGCTGCTTGCCGGCCTGGCCATTGCGCTTGCCGCCGGCGCGGGCACCAGCCTGCTGCTCGCCCTCGCCCCCTCCCCGTTCGCATTTTACGACAGTTACGAGTGGCTGATGGGCAGCTTCGTCGACCGCAGCCTACCGCAGGCAGCGGCGGCTTTGATCCCGGCGCTCACTGCCTGCGCCTTGCTGGCCCGACGCGCGCGTGCTCTCGACGTCATGGCCCTGGGCGAGGATGTCGCCGCCTCGATCGGATACCGGCCTGAGCGCGTGGGAACGGAAGTGATCCTGCTCAGTGCCGTGGCCGTGGGCGCCTGCGTCTCCGTCTGCGGGGCGATCGGCTTCGTCGGCCTCATCGCGCCGTTCGTGGCCCGAAAACTAACGGCGGGGCACCCGGGGCGGGCGCTGGTCCCCGCAGCCGCCATCGGGGCGATGCTGCTGCTCCTCGCCGACCTCGCAGTTCGCATGGGTCCAGCCGGGCGGACCATCCCCGTCGGAGTGCTGACGACCGCGCTTGGCACTCCCCTGTTCATCTGGATCGTCGTGTCGATGCGCCAGAGGCTGGCGGCATGACGTCACTGCTCGAAGCGTTTCATGTCGCCGTCCCGGGGCGGCTGGAGCCGTTGGACCTGGAAGTGGCCCCAGGCGAACTCATTGTCCTCATTGGTCCCAACGGCAGCGGCAAGACCAGCCTGCTTCGCGCGCTTGCGGGCGTCGAGCAGCGCCGTGGCAGCGTTCGCATCGCGGGCGAAGATTTGATCAGCGTCGCGCCGGCCCGCCGCTCGCGCTTGCTCGGTTTCCTTCCCGCCTCGCGCGACCTTGCCTGGCCGATCGCGTCCCGCGACCTGATCGGGCTTGGGCTCCCTAGTCCCGATCCCGCGGGCGTCGAGGAGCTGATCCAGCTGCTTGAGCTGGAGCGTTTTGCCGACAAGCCTGCGGACTGCCTCTCGACAGGCGAGCGAGCGCGAGTGCTGCTCGCAAGAGCGCTGGTGGCGCGGCCAGCGCTGCTCCTGCTCGACGAGCCGCTGTCCAATCTCGACCCCTATTGGGTGCTGAGAATTCTGGCGATCCTGCGCGAGTTGACCGAAGCGGGCGAATGCTCGGCAATCGTCGCTGTGCACGACCTGGCGGTAGTGGAGAGATTTGACCGCGCCATCCTCATGGATCGCGGACGCGTCGTTGAAGATGCGCTCCCCCGTACAGTCCTCGCCAACTCAAAGCTGGGCGACGCTTTCGGCATCGAACAGGATTCCGCCGGGTGGCAGATCAGGCCGAAGGGGGATCGGCAATCATCGCCGTGAATTTCGCTTCGGCGGCAAGCTTGCCGTCGACGAGGGCACGGCCGGCGAACTTGCAGACGCTGCTCCGCTTCTGGACGAAGTCGACCTCGAGGCGCAGGAGCACGCCCGGCTCGACCGGTGTCCGGAACTTCGCGCCGTCGATCGCCATGAAATAAACGAGCTTGCCACTGTTCGCGAGGCCGAGCGACTCCACCGCGAGTACGCCCGCGGCCTGCGCCAGTGCCTCGACGATCAGCACCCCCGGCATGATTGGCCGGCCCGGGAAATGCCCCTGGAAGAAGTTTTCGTTGATCGTCACCGCCTTGATGGCAACGATGGAGCGATCCGGGTCGAGGCTTTCGACCCTGTCGATGAGAAGCATCGGGTAACGGTGCGGAAGCGCCGCCATGACCCGCCGGATGTCCAGCGGGCCGATGGTGGCACCTGCGGCTTCCTGCATTAGCGGCCCTGCGGCTGCTGGCGCTGTTGCTGCTGCTGCGGCAGCGGGGTCAGGGTCACCGAAGGCAGGGTGCGGTTCAGCGCGGCAAGCACGTCCGTGGTGACGTTGAGCGCCGCGCCGTGAGCGAGCGTGTTACCGACATCCACGGCAAGGTTGGCGCCACGGGCAGTCATCACCTGGTTGATCGCCGGGGCGAGCCGAGCGTCGATCTGGCGAAGAACATTTGCCTGGATAGACTGCAAATTCTGCTGGCCCCGTTGCAGCTCCGCTTGCGCGTCGTTCTGCTTTTTCTGGAATGCCTCGACGCGTGTGCGAAGCGCCTGGTCCGGCTGCGCGCCGTTCAAGGCGTTGGCCGCCTGCTGGATTGCCGTTCCCTCAGGCCGCAGCTGGGCCTCCAGGGTCCGCTGCCGGGTCTGGAGTGCAGTGACCTGACTTTGCAGCGATGTCTGCGCGGTTCTGCAAGCGTTGCACTCGCGATAGACGCGGTCGGTGTTGACGACGACGACGGACGCGGCGGGAACCGCCTGCGCCTGAGCGGCGGTCGGCATGGACGCCGCGGCGGCAAGGGCCGCCAAAAAGATCGTTTTGCGCATTAGAATTGGGTTCCTACGTTGAAGTTGAAGAGTTTCGGATCGTCGCCTTCCTGCTTGAGCAGTGCCCTTGCGACATCGATGCGCAGCGGGCCGAACGGCGAGTTCCAGTTGACCCCGACGCCAATGGCCAGGCGGGGTCTTGCGGAATTTCCGACGAAGCGCTCGCGAAAACCGGGAGCGAAGCTGATAGTGGACGTCGGATCCACTTCTAGAACAGACGCACAATCCGCGCGCGACTGGCCCGGTGCCAGGTTTTCGAAGCGCGTAACCAAGGTGGTCCCCGAACCGGTCGTGATGCCGCAAACACCCGGAATGTCCGTCAGTGTGGGGCTGAGAAGGCTGAACACCGAGCCGGCGTCGATGAACGCCGACGGCCGAAGACCGAAGCCCCGAAGCGTGGAATTGGTCGGAAGCTCCAATTCGAGCCGGCCCATGTAGTAAGCGCGGCCGCCGAGTGCGTCGGTGACGGTGGCACCACCCGACTGAACTTCGCCTTCCTCATCGTAAGAGAGGCGCTGGATGCGGGGTCCAATGCCTCGAATGTCGAAACCGCGCAGCTGAGCCCCGAAGAAGCGATCTGTAATCCGGATCGGATCGCGGCCGTCCCCCTTGGAGTCCTCGAGGGGATGGATGTAGCCGCCTTCCGCGTGAGCCGACAGGACGAAACCGCTCCCGAAGCCCCAATATTTGGTCGCGTCGCCGCGGGAGCGGATGTATTTCACGTCGCCGCCAAGCCCCGCGAAATCCTGCGAAATACTCATCCGTTGACCGCGCGTAGGACGGATGCCGTTGGTGTTGTCGAACGCCAGCGAATAGCCGGCTACCGAGCTCACACGTGCACCGAGTTCGTCGCACAAGTAGCGGCCCGCTTTGACCGGATCGCACTCGCGCCCAAGCGGCCCAGAGCCATCCGGATCGGTGAAGAAGGCATCCTTGCTGAGGGTGATATTGTCGTTGATCAGCGAGTAACGGGTTCCGAAGGACAGATATTCGGTGACCGGGAAACCCAGCCGGAGCGATCCGCCGGTGCTGGCCTGCGAATAGGTCCGGTTGCGCTCGTTATCGACGAAGTTGAAGCTGTTGTAGTCGCGGCGGAAGATTGACCCTCCGAGAAGGATTTGCCGGTCGAACAGATAAGGCTCGACAAACCCCAGCTGGGCCGATCTGGAATAGCGCGACCAGTTGACGCCGGCATTGAGCTCCTGCCCCTTGCCCATGAAATTGCGTTGCGCGATCGACGCCGCGAGCAGGAAGCTCTCCAGGCTCGAATAGCCCGCCGAAAGCTGGAGCTGGCCGGTCGACTGTTCCTCGACATCGACAGCAAGCGCAACGCGATCGGGCGCCGAACCTTCGGTCTGCTTGATTTCCAGCGACTCCTGGAAATAGCCGAGCGAGCGCAGACGATCCTGGCTCCGCTTGACCTTGATCGCGTTGAAGGCGTCGCCTTCGTTGACGCGGAATTCCCGCCGAAGCACCTTGTCGCGGGTGATCGTGTTCCCCTGGATGTCGATCCTTTCGACATAGACACGGGGCGTATCGCCGACTCGCAGCGTGATGTTCATCACGCGGTTGGCGGGGTCGCGGTCGTACGCCGGGTTGATGTCCGCGAAGGCATAGCCCAAATTGCCGGCGGCCGAGCTGACATCCGCCACCGCGTCCTCGACGGCCTTGGCGTTGAACCAGTCGCCGGTGCGCAAGTTCACGATCTTCGCGATGTTTTCAGGCGTCAGGTCGCGAAGCTCGCTCTCGGCTTGCACCTTGCCGAGCCGGTACCGCGGCCCCTCTTCAACCACATAGGTGATGACGAAGTCGCGGCGGTCGGGCGTCAGTTCGGCCAGCGCCGAAACGACGCGGAAATCCGCATAGCCTTGCGTCAAATAGAACACCCGAAGCTTCTGCTGGTCAGCGGCCAGACGGTCCGGATCATAGCTGTCGTTCGATTTCAGGAAGCCGAGCAAACCCCCGGCCTCGCGGGTGAACATTTCCTTCTGCAGGCGGCCGTCGCTGAATTGCTCGTTGCCGATGATGTTGATCGAACGAACGCTCGACTTGTCGCCTTCGTAGATTTCAAACACCAGATCGACGCGGTTTTGATCAAGCTGAACCGTTTTCGGCTCCACGCGCGCCGCGAAACGGCCCTGACGCTTGTAGAGTTCGACGATGCGCTCGACATCCGCGCGGACCTTCGAACGCGTGAAAATCTGACGCGGCGTCAGCTTGATCTCCGGCAGGATCTTGTCGTTCTTCAGCCGCTTGTTGCCCTCCAGCACAATGCGATTGATGACCGGGCTTTCCTGGACGGTGATGACAATGTTGCCGGTATCCGTCCCGCTGATCACGACATCGGAGAACAGCTCGGTGGCATAAAGATCCTTGAGCGCCTGATCGAGCTTCTCGGTCGTATATCCCTCGCCCGGATTGAGATTGGCGTAGGCCCGCACGGTTTCCGGCTCGAGTCGCTGCAGTCCGCGAATGGCCAGGGACCGGATCGTACCGGTCTGGGCGGCAGGAGTTGCGGCCGCCGGTGCCGGCGCCGGCGCAATGGTGGTTGCAGGAGCCGTCGTTTGCGCCGGTGCGTCGGCGGTCGCGGGCACGGTGGTCTGCGCCGGTGTGTCGATGGTCACAGGCGCAGACGTCTGCACCGGCTCTGCCGCAAGCGGGTCCTGAGCGAACAAGGGTCCCGACCAGCCACCCAAGATGGTCCCGACCAGAAGTGCGGCGCTGGTGCGGCCGCCGAAGATATTCTTTCCTGAAGTCACGCTATCCCCGCCCTAATGGTGCGATATCACGGCCGCACGGCGCGCCGCTGATGGTTGTTTTTAGCCCTGCCCCAAGCGTCCTAGCCAATCAAGCGCCCAAGCCCTTCCCACAGGCCGAACGACCCAAGGTCGTTGGCTGTGGTGAAAACGATGAGCGCGAGAAGCAGTGCAAGGCCTCCGCGAAACGCCCACTCCTGCGCCCGGATGCTGAGCGGCCGGCGCCGAACAGCCTCGATTGCATAAAAGAGCAGATGGCCGCCATCCAACATGGGCACTGGCAAGAGGTTGATGAATCCGAGATTAATTGAGAACAAAGCGATCAGCTGGATGAACTCGAAACCGCCGAGCGTCGCTTGCTGGCCCGCAATCTGCGCCATCTTCAATGGGCCGCCCAAATCGTCCGTCGAACGGCGCCCGGTCACGATCTGGACCAGCCCGTCGATCATCGCGCGGGTCAGCGCCATCGTGTAGGCTGTCGCTGCCGAGATCAGCTCCAGCGGCGCCACCTTTTCGAGCACGCGCCCCGTGGGCATGACACCAAGCAGCCCGGTGCGATAGGACTGACCGAACTGGTCACGATCATCCCGCACCCCCAGCACTGCCTGGACGGCCTGATCGCGCCCCTCGCGCTCGACCACGATTTCGACCTGCTCGGCCGGTCGCAACGACACGATCCGCCGCAGATCCTCGAAGCTGCCGACGTCCTGGCCGGCAATCGATTCGATCCGGTCGCCCGCCCGGAGGCCGATCTGCTCGGCGACACTTCCCGGCTGCACCTGTCCCACTACGCTCGGCGTGCGCGGCACCCCGAAGGCCATGAAGAAGCCGGCGAAGATCAGAATGGCGAGAAGAAAGTTCGCCGCCGGCCCGGCGAGGACGATCAGGAAACGCTGCCATACCGGTTTGAGGTGAAAGCTGCGCTGGCGTTCCTCGGGACTGATCGGCGTCTTGCCCGGCGTGCTGGCGGCGTCCGCATCACCAACAAACCGAACATAGCCGCCAAGCGGGATTGCGGCCACCTTCCAGCGCG
This sequence comes from Pseudomonadota bacterium, assembly GCA_030856365.1. GTDB lineage: Bacteria > Pseudomonadota > Alphaproteobacteria > Sphingomonadales > Sphingomonadaceae > Sphingomicrobium. Next base: position 18,326 of record JALYPM010000014.1, read on the forward strand.
TTCCGCGGCGGTCGGTCCAGCCGCCGATTTCCGGGCCAAAGCCGATCGAGAAGGTCTCCGCGCCGACACCAAACACACGGGCGACGAAATAATGGCCAAGCTCATGGATGAAGATCAAAGGCCCGAGCGCCGCGATGAAGGCGATGACGACGAACCACAGGGGCGGTTGGGATAGCATCAGTTGCAGCGTTCCTGGATCGATTGGGCGGCCAACCGTCGCGCGGCCCGGTCGAGGGCGACCACCTCTTCGATCGATGTTGGCGCGGACGGCCGAATGGCGTTTAGCGCGCTCTCAACCAGCCTTGCAATGTCCGCAAAGCCGATGCGGCCCTCGAGGAAGGCCGCTACGGCAACTTCGTTCGCCGCGTTCAGAACGGCGGGGGCCGCCCCGCCCTCTTCGAGCGCTGTCCGAGCAAGCCGGAGCGCAGGGAAGCGCTGCTCGTCAGGTGCTTCGAAGTCGAGCCTGCCGGCCTTTAGCAAGTCGAGCCGTTCGGAGCCGCTGGCAATCCGCTCCGGCCAGGCCAGCGCATAGGCAATCGGAATGCGCATGTCGGGTGACCCGAGCTGGGCGAGCATCGATCCGTCGATGAACTCCACAAGCGAGTGGATCACCGACTGAGAATGGATCAGAATATCAATCTGCGCCGACGGAACGCCGAACAGATAATGAGCTTCGATTAGTTCCAGGCCCTTGTTCATCAGGGTTGCCGAATCGACCGAGATCTTCTTACCCATCGACCAATTGGGATGCGCAATGGCCTCGGCAGGGGTCGCGGAGCGCATCGCTTCGGCCGAAGCGGTTCGAAATGGTCCCCCGCTTGCGGTCAGGATCAGCCTTGCCACATCTTCTTTGCGATTTCCGGCAAGGCACTGGAATATGGCGTTATGCTCGCTGTCGACCGGCAAGAGCGTTGCCCCTGCGCGTGCAGCCGCGTCGGTCATCAGCGCACCTGCACTGACCAGCGGCTCCTTGTTGGCAAGGGCGACGGCCCGGCCGCGCTCAATTGCCGCCATTACCGGCACCAGCCCGGCGCAACCGACGATCGCCGCCATCACCCAGTCCGCGTCACCGGCAGCAGCCTCGACTAAAGCCTGCTCTCCCGCCGCAGCCTCGCAGCCGGTGCCGGAAAGGCGTTCGCGGAGTTCCGGAAGGAGCGACTCATCGGCGATGACCGCCAGTTTCGCACGGGTGCGGCGGGCGGCGTCGGCGAGAGCGCCGACATTCGACGCTGCGGTCAGGGCAGTGACTTCGAACCTCTCCGGCGACCGCTCAACCAGGTCCAGTGTCGAGCGGCCGACCGACCCCGTCGCACCGAGAATGGCAATCTTTCGCGTCACGCAAGGTCCGCCAGCACTAGCAGTGCCGTCAGGATCGCCACCGGCACCAGACCATCGAGACGATCGAGAAGTCCGCCATGGCCGGGGAGCCAGCTGCCCGAGTCCTTGACCCCCGCCTTGCGCTTCATCCAGCTTTCAAACAGGTCGCCGCCCTGAGCCGCGGCGGCAAAGATGGGTGCCAGCGGGATCAGGAAACGCGGCAGCTCCGCGTACGTTATCCACACGGCAGAGGCGACCGCCGCCGTTGCGACGCCCCCGAAAAAACCTTCCCAGGTCTTTCCCGGACTGATGGTTGGGGCCAGCTTGCGGCGGCCGATCGAGCGGCCGACCACATAGCCGCCGATGTCGACCGACCAGGTGGTGATGAACACCCACATCAGGAGCGCCAGCCCGCCAGTGCTTTGATCGCGGATCCACAGCATAGCGAGCGCCGGCAACAGGGCGTAAAAGAAGCCCAGGATCTTCCAGCCCACGCCCCAGCCACGGACCATGCGCGACCATTCATAGTAGATGCCCGTTGCAACCGCGGCGACGAGGATGGCGAAGGAGTAGCCGCCGACCACGGCAGCCATGAGCGACAGAACGATCAACCCGGCGCCGGTCAGAGTGCGAAGGAGAAGCTCGCTCACCGGCCGCCGAACCGTCGCTGACGCGCGCCGTATTGGGCGACGGCCTCACGCAAAGCCTGTTCGTCAAAGTCAGGCCAAAGGACCGGCGTGAACAGCAGCTCCGCATAGGCCACCTGCCACAGGAGGAAGTTCGACAGCCGAATCTCGCCGGAAGTGCGGATTAGCAGGTCCAGTTCGGGAAGGCCGGCGGTTTGGAGTTCGGCCGCAAACGCTGCGTCGTCGATGCTTGCGGCGTCGATTTCACCGTTGGCCGAGCGGTCGGCCAGCCTCTGCGCTGCCCGCACAAGCTCCGCCCGCGAGCCGTAGTTCAGCGCCACCACCAGCGTCAGCCGATCGTTGCCGGCCAGCCGCTCCACCGCCTTTTCGAGCCGGGCTACCAGCTCTGGGCCGAAGGCGCGGTAATCGCCGATCAGGCGGAGCCTCACGCCCTCCTTTTCCAGGCTGTCGAATTCGCGCTCGAGATAAAAACCGAGCAGGCCCTTGAGATCGGCGATCTCCTCCTCCGGCCGGCGCCAATTCTCGGACGAAAAGGCGTAGAGCGTCAGCACTTCGATGCCGCATTCGACCGCGCCTCGAAGGGTCTTGCGTACCGCCTCGGCGCCAGCACGGTGACCGGCGACACGCGGCAGCCCGCGTTGCTGCGCCCAGCGGCCGTTGCCGTCCATGATGATGGCGACGTGGCGCGGTGCCCCCTCGCTGCCGCGCGCGGGGAGCGTCCTGGCTCCGTCGGGCGCGGTGGATGAAGTCACTTGTTGAGGATTTCCTTTTCCTTGGCGTCGCTGGCGGAATCCACGTCCTTAATCGTCTCGTCGGTCAGCTTCTGCACCTCGGTCTCGAGTCGCTTGCGCTCATCCTCGCTGATCTGCTTCTTATTCTCGTCCTGCTTGAGCTGCTCCATCCCGTCGCGGCGCACATTGCGGACGGCGATGCGCGCCTTTTCCGCATATTGGCCGACCAACTTGGCAAGCTCCTTGCGCCGTTCCTCGGTAAGGTCCGGAATCGGCAGGCGGATCATCTGACCGTCGGTGACCGGATTAAGGCCCAGGCCCGCGGAGCGGATCGCCTTTTCGACCGGACCGACGTTGGAACGGTCCCACACCTGCACGGAAATCAGCCGCGGCTCCGGCACCGACACCGTCGCAACCTGGTTGATCGGCATGTTGGCGCCATAAACCTGGACCTGGACTGGATCGAGCAGCGCCGTTGACGCACGGCCGGTGCGAAGCCCGCCGAGATCATGCTTCAGTGCATCGACGGCGCCCTGCATGCGCCGCTGAAGATCGGCCTTGTCCATCGTTCCCGTCATTGCTTACTCCTCGTTCTGAACGATCGTCGCCGTGCCTTCGCCGTTGAGAACCTCGGCGAGGTTGCCCGCCTGGCGGACGTTGAAGACCACGATCGGAATGTTGTTGTCGCGGCACAAAGCGACCGCAGCCGCGTCCATGACTTTCAAATTATCGCGAAGCACCTGATCGAAAGTGACCGTGTCGTAACGCGTCGCCCCCGAATCCTTTTTCGGGTCGGCGGTGTAGATGCCGTCGACACTGGTGCCCTTGAACAAAGCATCGCAGCCCATCTCCGCCGCTCGCAGCGCCGCGGCGGTGTCGGTGGTGAAATAGGGGTTGCCGGTCCCCGCCGCGAACAGGACGATGCGTCCCTTTTCGAGATGACGAAGCGCACGTCGCCTTATGTATGGCTCGGACACGCTGGCCATCGGAATGGCCGACTGGACACGCGTGTCGACGCCTTCCTTCTCGAGCGCGTTCTGCAGCGCGAGCGCGTTCATCACCGTCGCCAGCATGCCCATATAATCGGCACTGGCGCGGTCGAAGCCCTTGGCGGCAGCGGCCATTCCGCGAAAGATGTTGCCGCCACCGACGACCAGGCAAAGGTCGTGCCCGTTGGCCTTGGCCGCCGCGATCTCTCCGGCGACACCGGCGACGGCACCCGGATCGATGCCGAACTGCCCCTGCCCCATCAGCGCCTCCCCGGACACTTTGAGCAGGATCCGATGGAAGCGCGGGCGGGTCATCGAAGGGATTTCCTCTTCGGCAAGAAAAAGGGCGGACCCGTTCTTAGCGCGCCCGCCCCATTTTCCAACTGCCTTCCTCGCCTGCCTGTGAGGGCGCGAAGGTGGCCGAAGGCCGTTGATGCCTGCCTCAGGTGACCGGTTCGGCCCGGTTGGTGCCGGCGGCGGCAGCGACCTCGGCGGCGAAGTCGCTTTCCTTCTTCTCGATGCCCTCGCCGAGCTGGAAGCGGACGAAGCCTTTCAGCACGATCCCGGTCCCGGCTTCCTTGGCGGCCGCAGCGACGACTTCGGCGACCGGTGTCTTGTTGTCGATCACGAACAGCTGCGACAGCAGGGCGTTTTCCTTGCGAAACTTGGCGATCGAGCCTTCCACCATCTTGTCGACGATGTTCTGCGGCTTGCCGCTCTCCTTCGCCTTTTCCAGGGCGATCGAACGCTCGCGCTCGATCATCGCCGAATCCAGCGACTCTGCGTCCAGCGCGAGCGGGTTGGCTGCGGCAATGTGCATCGCGATCTGCTTGCCCAGCGCCTGCAGCGTCTCGGCCGGCGCACCGCTTTCGAGAGCGACGAGGACGCCGATCTTGCCGAGGCCCGGGACGACCGCATTGTGAACGTACGGAACGACGACGCCTTCGGAGACCTCGATCACCGCGGCACGGCGGAGCGACTGGTTCTCGCCGATTGTCGCGATATTATTGTTCAGTACTTCGGCGACCTTGCCGCCGCCGCCCGGATAATCCGCGGCGCCGACCGCGTCGATGTCGCCGCCATGGGCAAGCGCGATTTGCGCAACGTTGCGCACAAAGTCCTGGAACTGCGAATTCTTGGCGACGAAGTCGGTTTCCGAATTGACCTCGATGGCGGCGGCGCGCGTGCCTTCAACCGCAACGCCGACAAGACCCTCGGACGCGGTGCGGCCGGCCTTCTTGGCAGCGGCCGACAGGCCCTTGGCGCGAAGCCAGTCGATGGCGGCTTCCATCTCGCCGCCAGTTTCGGCGAGCGCCTTCTTGCAGTCCATCATCCCGGCGCCGGTGCGCTCGCGGAGCTCCTTGACGGCAGCGGCGGTAATCTCAGCCATGTCTCGTCCTCTCTTCTCCCCTCCCGCTTGCGGGAGGGGCTGGGGGTGGGAATGTTCTACTGTTCGGGTTGGGAGAGCCCCACCCCTCATTCCCCTCCCGCAGGCGGGAGGGGAGGATAGGTCAGGCCAGCGCGGCTTCGACCGGCGGCTCGGCCATCGAGCCGATGTCTTCGCCACGGGCCGCCGCATTGCCGCTGCGGCCGCTGCTCGCCGCCTGGGCCACTGCGTCGCAGTAGAGGCGGATGGCGCGGCTGGCATCGTCATTGCCCGGAACCGGAAAAGCGATGCCGTTGGGATTGCTGTTTGAATCCAGGATCGCCACGACCGGGATGCCAAGCACGTTGGCTTCCTTGATCGCCAGCTCTTCCTTGTTGGTGTCGACGACGAACATCACGTCGGGAAGGCCGCCCATGTCGCGAATTCCGCCAAGCGATTTCTCGAGCTTGTCGCGCTCGCGGGTGAGTTGAAGGACTTCCTTCTTGGTCAGGCCGGCGGTGTCGCCCGACAGCTGCTCCTCGAGGCTCTTGAGCCGTTTGATCGAGTTGGAAATCGTCTTCCAGTTGGTCAGCATGCCGCCGAGCCAGCGGTGGTTGACGAAATGCTGGCCGGATGTCTGCGCCGATTCGGCCACCGCGTCCTGCGCCTGGCGCTTGGTGCCGACGAACAGCACCTTGCCGCCGCGGGCGACGGTCTGCGAGACGAAGTCGAGAGCGCGCGCGAACAAGGGCACGGACTGCGACAGGTCGATGATGTGAACACCGTTGCGGTCGCCGAAAATATACGGCTTCATCCGCGGATTCCAGCGGTGGGTCTGGTGGCCGAAGTGCGCTCCGGCTTCGAGCAATTGCTGCATGGTGACGACTGTAGCCGCCATAGGTCTTCTCCTTCCGGTTTTTGCCTCGGTGGAGCCATGTCACCGGCCTTGCGGCCGGCACCGGTATGTAAGCTCCACCTGTGGAATGCGGCGGCCCCTAGCCCAAGCCGTGCATGCTTTCAAGGCTTGGAGGCGTCGAGCACCGCTGGGTCAAGCCGCTTGACAGTTGTGAACAAAACGGGAACATTGTGGCGTTCAACAGCCCGCTACCCGGGCAGAGGGAACCAAATGAATCCCGACCGGTTGGGCGAACAGAGGAATACAGGCAATGATTGCAGCCCTGACCACCGTCGTCTTCCTTGCCACGATCGTGATGATCGCCGGCGGCGCAGCCATAATGATCGAAGAACGGGGAGCCGCGGTCGTCGCCGCGCTCAAGGGGCGTTCGCTGCTTGCCGTTTCCCCGCTGGCCTTCACCGAGATGCGCGTCAACCAGCGTGTTCGGGTTCGCCAGCCGCGCCCGATGCGGGCCGAGCCGCGCCTCCGCGCCGCTGCTTGACGCGCGCATAGCTCGCCATCGCGAACGGGATCATCACCAGGTACAGCGCGGACACCCCAAGCAATGTGTGCCATGGCGCCCGGACCAACGCCGCACCCAGCAATGCCACGCCCGCCAGCGCGAACAGCCGCCAGCCGCTGCGAATCCTGAGGCTGGTCCAGGTGTAAGTCGGCAGGCTGGAAATCATTAGCGCCGCAATCACCAGGATCCAGGCCATCGCCAGTTCCCAGCGGCGGAAAAACTCCTCGCCAGTGATCAGCCAAAGATAGATGGGCATGAAGGCAAGGCCCGCGCCCGCCGGTGCGGGGACTCCGGTGTTAAAACCCGCAGCCTTGTGGGGCTGTTCAGCCGCGTCGATGCCCGCATTGAAACGCGCCAGCCTGAGGGCGCAGCAGACCGCCAGCGCAAGCGCGGCGATCCAGCCGAACCGCGGCGCCGCCTGCAGCGACCACAGGAACAGGATCAACGCGGGCGCCGTTCCGAACGCGATATTGTCGCTCAGCGAATCCAGTTCGGCGCCAAATTTGCTCTGCGCCCGCAGCAGTCGCGCGATGCGGCCGTCCATTCCGTCGAGAACGCCGGCGAAAACGATGGCACCGAGCGCCTTTTCCCATTCGCCTCCGATGGCGAAACTGACGCCGGTCAGGCCAAAGCAAAGTGCGAGAACGGTGACCGCATTGGGGATCATTGCACGGAAGGGGATTCCGCCCCCTTCCTTCCCGGCAATCATTGGCTGCTGCCCGTCAGCGCAGGATCGACGCCCGCTTCCCCGATCACCGTCTCGCCCGCCAGCGTGCGCTGACCGAGCAGAACGCGGGGACCGGTGCCCGCGGGAAGATAGACGTCGACCCGGCTTCCGAAGCGGATCAGGCCAACGCGTTCGCCGGCTTCGACCGGATCGCCTTCACGCACGAAGGAGAGAATGCGCCGGGCAACCAGCCCTGCGATCTGGGTGAAGCCGATCTTCAGCCCGTCGGCACCTTCGACCATGAAGTGCTGGCGCTCATTGTCCTCGCTCGCCTTGTCGAGGTCGGCGTTGACGAACTTTCCGGGGACATAGGCGATCTTGCGGATACGGCCGGCGATCGGCGAACGATTGATGTGAACGTCGAACACGCTCATGAAAATCGAGACGCGCGTATATTCGCCCGCATCGAGCCCGTCGGGACCAGCCAGCTCGGGCGGAGGCGGGACCCTGGCGATCATCGTGATCAGCCCGTCCGCCGGCGCCACGATCAATTTGTCGCCGCGCGGCGTGGTACGGATCGGATCGCGGAAAAAGGCCGCAACCCAGATCGTCACTCCCAGCAGAAGGAAACCGAGGAACTGGCTGATCACCATATAGGCGATGAGAGTCACCGCTCCTGCGATCACCAGATATTTTCGGCCTTCCGGGTGAACGGAAGGGAAGCGCCATTTGACGTTGGTGGTAAGTGGCGCGTCGGGCTTCTTGAGCTCGGGCATCGGGCGTCCTTAGTCGCGCATGGCGGCGGGCACAACCGCGCCGCCTGTCGGCTTGATGGCGCGCACGACCAGGGCGTCCGGAGTTGCCTCGCTCCCTTGCGGCGCTTAAGGCCCGCCTCGAATTCAGCCGCACATTTCAGGGAAGCAAATGGCCAAGATCAAGGTGAAGAACCCGGTCGTCGAGATCGACGGCGACGAGATGACCCGCATCATCTGGCAATGGATTCGCGAACGTCTGGTCCAGCCCTATCTCGACGTTGATCTGCTCTACTACGACCTGTCGGTCGAGAAGCGCGACGAGACCGAGGACCGCATCACCGTCGAAGCAGCCGAAGCGATCAAGAAACATGGCGTCGGCGTCAAATGCGCGACGATTACTCCGGACGAGCAGAGGGTCGAGGAGTTCGGCCTGAAGAAGATGTGGAAGTCGCCCAACGGCACCATCCGCAACATCCTTGGCGGCGTCGTCTTCCGCGAGCCGATCGTGATGTCCAACGTGCCGCGGCTGATCCCCGGCTGGACCGACCCGATCGTGGTCGGCCGTCACGCGTTTGGCGACCAGTACAAGGCCACTGACTTCAAGGTTCCCGGTCCGGGCAAGCTGACGATCAAGTTCGTCGGCGAGGACGGCCAGGAAATCGAACATGAAGTGTTCGACTTCCCAAGCTCCGGCGTCGCCATGGGCATGTACAACCTCGATGCGAGCATCCGCGACTTCGCCCATGCCTGCCTGAACTACGGCCTCGACCGCGGCTGGCCGGTCTATCTCTCCACCAAGAATACGATCCTCAAAGCCTATGACGGCCGCTTCAAGGACATCTTCCAGGAAATTTACGACAGCGAATACAAAGCGAAGTTCGCTGAAGCTGGCATCGAGTATCAGCACCGACTGATCGACGACATGGTCGCTTCCGCGCTCAAGTGGAGTGGCAAATTCGTCTGGGCCTGCAAGAATTATGATGGCGACGTCCAGTCGGACCAGGTGGCGCAGGGCTTCGGTTCGCTCGGCCTGATGACCTCGGTGCTGATGACTCCGGACGGCAAGACAATCGAAGCGGAAGCAGCGCACGGCACCGTCACCCGCCATTACCGCATGCACCAGCAGGGCAAGGCGACTTCGACCAATCCGATCGCGTCGATTTTCGCCTGGACCGGTGGCCTCAAGTATCGCGGCAAGTTCGACGACACGCCGGACGTGGTGCGCTTCGCCGAGACTCTGGAGCGGGTCTGCGTCGAGACGGTGGAGCAGGGCCAGATGACCAAGGATCTCGCGATCCTCGTCGGCCCCGACCAGCCGTGGATGACGACCGAACAATTCTTCGAGGCGATCCGCCTGAACCTCGAAAAGGAAATGGCTGCCTGGGTCTGACATGGCGCGCACCGTAAGCATCAGCGAGAAGAGCAAGGCTCGCCTGGAAATTCGGCAAGCGCGGCTGGCGGATGTGGACGGGATCGTCGATCTCATCCGCCGCAGCTACGACGATCTGCCGGCCTACAACGCCAGCGAGGTTCGGGCGCAGATCAACAACTTCGGCCCCGGCTGCTTTGTCGCCGTGCTCGACGACGGCATCGTCGGCTATTGCGCATCCTTTCGGATTCGCGGGCCGATCGCGTTCAAGCCACACAGCTGGCGGGAGATCACCGGCGCCGGCACGGGATCCCGCCACGACCCGCTCGGCGAGTGGCTCTACGGCTACGAGATGTGCGTCGATCCCAAGGCCCGCGGGGCGCGCATCGGCCGCAGGCTCTATGAGGAACGGCGCGCACTCGTGGAGCAGCTGGAATTGAGCGGAATCGTCTTCGCGGGACGGATGCCAAACTACAGCAAGCACCAGCGCAAGGCGGGAAGCCCCGAGGATTATCTCGAGAAAGTGCGCACCGGCGCGATCCACGATCCCGTGCTGCGCTTCCAGCTCGCCAACGGCTTCGACGCGGTCCGCGTTCTTCCCGCTTATCTGCCCGCCGACAAGAAGTCGCTCGGCAACGCCGCGCTGATGATGTGGCGCAATCCCTACGTCGAGCAGGACCAGCCCAAGGAATTCCGCCTGCCCCGCGGCGTGGAAAGCGTGCGGGTTGCGACCTGCCAGCTCCAGGCTCGCGCCGTTACCGGGTTCGACGATTTTATCGGCAACATCGAATATTTTGTCGATGTCGCGGCCGATTACCGGGCGGATTTCGTCGTCTTTCCAGAACTTTTCACGCTGCAGCTGCTGTCCTGTGAGAGCAATCAGCTGTCGCCGATGGAGGCGATCGAGAAGCTGTCGACCTACACCGCCAAGATCCGGGACGCGCTCTCCGACATGGCGATGCGGTTCAACATCAACATCATCGGCGGATCGCACCCGACGCGAACGCAGAAGGGCGACATCAAGAACATCGCCTTCGTCTGCCTCCGCGATGGTGCCGTGCACGAGCAGGAGAAGATTCACCCGACGCCTAACGAGCGATACTGGTGGAACATCCGCGGCGGTGACAGCATCGACGCCATCCCCACCGACTGCGGGCCGATCGGCGTGCTCATCTGCTACGATTGCGAGTTTCCGGAGCTTGCGCGGCGGCTGGCGGACCAGGGCGCACGCATCCTTTTCACGCCCTTTTGCACCGATAGCCGCCAAGGCTATCTCCGCGTCCGCTACTGCGCCCAGGCCCGCGCGGTCGAAAACCAGTGCTTCGTCGTGCTCTCGGGGAACGTCGGCAATTTGCCCAACGTCGACAATATGGACATCCAATACGCGCAGAGTTGCATCCTCACCCCCTGCGACTTCCCGTTCGCGCGGGACGGCATCGCCGCCGAGGCCACCGAAAATGTTGAGACGCTGACGATCAGCGACATCAACCTCGCCGACCTCAACTGGGCGCGGGCGGAAGGGACCGTCCGCAATCTCGCCGACCGCCGTTTCGATCTCTACGACATCGCCTGGAACCGCCGCCCGCAGGATGAGCCGGAGCGTGAGGCCGCTTCGCCTCCGCCGGACGGGCCGCACGGCCCCGGCGGCGGTTAAAACTCGGCTTTCGGAGAGCTTACGCGCTCGCGCCGGACGCCGAGTCCAATCATCCGGCCGGGGATGCGGCGGAGCAATCGAAAGCGATCAAGCAGCCGGACCGGCAGCGGCGCCTGCCGGATCGGCTCGCCCGGACCTAGCAGGCGCCCAATGATATTGTTCTGCGCGGCCTTCTGCCCGGCTTGAATTACGCGGGTCGGCAGCAGACGGCGCTGCTGCACCTTGTGAAGCAGCGGGTTGACGTCATGGCGTCCGGCGAGCGGCCCGGCGAGAGCGTTCGCTGCGGCTACCGCGTCCTGAATGGCAAGGTTGATGCCGATGCCGCCGATCGGGCTCATCGCGTGGGCGGCGTCGCCGATCGCCAGCAGCCCCGGCCGTTGCCATTGCCGCAACCGGTCGAGCGAGACGCTGAGTAGGTGGAAGTCCTGCCAGTCGTCGATTTCCCCGAGGTCGAGGTCGGGCGCCGCGCCCGCGATCAATGAGCGGACATGATTGAGCCCCTTCGCCTTCAGATCGTCGACACCGCCCTTGGGGATGACGAGCGCGCACTGCCAATAATCGCCGCGGTCGATCAGCACCGCGATGCGGCCGCGCTCGAAGCTTCCGCGAAGGGCGCCGCCCCCCTGCTCCGACTTGCCGACGCGAAACCAGAGGACGTCCATCGGCGCACCGAGCGTTTCGACCTCCAGCATTTCCGCGCGGCGGACGATCGACGAGCGGCCATTGGCGGCAATCGTCAGCGGGGCACGAAGCTCCCGCCCGTCGGCAAGCCGCACGCCACCGATTGCACCGTCTTCGATCAGCAGGGACTCGACGGCAGCGTTCATCTCCAGCTTGAACCCGGGAAACGCTTTCGCCTCCTGGCGCAGGAAATCCAGGAATTCCCACTGCGGCATGAAAGCGATGAACGGAGCGGGCGTGCGGAGGTGACCAAGGTCGCCAATGGTCCAGTCACGGTCGGCAAGCCGAATCTGCACATTGTCGACGCGGCTGTGCGGCCGTTCGAGAAAACGCTCGAGCATTCCGAGCTGGTCGAGGATTTCCATGGTTGACGGGTGGACCGTGTCGCCACGGAAATCGCGGAAGAAATCGGCGTGCTTTTCCAGCACTGTCACGCGGCAGCCAGCGCGGGCGAACAGCAGGCCGCTCATCATGCCCGCCGGCCCGCCGCCAACGACAATCAGGTCAAGCGCATCAGTCATCGTCAAAGAAGTGGCAGAAGCGCATTCCGTTATGAAGTGCGGGTGACAGCAATGCCCTCCCCTGCTTTATAGGCGGCATGCAGCACGGCGGGTTCAGCACATCCGGATTCAGCGATGCGCTGGTGATCCTCGGCGCGGCTGGGCTCGTCATTCCGGCGTTCGCCCGCGTTCGGATCAGCCCGGTGATCGGCTTCATCCTGATCGGCCTGATCGCCGGCCCGTCCGGCCTCGGCTCGATGACGACGCAATATCCGTGGCTGAATTACATAACCATCTCCAACGTCGAAGCCGTCGAGCCGTTCGCGGAGCTCGGCATCATCCTGTTGCTCTTCTCGATCGGGCTGGAGCTGTCGTTCCGCCGCCTCTGGGACATGCGGCGGCTGGTGTTCGGAGTCGGCGCGGCGGAGCTGCTGGTATCGGCGGCGGTGATCGCGCTGGGTCTCCACATCATCGGTCAGAGCATCGCCGGCTCGATCGGCCTCGGGCTTGCGCTCGCCCTTTCCTCGACGGCGTTGGTGCTGCCTTTGGTTGGGACTCACGGTCCGGTCGGCCGATCCGCTCTGGCGATGCTGCTGTTCGAAGACGTTGCCCTGGTGCCGATCGTGTTCGCGCTTGGCGCAATGGCGCCTTATGCGGGGCAGGACGGGATTTCGAACCTGTTCAGCACGATGCTGATCGGCGGTGTGGTTTCGGTAGGGATGCTGTTCGCCGGGAGGCTGTTGCTTCCGCACCTGTTCGCCCAGGCGGCGCGGACCAAGAGCCCAGAGTTGTTCCTTTCGGCCTGCCTGCTGGTGGTGATCGTGGCGAGCCTGGTGACCTCGGCGATCGGCTTCTCGCCTATCCTGGGCGCATTGATCGCCGGCATCGTGATCGCCGAAACCGAGTATCGCAGCGAAGTCGAGGTCGTCACCGCGCCATTCCGCGGCCTGGGCCTGGGCATCTTCCTGATCACCGTCGGAATGAGCGTCGACATTCGCCAGGTGATCGCGAACTGGCAGGATATCGCACTCGCGGTGTTTGGCGTGCTGCTGGTCAAGGCGCTGGTGACGTCCGTACTGCTCCGGATCGAAGGAGCCCGCCCCGCTGTTGCAGCCGAGACGGGGGTGCTGATGGCGTCGCCATCGGAAACCACGCTGATCGTGCTGGCTACGGCTTCCGCCGCCCAGCTAATCCAGCCGCAGACTGCAGCGTTCTGGCAGATCGTCACCGCGATCGGCCTGACCATCACTCCGCTGCTGGCCAAGCTCGGCCGGCTCGCTGCGCGCCAGGTGGAAGGGCAGGATCAATCCACTCAGGTTGAGGATGCGCTGAACGCAACCGAGGCGCCGAAAGTCGTGGTTCTCGGCTTCGGGCGCGTCGGCCGGATGGTGGCGGAAATGCTGGAGGAGCATGGCAAGGCAGTGGTCGCCATCGACAGTGACGTCGATACCGTCGCGGCTGCCCGGCGCGAAGGCTTTACTGCCGTCTTCGGCGATGTCGGTCGACGCGAGTTGATCGAAACGCTGCGAGCGACTCAGCCGCTGGCGTTCATTCTGACGATGGACAACCCAGTGTTAATCAACCGGGTGGCCCGCCAGTTGCGGGACGCCTTCCCGGACCTGCCGATCGTTGCCCGTGCCCGCGATACGGACCATGCCGCCCGGCTGTACAAGGCTGGAGTGACCGATGCGGTGCCCGAAACGCTCGAGGCGTCGTTGCAATTGTCCGAAGCGGTGCTGGTCGATCTCGGAGTGGCGATGGGCCCGGTGATCGCCTCGATCCATGAAAAGCGCGCCCAGCTCAGGGCCGAAATCATGGCCGTTGCGGAACTTGAGGAGCCACCTCTGCTCCGTGGACGGCGGCTGCGGGACGCCGCGCCGCCACAAATGGGTTCATAAGAAATTTGGCGGCGGAGCTGGATCGCCCAGCCCCGCCGCTCATCAGTTACTGGCCGTTGACGACCGCATTGCGCTGCTCGGCGGACAGTTCGTCCGCATCAACATCGGATTCGTCGATCGCTTCTTCGCGAGCTTCTCCGCGTTCCTCCGCCGCTTCGGCCTGGTTGTCCAAGCTCTCGGCCGCGGGGCCGGTCACGTTGTCGGCCATCGCTTCCAAATTCTCCGCCTGTGCCTCACCGGCCTCGGCGGCCTGATCGCCGAGCTTGTCGTCGCCGTCGCCACCGCATGCGGAAACGGTCAGCAGCGCCGCGACAAGCGCAGGCGCAAACATGGTCTTCATAATGTCACAAACCCCTTCGTTGCTGTTGCGCAACCAACCCGCCGGACAAGTTGCGGTTCCCGGAACAGAATATGTGCCGGTCAGCCGGGCTTCCGCGCAAGCACATCCTTGATAGCAGCCAGTGCCTCGGTAGCCTTGGAGCCGTCGGGGCCGCCCCCCTGCGCCATGTCGGCGCGGCCCCCTCCGCCCTGCCCGCCAAGGGACACAACGGCAACCTTGACGAGGTTCACGGCGGTTACTTGACCGGTCAGATCGTCTGTAACCCCCACGGCGACGCTGGCGCGGCCCTCGTTGACGGCGATCAGGGCGGCGACACCGGAGCTGACGCGCTGCTTCATCGTGTCGATGGTGGAGCGCAGACTCTTCGGATCGAGGCCTTCGACGACTTGGCCAAGGAACGCGATGCCGTTGACCTGCTCCGGGTTCGTCGGTTCAGCGGCGGAACCGCCGCCTAGAGCGAGCTCTCTTTTTGCGTCTGCAAGCTCGCGCTCGAGCCTACGACGCTCATCGACGAGAGCAGCGACCCTGGCCGGCACCTCGTCGGGGGCGCTCTTAAGGACCGCGGCTGCCTCGCGAAGGCGCATTTCCCGTTCGGTGAGCCATTGCCGCGCCGCTTCACCGGTCAGCGCCTCGATCCGACGGATACCGGAAGACACCGCGCTCTCGGACACGATCTTGAACAGCTGGATATCGCCGAGCGCGGTGACATGAGTGCCGCCGCACAGCTCGACCGAATAGTCGGCCTCGACGTTGCGGCCCATCGACAGCACCCGAACCTCGTCGCCATATTTCTCGCCGAACAGGGCCATGGCGCCCGCGGCGATGGCTTCGTCGGGAGTCATCAGCCGTGTGGTCACCGGTTGGTTGGAGCGGATGTGGGCGTTCACCTCAGCCTCGATCACCGCGATGTCCTCGGCGCTGAGCGCGGAAGGGTGCGAAAAATCGAAGCGCAAGCGGTCGGGGGCGACCATGCTGCCTTTCTGGCTGACATGGGTGCCGAGCCGGTGGCGAAGCGCGGCGTGCAGCAAATGGGTGGCGCTGTGGTTGGCACGGGTGCGGTCGCGGCGGTCGGCCTCCACGATCTGGTGGAGCGTCACGCCTACGGCCACCTCGCCTGCAACCACGCGCGTCCGCAGCGCGTGGAGCTTGCCCAGCAGTTTCGAAGTGTCCTCAACCTGTCCTTTGAAACCATTGATAGAGAACAGTTTTCCACTATCACCGATCTGCCCGCCGCTTTCGCCGTAGAAGGGGGTCTGATTAAGCAGGATGTCGACCGTGTCACCGGCGCGAGCAGCCTCGACGCGTTCGCCGTCCCTGACGATCGCCAGCACCACGCCCTCACCCTCATGGCCGGAATAGCCGGTGAACTCTGTCGCCCCATGCTCCTCGACGAGGTCGAACCAGATGTCTTCAGACGCTTGCGCCCCGGAACCCTTCCAGGCGGCGCGGGCGGCGGCCTTCTGCTGCGCCATCGCGGCATCGAAGCCTTGGCGGTCAACCTGGAGGCCGCGAGCGCGCAGGGCGTCCTCCGTCAGGTCGTAGGGGAAGCCAAAGGTATCGTAGAGCTTGAAGGCCGTCTCGCCCGGCAGCGTGCCGCCCTCGCTCATCGTCGCCGTCGCTTCGTCGAGCAGCTTCAACCCGTTGGCGAGCGTCTGGCGAAAACGCACTTCCTCCTGCGCCAGGGTCGCCTCGATCAGCGGCTGGGCGCGGACCAGCTCGGGATAAGCGGCGCCCATCTCGGCCACCAGCGCGGGCACCAGGCGGTGCATCAGCGGTTCCTTTGCGCCCAGGATGTGAGCGTGGCGCATCGCGCGGCGCATGATCCGGCGAAGGACATAGCCCCGCCCCTCGTTGGCCGGCAGCACGCCGTCGGCGACAAGGAAGCCGGACGCGCGCAAATGGTCGGCAATGACCCGGTGGCTGGCCTGGCTTTCACCCTCGGCGCGGGTCCTGGTGAACTCCTCGCTGGCGGCGATCAGTGCCCGGAATGTGTCGGTGTCGTAATTATCGTGAACGCCTTGCATGACCGCAGCGATGCGCTCGAGACCCATTCCGGTGTCGATCGATGGTTTCGGCAGGTCGGAAACGATCTCGTCGGCTTCCTGCAGATGCTGCATGAAGACCAGGTTCCAGATCTCGACGAAGCGATCACCGTCCTCGTCCGGGCTGCCGGGAGGGCCGCCCGAGATGTGATCGCCGTGGTCAAAGAAGATCTCCGAGCAGGGACCGCTCGGCCCGTCCGGCCCCATCGCCCAGAAATTGTCCTTGGTCGCGATGCGGATGATCCGCTGTTCGGGCAGGCCGGCGATCTTGCGCCACAGGTCGAAGGCCTGATCGTCGGTATGATAGACGGTGACCGTCAGCCGCTCGGGATCGAGGCCCCATTCCCTGGTCAGCAGCGTCCAGGCGTGGGTGATCGCCTGGTCCTTGAAATAATCGCCGAACGAGAAATTGCCGAGCATCTCGAAGAAGGTGTGGTGGCGAGCGGTGTAGCCGACATTATCGAGATCGTTGTGCTTGCCGCCCGCCCGGACGCATTTCTGGCTGCTGGTGGAAGTGGAATAGGGACGCGTTTCTAGGCCAGTGAACACGTTCTTAAACGGCACCATGCCAGCGTTGACGAACATCAATGTCGGGTCGTTGTGCGGCACCAGCGGCGCCGACGGCACCCGCGCGTGGCCGGCTCCTCCGAAATATTCGAGGAAGGAGCGGC
Source organism: Pseudomonadota bacterium (assembly GCA_030856365.1). Classification (GTDB taxonomy): domain Bacteria; phylum Pseudomonadota; class Alphaproteobacteria; order Sphingomonadales; family Sphingomonadaceae; genus Sphingomicrobium. The sequence goes on from JALYPM010000014.1 coordinate 35,371, forward strand.
GGATGTCGTTGGTCGAGCTCATGGATGCGGATGTAAATGCTGTGCTGCACTGCGGCAAGGACGGGACTTGGCACGGGTGAATTCCCCGCTAGGCAGTGCGAATGGCGAAGCGACCTGGGTCCACCATCCCGCAATACAAGCGCAAGCGCAGCCGCGGCGGCTGGCTGAACCCGAAGATTCCGGTCGAGCGGCGGGGCTGGAGCGCGATTCCGGGATGGATCGTCGGCGTGATCCTGCGGCTTGTGATCCTATTCATCATCGTCTCGCTGCTGTGGGTGATCGCCTATCGCTTCATCAATCCGCCGATCACTGCGACGATGATCGGCGATGTGGTGGCAGGTCGCGGCGCCAATCGCGACTGGATGCCGATCGAGCAGATCGACCGCGACATGGTCCGCGCCGCGATCGGAGCCGAGGACAGCAAGTATTGCAGCCACAACGGCTTCGACCTGCAGGCGATCGAACAGGCGGCCAAGCGCAACGCCTCGGGCGGCCGCATCCGCGGCGGATCGACGATTAGCCAGCAGACCGCAAAGAACGCCTTCCTGTGGCAGGGCGGCGGCTATGTGCGCAAAGGCATGGAGGCCTGGTTCACCCTGCTGATTGAGCAGTTGTGGGACAAACGCCGGGTCATGGAAGTCTATCTCAACGTCGCCGAAACGGGGATCGGCACCTATGGCGTCAATGCGGGGGCGCAGCGCTACTTCGACCATGACGCGAGCGCGATGAGCCGCAATGAGGCCGCGCGCATCGCCGCCGTGCTACCGCTTCCCAAGAAGCGCGGCGCGGTCACTCCAAAGGGGTTTACCCGCCGATACGGCAATTCGATCGCGGCACGCATCGCTGCCGTCGCTCGCGACGGGCTCGACGAATGCGTATATCGGGACATGCTGCCGCCGAAGGAGAAGGCGCCGCCACCAAGCCGCGCGCCGCAGACGCTGCCGGGCGAAGAATATGAGAGTCGGCAGCCCTTGCCGCCGCTCGAGGAAGTGGTGGAGGAGCTTCCGCCGGCAGTCGACGAACCGCTGGTCACCGATGTTCCGGCGGACGACCCGGCGGGCTTGGACCCAGCGGCCGAACCCGCGCCGCAGGAAGAGCCTGACGCTGCCGAACCGGTGGAGACGCCCGACACTCCGGTGATGTCGCCGCCGCAATAAAGCGCCGAACCGCTTGCTTTTTCGACTGGGTGAGGAACGCCGTGCGCCGCCGCGCCGTTGACGGGACAAGTCTCAAGACGGAGGAAAATATGGCGACGCGTACCCCAAGCCGTTCGGCAAGCACCACCCGCACCCGCAGTACCAGTGGCGCCAAGGCCAGCTCCGGCAGCCGAAACAGCAACGGCGCCAGCAGCAAAGCCGGGACCACCAATAGCAAGCCGCGCAGCGGAGGCTCCTCCAAGGAGGAGCCCAGCGCATTCGCGTTCGGTGAACGCAATGGAAATAACACCGGAGCGCTGGTGACAGCGGCGCTGGCGGGCGCGGCGATCGGCTTTGCCGCCAACTACGGCCGCAAGTTCCTGATGCAGGGCCTCGAAGCCACCGCGGGCGACTGGGACGCGATCCTCGCGACCGAGCATGACGCCGCGCTCGCACTGTTCGACAAGATGCTGGCGACGGACGAGACGCAGACCTTCAAGCGCAAGATGCTGCTGATGAAGCTGACCCACGCCCTCGACAAGCATGCGCATCAGGAGGAGATGGTTGTCTATCCGGCGCTTCGCGAAGCCGGCATCCGGGTCGAGGCCGACCAGCTCGAGGTGGAGCATGGTCAGGTGAAAACCTATCTCTACGAGCTCGGCCAGATGAGCGCCGACGCCCCCAATTGGCTCGAAAAGGTGCGCGAGTTCCGCGGCATCATTTCACGCCACGTGCATATGGAAGAGGAAGAGGTCTTCCCCGCGTTCAAGAAGGACCTGAGCGAGCAGCAGAACAGCCGCATCACCAGCATGGTGAACCGCGACGGCTTCTGGATGGCGTAAGCGAACCCCCCCTCCCGCCTGCGGGAGAGGGGCAACTATCCCACCAATGCGAGCTTCGGCGGCTCCAGCGCGGAAAGGTCGACGCTCCCCTCTCCAGTGACGCGCTCGATGCGGGCGGCAAGCTCCGCGTCGAGCGCAAAGTCGCGGCCCGCGACGACGAGCGCCTCACCGCCCTCCGCAAGGGGCACCAGCAGTCGGACTACGCCATTGCCTCCCCTGACGGTCGATAGTGCGTCAGCGATGCTGGACGCGAGTTGTGGGATCGCGAGCTGGACCGTCATCTGCAGACGAGTCCGCTTCGCCAGCTGGTCCAGCGCCTGGAAGCGCCTGACCGCGACCCGCGGCAGCTCGTCGCCGGGGCGCCGGTCGAGTTCAACCGTCAACAGTCCGCAATCGCCGGTCTTGGCTGCTTCTTCCAGCGCCGCGCAGGCATCGTCGTCGAAGGCGCTGGCGATGAACTGTCCCGACGAGTCGCTGAGCGTCGCCATCATGTAGCGCCGGCCCTTGGCCGAGGTGCGCCAGCGCACGTCTTCGACCAGCGCGGCCATGCTCGCGGTCGAGCGGCTCCCATCCGCGGGCATCGGCAATGACGCGAGGTCGCCGAAACACTTCACCTTGTTGGCGGCAAGCAGGTGCCGGTGGGAATCGACAGGGTGGGCCGAGAAGTAAAAACCGAACGAGTCCCGCTCGGCAGCCATGCGCTGCGCCAGCGTCCATGAAGCATCGCGCGGCAGCCGGATCGGTGCTGCCTCCGAGTCCGACGGTCCGCCGAACAGCCGATGCTGCCCGCTTTCGCGCTGATCGGCGGCGCTTGCCGCATGGGCGAGGATCGTCTCGGCGGCGGCGAAGACGGCGGCGCGCTCGGGCGACACCGAATCAAATGCTCCCGCTGCGGCCAGACTTTCGATCTGGCGTCGGTTGAGCAGCCGTGGGTCGATGCGCGCCGCGAAATCCTCGAGGCTGGCGAACCGCCCTCCCCGCTCGCGCTCCTCGACCAATGCCTCCATTGCTTTCTCGCCGACGCCCTTCAGAGCGCCGAGGGCATAGCGCACCGCCTCGCCCTCGACCGAGAAGTCTGCGCGGCTGGCGTTGATGCAGGGCGGCAGCACTGCGGTGCCCGAGCGGCGGATGTCCTCGACGAACAATGCCAATTTGTCCGTCTGCGCCATGTCGAAGCTCATCGACGCAGCGTAGAATTCAGGCCGGTGATGGGCCTTGAGCCAGGCGGTGTGGTAGGCGACCACGGCATAAGCCGCGGCGTGGCTCTTGTTGAAGCCGTAGCCGGCGAACTTGTCGATTAAGTCGAACAGCTCGTTCGCCTTGGGCGCGGCGATGTCGTTCTTCGCCGCGCCGTCGACGAAGCGCTGGCGCTGCTCGTTCATTTCCGACTGAATCTTCTTGCCCATCGCCCGGCGCAGCAGGTCGGCCTCGCCGAGGCTGTAGCCGGCAAGCACCTGCGCCGCCTGCATCACCTGTTCCTGATAAACGAAGATGCCGTAGGTTTCCGCGAGCACCCCTTCGAGCATCGGGTGCGGGTAAGCGAGCTCGGCGCGGCCATTCTTGCGGTCGCCGAACATCGGGATATTGTCCATTGGCCCGGGGCGGTAGAGCGACACCAGCGCGATGATGTCGCCGAATCCGGTCGGGCGAACCGCCGATAGAGTCCGACGCATGCCCTCGGATTCCAGCTGGAACACGCCGACCGTGTCGCCGCGCTGGAGCAGCTCATAGACCGCCGGATCGTCCCAGGTGAGGGAAGCGAAGTCGACTTCGATCGCACGGTGACGGAGCAGGCGCTGCCCCTCTTTGAGCACCGATAGCGTTTTGAGGCCGAGGAAGTCGAACTTCACCAGTCCGGCCCCTTCGACATATTTCATGTCGAACTGGGTCACCGGCATGTCCGAGCGCGGATCGCGGTAAAGCGGCACCAGCTCGTCGAGCCGCCGATCGCCGATGACGACGCCGGCGGCATGAGTGGAAGCGTGGCGCGGCAAGCCTTCGAGCTTCATTGCCAGGTCGAACAGCCGCTTCACTTGCGGCTCGTTCTTATACTCGGCGGCAAGTTCGCTGATGCCGTTCAACGAACGCTCCAGCGTCCACGGCTCGGTGGGATGGTTGGGGATGAGCTTGGCGAGCCGGTCGACCTGGCCGTAGCTCATCTGCAGTACGCGGCCGGTGTCCTTGAGCACTGCGCGCGCCTTCAGGCGCCCGAAGGTGATGATCTGAGCGACGCGGTCGCGACCGTATTTCTGCTGGACATAGGCGATCACCTTGTCGCGGTGCGTTTCGCAGAAATCGATGTCGAAGTCGGGCATCGACACGCGTTCAGGATTGAGGAAGCGCTCGAACAGCAGGTCGAGGGAGATCGGGTCCAGATCGGTGATGGTCAGCGACCAGGCGACCACCGATCCCGCGCCCGACCCGCGGCCGGGGCCCACCGGGATGTCGTTGGCCTTGGCCCATTTGATGAAGTCGGCGACGATGAGGAAGTAACCCGCAAAGCCCATGCGGATGATGACGTCGAGCTCGAAGTCGAGCCGGTCGGAATAGTGCTTCAGGTCCGCTTCGCCGCGTACCTTCAGGCGGTCGGCCAATCCTGCATGGGCGTCGCGGCGGAGTGCTTCGTCCTCATCATCGGACAGGCGCGGGAGAATCGGGCGCCGTTTGGGCGCTCCGAAGGCGCAACGGCGCGCGACGACCGCCGTGTTGTCGAGCGCCTCGGGCAGGTCCGCGAATAGCTCACGCAGGGCGCCTTCGGGCTTGAGCCAGGCTTCCGGCGAGGAGGTGATCCGTTCGTTGCTTTCAACATAAGCGGACTGGGAGATGCACAGCATGGCGTCGTGCGCGGCGTGAAAGCTCGGGTCCGAATAAGCCGCGGGGTTGGTGGCGACCAGCGGCAGGTCGCGCTCGTAGGCCAGTTCGATCAGCGCGTCTTCGGAAGCCGACTCGACCGGATCGCCGCGGCGCACGATCTCGACGTAAAGCCGGTCAGCGAAAAGCTGCTGCAGCCGGTCGGCATAAAGGCGCGCCTTGTCCACCTGGCCGTCCGCGAACAGCCGCGCCAGCGCGCCCTCCGCGCCTCCGGTGAGTGCAATAAGTCCGTCGCTGAATCCCGCGAGTGCTGACATCGGCACATGCGGATCCTGCTCCAGCGGGCGGTCAAGATGCGCGGCCGACACCAGTTTGCAAAGATTACCGTAGCCGGTCTCGTCCTTTGCCAGCAGGATCAGCCAGTCGATAGCTCCGCCCACTGTTGCGTCTGGCCGCGCAACCGCAAGCGTCGTCCCGATCAGCGGCTGGACGCCCTTGTCGGTGCAGGCGTCGGTGAAAGGCATGGCGGCATAAAGGCCATTGCGGTCGGTGAGGGCGATCGCCGGAAAGCCGAGCTTCGCCGCCTGCGCAGCGATTGTCTTCGGCTCCATCGCTCCTTCAAGCATGGTGAAGCACGAAAAGACTCGAAGCGGGACATAGGGCGCGTTCACGCCAGGACTATGGGACCGGACTTAGGTGGAGTGAAGAAGCTGCGCGTAGTTATCCACGAGAAGTGCGTGCGGCCTATGGCTGCCAGCGTCCCGCGCGAATGTCTGAAATCTCTCGCATGCGACCGCGGTAGGCGTCCGCGATGCAGCTGTTGGTGCGGCAGCTGTCGCGGAAGCGAAGGAAACGCGTGCGGGTGCGCGTGAGAAGCGCGCGTTGGCCGCCATCCGCGCCGCTGAGCGCGGAGCCGAACTGCGACGCCATCTGCCGGTCAAGCGCTGCAAGCTCGCTGCTGTTGCACACGGCGATCTCGCCACGGGTCCGGGCGTTGACGCAATTGAAGCTCGGCCTGGCGCTGGTCGCCGCCGGCTCGGGTTCCCTGGGTGGCGAGGGCGCCGGCGGTGCTGGCGCGGCCGGCCGCACCGTCGGCTGATCGACGCCCACGGGTGCGGAGTCAGGCTCGATCGTGGGCTCGTCGGCTGGCTGATTCGCTGCGGACGCCGGAGCAGCGCCTGTGCGGGTGAGCGTCGCTAGCGGAGTCACGATGGCGTCTGCATTGGCGATGGTGATGACGTCGCCCGTCCCGTCGGCGGCGCCCTGAAGCTGATAGTCGATGTCGGCCGTCAGGGTTCTGCGGCCACCAACCACCGCCACGCCCGGCGGCAAGTCGAGCGAGATGGCGGCGGAGCAGCTGACCGAGCCGACGTCCCGATTTCGGCCCGTCAATATCGGCGATTCGCCACGCAGGGTCGAATAGGCCGCCAGCCGGTCGAACGAGGCCTGATCGCTCCCGCGGACCTGGGCAGCGCGGCGGAAAAGGTCGCGCTTGACGAGATCGTAGGTGGCTTTTGAAGCGCAGCGTTCCTCGGGATCCTGCGCGCTGCTGCCGTTGGTCTGGCTGTCGCTGAGCCGATCCTGATTGTCGCGGCCGCGGAACATGGAGATGGCAACCAAAATCGCAGCGACCGCCAATAGGCCGATCAGTGCGATCAGCGTCGGGTTCGGACCCTTCTTGCGAACGGCCGTTTGGTGGCGTTCTACCGGTCGCTCGGGCGGCCGCTCGGACGTGCGAAATTGATCAACCATCGCGGCGCTAACGCGCCATGGCGGTTTCGGCTCCGCAGCTATTCAAGCCGCCCTTCGTGGAGCCGGAACACCCGGTCCATCTTGGCAGCGATGCGCTCATTGTGCGTAGCCACCAGCGCCGAGCAGCCTTCGCCACGGACAAGGCTCAGGAATTCGCCGAACACGCGGTCGGCGGTCGCTTCATCGAGGTTGCCCGTGGGCTCGTCCGCCAGGATCAGCGGCGGACGATTGGCGAGTGCCCGCGCGACGGCAACCCGCTGCTGCTCCCCGCCGGAGAGTTTCGCCGGACGGTGGTCGAGCCGCGCCCCGAGACCCAGGGCCCCGAGCAATTCTTCAGCGCGTTTGCGGGCGGTTTCGTGATCCGCACCGCGCACCAGCTGCGGTATCAGCACATTCTCGCGCGCGTCAAAGTCGGGCAGCAGGTGATGAAACTGATAGACGAAGCCCAGCGCCTCGCGCCGAAGCCGAGTCCGCTCGTCGTCGCTGAGCTTTGAGGCTTCCTCCCCGGCAATCCGGATCGATCCTTCAAACCCGCCTTCGAGCAGCCCGACGGCCTGAAGCAGGGTCGACTTGCCCGATCCGGATGGCCCGAGCAAAGCGACGATCTCGCCCGGCTGAATGTCGAGATCAATGCCCCGGAGGACTTCGATGGTGACGTCCGCTTGGGTGAAGCTTCGCCGCAGATCGCGGGTCTGCAGTACTGCTTCACTCATAACGCAGCACCTGCACGGGATCGGTACTCGCCGCCTTCCACGCCGGGTAAAGCGTGGCGAGGAACGACAGGACCAGGGCGATAACGACGATCGCGACGACTTCCAACGGGTCGGTCTTGGACGGCAGGTCCGAAAGCACGCGCACGGTCGGGTCCCACATGTTCTGCCCGGTCAGGAACTGGATTGAATCGACTACGCCCTGGCGGAAGAAGAGGAAGATCGCACCCAGGATCAGGCCAAACAGGATGCCGAGCGCGCCGATGGTGACGCCGACCGTCATGAATACCTTCATCATCCCCCGGCGGCTCGCGCCCATGGTTCGCAGGATGGCGATGTCGCGCGTCTTGGCGCGGACCAGCATGATCAGCGACGAGAGGATGTTGAACACCGCAACAAGGACGATCAGCGACAGGACGATGAACATCGCGATCCGCTCGATCTCCAGCGCCTCAAACAGGGCGGAGTTCATCTGCCGCCAGTCGACGATGATTCCACGGCCGCGCACGAGCGGCTGAAGCGGCGCGAGGATTTCCGCGACATTGTCCGGATCGCTGGTCTGAATCTCGATCATCCCCACTTCGTCGCCGAGCAGCAGGAGCGACTGCGCCTCCTCGATCGGCATGATCACGAAGCCCTTGTCGTAATCGTAAACCCCGACTTCGAAGATCGCGACGACGGTGTAGGAGACGATCCTCGGCATGGTGCCGACGACCGTCGAGCGGCCTTCCGGGCTGATCAGGCTGACGTCGCTGCCGACAAAGGCGCCGAGCGTCTGCGCAAGCCGCGAGCCGATGGCGATGTGGTTGCTTCCCGGCACCAGCGCGCGCATGTCGCCGTCGACGATATTGCCGTTGAGGACCGCGTTGTTACGCAGATCCTTGACCCGCATCCCGCGCACCAGAACGCCTTCGACGCGGCCGTTCGACGAGGCCATCAGCGGCTGCTCGACCAAAGGCAGCGCCGAGGTTACGCCCGGGGTCTTCTCGGCTGCCTGGGCAAGCTGCTGCCAGCCCATGAGGCGCCCGTCATAACCCTGCACGATCGCATGGCCGTTGAGCCCGACGATCTTGTCGAACAGCTCGGCGCGAAAGCCGTTCATCACGCTCATGACGATGATCAAAGCCGCAACGCCCAAGGATACGGCGAGCAGGCTGATCGTCGCGACCAAAAAGATGAAGCCTTCGCCCTTGCCCGGGAGCAGGTAGCGCTTGGCGATCATCCGCTCGTAGCGGTTGAGAATCATGCCGTGAGCCTGGCCAGCGCGGATTCGATGCTGAGCTCCTGCTTTTCGCCGCTGCGGCGGTTCTTGAGCTCGACGATGCCGGCGGCAATCCCGCGCGGGCCGACGATCAGCTGCCAGGGAAGTCCGATGGTGTCCATCGATGCCAGCTTCGCTCCGCCCCGTTCGTCGCGGTCGTCGTAGGCGACCTCGATGCCGGCAGCCTCCAGCCTGGAATGGATGTCGTCCGCTGCAGCGGCGCTCGGTGCGTCGTCCTGACGCATGGTCACAAGGCCGACCTTCCACGGAGCGACACTTTCTGGCCAGACGATGCCGGCCTCGTCGTGGCTGGCCTCGATGATGGCCGCGACCAGACGCGACACGCCGATCCCGTAGCTGCCCATCATTGGAGTCACCGGCTTGCCGTCGGTGCCCGAAACCTTGAGCCCCATGGCGGAAGAATATTTGTCGCCGAAGTAGAAGATGTGGCCGACCTCGATCCCGCGGCCGGTGCGGCGGCGATCCTCGGCAACTTGCGACCAGCGTACCTCGTCATGCGTCTCGTCGGTCGCCGAATAGGTGGAGCTGACCTGCTGGAACAGGCGCTCCAGCCCGTCCGCATCGGCATAGTCGAGGTCCGATTGCTGCCAGTCGAATTCCTCGAACGCAGCATCATAGAAGACTTCGCTTTCTCCGGTCGGCGCAAGGACGATGAATTCGTGGCTGAGGTCGCCGCCGATCGGCCCCGACGCCGCCTTCATCGGCACGGCCTGGATGCCGAGCCGCTGGAAGGTGCGCAGATAGGCGAGCAACTGCGTGTAATAGCTGTTGCGCGCGCCCGCCTCGTCGAGGTCGAAGCTGTAGGCATCCTTCATCAGGAACTCGCGGCCGCGCATGACACCGAAGCGGGGGCGCACCTCGTCGCGGAACTTCCACTGCACATGATAAAGCGTGCGCGGCAGGTCGCGGTAACTGTTCATCTCACCACGGACGATCGCCGTCAGCATCTCTTCGTTGGTCGGGCCGTAGAGCATCTCGCGGTCGTGGCGGTCGCGGATGCGGAGCATTTCTGGCCCATAGGCGTCGTAGCGGCCGCTTTCGCGCCACAGGTCCGCCGACTGGATTGTCGGCATCAGCATTTCAATGGCGCCGGCGCGGTCCTGCTCCTCGCGCACGATCTGCTCGATCTTCTTGAGGACGCGATAGCCGATCGGCAACCAGGCGTAGATTCCGGCGGCGGTCTGACGAACAAGCCCGGCGCGGAGCATCAGCTTGTGGCTGACGATCTGTGCGTCGGAGGGACTTTCCTTGAGTACGGGCAGGAAATAACGGGAAAGACGCAAAGCTGGAGGCTCTCCGAACGGGCTGAATTTGCGCGCCCGCCCTAGGGCGCTCCTCCGCCCAAGGCAATGGAGCGACGATGTGTCACAGCCGACACAGCGGGTGCCGAAAAGCAGCGGTCGCGCGCTTATCGGGTGACAGCAGCGGCCAACACTGCGAGGACATTGCGCTCCCGCGGTTCGGCTCCAGCCTTGCGCGGGCGCTGCCAATTCTTGAGGGGGAAGTTGGCGGCAGATCGAGGATTGGGGGCCGGCGAGCGATCGTCACGCAGGACGCCCGGACCGCATGTCGGTCCGGGCGTTTGCTTTTGGGCCGCCCGCCTCCACTCAGGGAAATCTCATTCGTTTGATGAGTGCAGCATATCGGCCGTCGCTTCGGATCGGATCGAGAAACGGATCGACTTTGAGCGAGAGCAGGCCCGGATCCTTGGCCTGAACCGCGATCTCGAGCTCCGCGAATGCGCGATCCGCGTCGCGTGCCTGGGCATGGATTTGGGCATATTGATAGCTTGCAGCAGCGCCAAACTCCTCGCGAAGCTGTGCGATTGTTCGCTCTGCAGCCGCCTTGTCGCCTGCTCGCGCGGCAATCCTGGCCTCGCCGGTCATGCGGAACAGGTCGCCCGGCGGCAATTGGCTGTATTCTGCCCGGGCCTCGGCGGATCGATCGAGCAAGGTCAGGGAATCGGCGATGAAGCCGCGCGCTGCAAGCGATTGCGGCGCCAGCACGAGCGCCCTGCGCCCCGCTTCGATCGACGGAACATGGTCCCGCAGCAATTGCAGGATCAGCGAGCGCGCAGCAAAAGTCCTGGCCTCGAGCGGGTCAAGTGCCAACAGGCGGTCGGCGAGCTGCAGCGCCTCCTGCCCGTCGCCAAGGTAGGGGATGATGGTGGCCGCGCCCCGGACTACTCGCGCCTCGTAGGGAGACAATGCGAGCGCCTGCCGCATATGGTCGAGCGAGCTGGCAAAATGGAGACGGCTAAGCGCGATGTCAGCGAGACCCGCGTGCGCTGAACCCAGTTGCGGCGCGATACTCATCGCTTGCCTGGCCGCGGCTTCGGCGAGTGCCAGATTGTTGGCAATGTCCTCCGCGCTTTTGGGGAAGTTCGACCCAAGCGATGCATAGGCCGACGCGCGCAGGACATAAGCGTCCGCATAATTCGGGTCGCGATCGATGGCGGCGTTGAGCAGCGTGAGCGCCTCGCGCACCGCCCCCTCGCTGTCGGCCTTGCGCCGGACCTCCGAGGCTTTGAGATAGAGGTCCTGGGCCATGCTGTCGGCAGTGCCGCCGAGGCGGATTGCGGCGCGCCCGCCCTGGCCGAGGGCAACGCTCAATGCCTGCGCGACGCTGGTGGCGATGTCAGTCTGGATCCTGATCGCGTCGCCGGGTGCGCGGTCGTAGCTTTGCCGCCAGCGCTCGACCCCGTCGGAGCCGCTGACCAGCTGCGCGTCGATCCGGATGGTCTGGGGCGAGCGGCGGACACTTCCGCTCAGGATATGCGCGACGCCAAGCTTCTCGGCGGCCGACTTGGTATCAAGGTCCTTGACCGCATCCGACGAGGCGCGGCCGATCACTTCCAGCCCGATCCGGGACAGCGCGGCCCGAAGCTCCTCCGCCACGCCTTCGGAGAAGTAAGCCTGCTCACGGTCGGAAGACATGTTGGCAAAGGGGAGGACCGCGATGCGGCGAGCGTTGGCCGCGTCGGGCTTCAGCAGCAGCCACCCGCCCGTTGCAGCAACCGCCGCAGCGCCCACGCCGCCGGCGATGACCGCCCGGCGGGAGACCGGCGGCCGGCCGAGATGTGCCGGCACCGGGCCGATCTCTTCCCCTGCGATCCGGCTTCGAACGGCGGCGATCAGCGCGATGTATCGGGGGTCGGTCCGATTGCCCTTCCACCGACCCAGCGAGAGCGCCTGGACCTCACCGAAGCCCAGCGGTGGTTCGACGGGATCGAGCAGGATCGGGAGATAGGACCCGTTCCGCCGCGCGCGACTGGCCTCGTCGCGGACGAAGTCGCCGTCGGGCCCCACCGAACGCTTGCTCCACGCGACGATCACGCATTTGGCGGCGTCGAGATGCTCCTGAATGTCCGCGCGCCAATGGGATCCGCTGCCGATCTGGGCGTCCCACCAGACGCCGAAGCCTTCCGCCTGCAAGGCAGCGACCAGCGGTTTGAGCCGGGATCGATCCTCGGCCTTGTAGGACAGGAATATTTCCGCCGGAGAGGTCGTCATTGCAGCCCCCGCCCGTTCCGTGAGATGCCACTTTACGGCAAATGCGCGGATTCACGAAGCCGCACCTTCGGAGCGTCGAATTTGCCGGAGCGATGGGAGGATCGAATCGGGTGGCATTGACCCCGCATTCTACCCCGGACCAAGGGACAGCGCCGCCGCGGCTTCCGTTCGTGTTCGGCGTCGGGGTGACGGGACACCGCAGCGATGCCTTGCCGGACGCTCTGGCAGCGGCGCTGGCGGAGCGAATCGAAGAGTCACTGACGCTGCTGAAATCTCGCGTGCTGTCACTGCATGCAAGCGCAAGTTCCGTTTTTTCGGCAGAACCCCCCCGGTTGCTGCTGATGTCGCCCCTTGCGGATGGTGCAGACCAGATCGTTGCCGAGATCGCACTCAAACTCGGCTTCACCTTGCAGGCGATCTTGCCATCGAGCCGCGATTTCTACCCCATCAGCCTTCCCGACGAACCATCCCGCCGCCGGTTCGAACGGCTGGTCGAGCGCGCTTCATGCGTTCTGGAGCTGCCTGGCGATGCTGGTACCCGCCCGGACGGATTCGTGATGACCGGTCGGGCCACGGTTGCCCATTGCGACGTGCTGATGGCGGTGTGGGACGGCCTGCCCGCACGCGGACGCGGCGGGACCGCCGACGTGGTCCAACTGGCGATCACGCGCGGGACGCCGGTTATTCACCTTCCAACCGATCCGAACGTGGCAGTTCGGATGTTGTGGAGTGCGTTCGACCCCGCTGTGGTCACGGCCGGCGACGAACGCGGGGCCGAACGCCCTGCGACCGCCGCGAACCTCGACCTGCTGCTGACCGGACTGCTGCTGCCGCCCGGCGACGCGCAAGAGCAAAGCTTTCTGGCGCAGTTCCATCAAGAACGGCTGCACCGGGTGCGGGCCCGCATCGAATATCCACTGCTGCTCGCTGCCGCCGGAGTCGGCCGAGTAGGCGTCAAGGACATCACCGAAAAGCACGCCGAACGACACACGCAGAACGAGTGGGCGCGGTTTCGCGAGGAATGCGGGCAGGCGTGCCCGATCACTGCAAACATCGACCGGCTGGAGCTGGCGTACGGCCGGGCAGATCGGCTGGCCACGCACTTCGCCCAGACCTATCGCAGCGGACACATCTTCAACTTTGTCCTCGGCGGGCTGGCGGTTTGCCTGGGACTCAGCGCGTTCATGGCCCCGGATCATCGCCTCGGCTTCGCGGCAACGGAGATATTGATCACGCTGGCGATCATTCTCAATGCGCACATCGGTTCGCGCAACGAATGGCACCGGCGGTGGCTGGATTATCGGCAGCTGGCGGAACGCCTGCGCCCGATGCGAAGCCTGAAGCTGCTCGGCATCGCGGCTCCCGACCCGCCGGGCACCGACACTAACCCGGTGCCGCGGCGATGGATCGACTGGTACGCCAGCGCCGCCTGGCGAGCCATGGGCTGCCCGACCGGACAGATCGAAAGCGGCCGCGCCCCCCGCCTCGCCAGTGCGATCGCCCAGCATGAGGTCGCTCCGCAGGTCGAATATCACGAAAGGAATTCGCGGTTGATCAGCATGCTCGACCGGCGGCTAAGCCTCATCGGCACCCTGTTGTTCGTCGCAACACTTGCCGTTTCGGTGGCAACCGTCGCCGGGCTGGCGCTGGGCGCTGCGTGGGTCGAGGCCTACGGCGAGTGGTTCACGCTGATTTCCGCGGGCTTCCCCGCGCTCGGAACCGCATTGTTCGGAATCCGCTTCCAGGCCGATTTCGGCGGCGATGCGGTGCGTTCGCTCGGCACCGCGAACGTCCTCAAGCAAATCGAGCGCGAGCTTCGGAGCGACGCCAGCCTGTCGCGCGCCGCCGACCTGACCGAGCAAGCCGGCCGGGTCATGCTCGGCAACCTCGACGAGTGGCGGCTGATCAACCAGCAGCGCGACCTGTCGATCGGCTGACCCGAGTTGTGAGCGGCAAGGGAGGTGGTAGCGGAGGAGGGACTTGAACCCCCGACACGCGGATTATGATTCCGCTGCTCTAACCAGCTGAGCTACTCCGCCCCACGGCTGCCCGGCGATGCGGGCGGCTTGCAGAGCCCCCCGCAAGGCTGCGGGCGCGGCGGCGATATAGGTGGGCGGCGTCCAGCGGTCAACGAGAGGAACCGCTGACTTCAACTCTCGTTGAGCGATCGAATCGGAGATTTGGAAATGGACCCGCTCACCCCGCTCGAAACCATGTGCCGCATCATCCTGCGCGCGCGCGAATATGAAGCGCAGACGCCGACCGACTATGACGGCAACGAAGCCGCCGACAATGTCGACGACGAGGAGGAAGGCACCGTTTCCGTCCTCGACGATTCGATCAACGACAGCGTCGAGGAAGAGCTTCAGGCGGCGTTCGAGGACCTCGGCGAGGACCAGTTGGCGGAAGTGCTGGCCTTCTGCTGGGTCGGCCAGGGCACCTACGATGTCGCCGACTGGGACGAAGCGTGCGAAGAAGCGCAGGCGATCGTCAGTGACGGGACCCAGGTCGCGATCGACGAGCTGATGGACATGCCGATGCTGGCATCCGTGCTGGAGGCTGGCCTCGCGGCCTTCGAGCTGAGCTGCAACGGCATCGGCGACGTCACCTAGCTAGTTACCGCGGAAGCGGGTCAGCGCAATCGGCTCCCACGGCCCGCCGAGATAGCGGTGCAGGCCGAGCCCGGCGATCTTCAGCGGGCGCGGCTCGAAGCTTCTTTCCATTTGTTCGCGAAGCGCACGTGCGACCTTCGAAGCAACCTTGTTCTGAATCGTGACGTGCGGGCGCCAGCCGCCGCTGTCCTGAATCGACAGGAGGCCGTGGAAACTATTGGCAAGGTCTTCGCGGATCGCGTCCAGACCCGGTGACACCACGCGGAAAGCCACCCCTCCTCCGAGATCCATCAGCCCGGCGATCTCGGCCACCGGCGGCGCTTCATTGCCCAGCCGAGAGAGCCGCGCCCTTGCCTCGCTCTCCGCCGATGGTGGCAGCGCGTGGAACATCGTCAGGTGCGCGGCAAGCTGATTGCGCTCCGGCGGAAAATGGCGGAGGCGAAGCGCGTTCAGCCAGGCCTGATCGGAAGCACCCAGTTCGGCAGTGACGATCAGCGCGCCGGCCACTGGTCCCTCGGGATTTCCTCCAGCTCGCGAAAGCCCTTAGAATCCAGCGCCGCCCTCACGGCGCCGTCATCGACGTCGGCGTCGCCCCACGGTAGCCGGCGAAGCGTCTCGCCGACGCCGGCCAATCCGCCCTCGCTGACGACGAGATAGCGAATGCGGCCGGTGCCGCAGTCGGCCATCGCGTCGACGCAGCTGCCGATCGGCCGTCCCTCGCGCGTGACCAGCGGCGCGCTGGCGAGCAGGGACACGGAAAAAAGCGTCGGGCCGGCCGTCTCACGGCTGGCGTCGGCGGCAGCATGAGCGCCGCTTTCGATCGTCGCCTGCCGTCCGAGCCAGCGCCAGATTCCGAACAGATTGAGGAAGGTGAGGACGATATTGGTCCACACCAGCGCGGGCTGCCCGCTGATCAGGCCGTGGGTGAGCCACGCGATCGAGCCCACGAGGAACACCGCGAAGCCGTAGCCGGTGATCCGCGAGCCGAGATTGGAGGCGGTCATGCAGGCGGCGACGATGGTCGCGGCAGTCGCCACCCACGAGATTGTCTGTTCCATCACCGCGCAACCCGCGAGCGCGGCGGGAGGTTCAGATTTCGACCTGGCTGCCGAGCTCGACCACGCGGTTGGTCGGAAGCTTGAAGAATTCCATCGCGCTTTCCGCGTTGCGAAGCATCCACGCGAACAATTTCTCGCGCCAGACCGGCATCCCTGGCCGGGCGGACGGCAGCAGCGTCTGACGCGCGAGGAAGAAACTGGTGTCCATCATCCTGCACTGCGGACCGCATCCCTCGAGCTTGGCCAGCGCCGCCGGTACGTCGACATCCTCCATGAAGCCATAACGGATGATCACGCGATAGAAGCCGGAGCCGAGATCGGTGCTTTCGACGCGGTCGTCGCCCGGGACATAGGGCACGTCCTTGATGCGCACGGTCAGCAGCATGACGCGCTCGTGAAGCACCTTGTTGTGCTTGAGGTTGTGCAGCAGCGCATGCGGAACGCCGTTTGCGGAGCTGGTCATGAACACGGCCGTGCCCGGGACGCGAGTTGCACTGTTTGCGGCGGATTTGATGAAGATCTCGATCGGCAGCGTTGCCTCCCCCATGCGATCGATCATCAGCTTGCGCCCCTTGGCCCAGGTGGTGAGCAGGGTGAAGGCGATGGCGCCGATCAGCAGCGGGAACCAGCCGCCGTCCGGCACCTTCATCATGTTAGCGGCGAAGTAGAGGCCGTCGATGGTGAAGAAAACGGCGAGGATCGCCACCGCCAGCCAGCGGTTCCACTTCCACAAGCCGAACAGGACCACGGCGATCAGCACCGTATCGATCAGCATCGCTCCGGTGACGGCAATTCCGTAAGCGGCGGCGAGGTTGGAGGAGCTGCGGAACGTCAGCACCAGCAGGATGACCATCACCAGCAGCGCCCAGTTGATTATCGGAATGTAGATTTGGCCCGCGGCGGTCTCACTGGTGTGGGTGATCTTCAGCCGGGGGATGAAGCCCAGCTGGATTGCCTGCTGAGTGACCGAGAATGCCCCGGAGATGACCGCCTGACTGGCGATGATCGTTGCCGCGGTCGCAAGCAGCACCAGCGGCAAGCGCAGAGACTCCGGAGCGAGGTAGAAGAACGGGTTGCGGACCGTCTCCAGCGCCTCGGCAGGCGTTTGCGAAAGCAGCATCGCTCCTTGCCCGAGGTAGTTAAGCAGAAGCGCCGGCAGCACGAAATAGAGCCAGGCCGCCCGAATCGGCCTGCGGCCAAAATGCCCCATGTCCGCGTACAGCGCTTCGGCACCCGTGACCGCCAGGACCACCGAGCCCATGGCGATGAAGGCGGGAAGCGGCTCGGTCACATAAAAGGCCAGCGCGTTCAGCGGATTGAGCATTTTCAGGATCACCGCTGGATATTCAACGATGTGGATGACCCCGAGGACAGCAAGGGTCGCAAAGTAGAATAGCATCACCGGCCCGAACAGATTGCCGACCTTGGCAGTGCCGCGCGACTGGATCGCGAACAAGGCGACCAGAATTCCGATGGCGAGGGGGATCACGAACGGCTCGAAGCCGCGGTTGACGGTCGTCAGCCCCTCGACCGCCGAGAGCACCGAGATCGCCGGCGTGATCATGCTGTCGCCGTAAAACAGCGCCGTCGCGAACACACCCAGCAGGACGATGCCGCCGGTCCAGCGCCTCTTGTCGCTAGTCGACCGGTTGATCAGCGCGAGGAGCGCAAGGCTCCCCCCCTCTCCCTTATTGTCGGCGCGCATGATGACCATGACATATTTGAGCGTCACGATGATCATCATCGACCAGAAGATCAGGCTGAGGACACCGAAGATGTGGAGAGGGTTCGGCGTAAGCTCGTGATGGCCCGCGAAGGTCTCGCGGAACGCATAGATCGGCGAGGTGCCGATGTCGCCGAAGACGATTCCGACAGCGGCCACCGCGAGCTTGCCGAGTGAGCCTTGCGCATGCCCGTGCGCCGTGTCCTCGGGCGCTTCGGCTTCCGCGCCACCCGTTGCAGTGATGTTCATGCTGCTGGTTTCTGCCTGGACCGTCTGCGATCGTGCATCGGACTATGCGCCTTCGCCGCAAGATCGACGGCGGCGCGCCCTAGCACCGGGATATGATTGCCGCAATCAGGCGGGACAAGGCGGGTCCGCCCGTCTATAGGCCGCCGCGATCATTCAATCCTGGAGCGGGAACGTCATGCGGGTCGGGGTACCAAAGGAAATCAAGGTTCATGAATATCGCGTCGGGATGACTCCGGCGTCGGTCGCCGAGCTCGTCGCGGCCGGCCACGAAGTCGTTGTCGAAGCGGCTGCCGGAAACGGCATCGATTGTCCGGACGGCGCTTACAAAAGGGCCGGAGCGACCATCCTTCCCACCGCCGCGGACGTGTTCAAGGCGGCCGACATGATCGTCAAGGTCAAGGAGCCGCAACAACAGGAGATCGCGCTGCTCGAGCCGCGCCACATTCTGTTTACCTATCTCCACCTCGCCGCGGACAAGCCGCAGGCCGAAGGGCTGATGAAGTCCGGCGCGACCTGCATCGCCTATGAAACGGTGACCTCACGATCCGGCGCGCTTCCGTTGCTCAAGCCGATGAGCGAAGTCGCCGGACGCATGTCGGTCCAGGTCGGCGCGCATTATCTGGAAAAGGAGCAGGGCGGACGCGGCGTCCTGCTCGGTGGGGTTCCCGGAGTGGCGCCGGCCAAGGTTGCGATTCTCGGCGGCGGCGTCTCCGGCATCAACGCGGCGCAGATGGCGGTCGGCATGCGTGCCGACGTCACCATCTACGACATCAACATGGAGCGCCTGGCCGAGCTCGACATGTTTTTTTCCAGCCAGATCAAGACGGCTTATGCGTCCAAGTCGGCGATCGCCAGTGCGGTCGAGAAGGCCGAGTTGGTGATCGGCGCGGTGCTGGTGCCTGGCGCAGCGGCGCCGAAGCTGGTCACCCGCGACATGCTGAAGACGATGAAGCGCGGATCGGTGCTGGTCGACATCGCCATCGACCAGGGCGGCTGCTTCGAGACCAGCCATGCGACCACCCATGCCGACCCTGTCTATGAGGTCGACGGCATCATCCATTATTGCGTCGCCAACATGCCGGGCGCTGTCTCGCGTACCAGCGCCTTCGCGCTGAACAATGCGACGCTGCCGTTCGCGCTGAAGATCGCCGGCCTCGGCGCGGAAGAAGCGATGCGGCAGGACCCGCACCTCGCCAACGGGCTCAACGTGTCGAACGGCAAGATCCGCCACGCGGCCGTCGCCGAGGCGCTCGACCTGCCTTATGAAGCCGCGGCTTAGCGGGCGGGACGACTGATAGCAGGCCGGCTGAGGGCGAGGATCGCGTCTTCGACCAGCGGCCGCCAGCTGGCATCGGCGGGCGCAGCGGCGAGGACTTGCCGCCACTCGCGGACGCCAGCGGCGCCGTCGCCCGAGCGGGCCAGGGCAAGGCCGTAGAAGAAGCGCGCGGCGGGGTGGCCGGGGGCAAGCTCCTGCGCCCGCGAGAAGGCAAGCTCCGCTGCCGGCGTAATCACGCCCGCGTGGTCAATCAGCGCGTTGCCGAGACCCACCCACAGGGCGGGATCATCCGGATACTCGCGGACCGCCGTTCGAAGGATGCCGGCGGCATTGGCGGTGTTCCCGCGCCGCGCGTAGCTTTCCGAAATCAGCAGCCACCGCTCGGCGGCCGTGAACTGGCCGAAGAAGGCATGACGGATGGGCGTCAGCGGGATGGCCGCGGCACTGGTCCTTTCTGCTCGGGGCGATCCGCTTAGGCTGGGCCGTCCCTGGATCGTGTAGCCGACCGCACCGAACAGCAGAGCGGCGGCAGACATTTGCAGCATCGCTCCGCGAACGCCGGACCAATAAAGTCCGCCCGCGGTCAGCAGAAGCAGGATTACCAGTCCGATCATGACCGGCGCCTCCTGCCGATACGCTCCCGCGCCATCAGAATGCCCGCCGCCAGCAATAGCAAAGGCGCGGCCCACAGCGGCCATGTCACCGGCTCAGCCGATGGCCGATAGGTGACCCAATTGCCGTAGCGCTCGACCAGCCAGGAGCGGATCGCTCCGGGCTTCTCCCCTGCCGCGATCCGTCGCCGCACGAGGTCACGCATGTCGCCGGCGATTTCCGCATCGGAATCGGCGATCGACTGACCCTGGCAGACGAGGCAACGCAATTCCTCCATCAGCGCCTTCGCCTGCGCCTCCTGCCGCGGGTCGGGCAGCTGGCGGTTGGCCCAATGCGCGGGCGGCAGGTTGGAATCTGCGAGAGCCGGCGTCGCCAGCGTCAGCGCGAGAGCAAAGATCAGCATCCTCACCGCGCCTTCTCCAGCTCGGCGAGGATCGCCGGCACATCCTGCGGCATGATCGCCCCGATGTGCTGGAAGCGGATCACGCCCTTGCCGTCAACGACGAAGCTTTCCGGCACGCCCGACGAACCAAGCGCGAGCTGAACCCGGCTGCGATCGTCCGCGCCGATCCGCTCATACGGATCGCCGTTGCGGCGAAGGAAGTCGGCGATGTCCTGGGGCCGGTCGCGGATGGCGATGCCGTCGATCTTGACGCCGCGCCGCCTGAGATCGTCGAGCACAGGCGCCTCGGCGATGCAGGGCAGGCACCAGCTGGCGAAGATGTTGACCAGGCGAGGCGCCCCGGTGGCGAGGTCGGCGGAGCCGAAGCTCGGCTTGCCGGGAAGCGCGGCCGGCAGCACGAAGGCCGGCAGCGGCTGACCCTCGAGCCGCGAGCGGACCGTCGAATCCGGCGGGTTCGCCAGCCGCCAGGCGACAGCGATGATGAACAGCAACAGCACCAGCGCGGGCAGGAAGAGGATCGCCCTCCTCATGCGTAGCGCTCCCGCCGCCG
This sequence comes from Pseudomonadota bacterium, assembly GCA_030856365.1. GTDB lineage: Bacteria > Pseudomonadota > Alphaproteobacteria > Sphingomonadales > Sphingomonadaceae > Sphingomicrobium. The sequence goes on from JALYPM010000014.1 coordinate 55,899, forward strand.
ACCGAAATTCGGCCGCCAGCCTCGAATCGCGCGGCCAATCAATGCAATCAGCCCGCCAAGGCCGATCAGCGCTCCGCCGAGCCAGATCAAGGTCACCCATGGCTTCCACCACAGCCGCACCTGCCAGCGGCCATTCGCGTCGGGCTTGCCGACGACGGTATAGAGCTGTCCGTTGAGGAAAGTCGCGATCGCCGCCTCGTTGGTTTCGGTCGGCGGGTCGGTGAAGAATCGGGTCTGCGGCTTCATCACCGTCACTCCGGCCCCGCGCGAAGCGCGCAGCTCCGCTTCGACCGCGGTCCAGTTGGGCCCGACGGCCGGCACGACATGCCGGAACTGGACCAGCCACGGCCCAACGGACACCGTTTGCCCCGGCGCGGCAGCGACCAGTCGCTCGCGAGTGAAGCCGCTGTCCGCCGCCATTCCTGCGATCGCCACGGCGACACCCAAGTGGGCAATGGCCATGCCCCAGGTCGCCATGGGGATGCGCAACGGATTGCGGCCGACCAGCGGAAGCAGGCTCGCCGGGGCCAGCCCCGCAGCGACCACCAGGCCCGCTCTGGTCAGCCAGCTGACTTCGGGCGCTGCGAACAGGAGGATGACGAGCGCCACCACTGCCGTGAGCGCGGGAATAGCCAGCTTCTTGCCCAACGGCTGCTGGTGCCGGCGCCAACGCAGCAGCGGCCCTACCGAGATTAGCGCGGCGAGGATCAACGCCAGCGGGCCCGCGACGGCATTAAAGTAAGGCGCTCCGACGGATAGCTTTTCGCCGGTCGCTGCCTCAATGAACAAGGGATAGAGCGTACCGACGAACACGATGCCGAGGATGACGCTGAGCAGCAAATTGTTGGCGACGAGACCGGACTCGCGGCTCACCAGCTCGAATGGCGCGCCCTCCTTCAGCACCGCGCTGCGCGTCGCGAACAGCAGGAAGGCCGCGCCGACATAGAGGCCAAGCAACACGAGGATGAAGGTGCCGCGCTGCGGGTCCACCGCGAAGGAATGGACCGACGTCAGGATGCCCGAGCGCACCAGGAAGGTCCCGACCATCGACATCGAGAAAGCGACCATCGCCAGCATCATCGTCCAGGCGCGAAGCCCCCCGCGTGCCGCGAGCACATTGACCGAATGGAGCAAGGCGGTCGCCGCCAGCCACGGCATAAGGGAAGCATTCTCGACCGGGTCCCAGAACCACCAGCCGCCCCAGCCGAGCTCATAATAAGCCCAATAGCTTCCGGCGGTGATGCCCAGGGTCAGCAGCACCCACGCGCCGAGCACCCAGGGCCGCATTGCCTGCGCTAGCGAGCGGTCAACCCTGCCGCTGAGCAGTGCCCCGACTGCGAGGCTGAAGGCGACCGAAATCCCGACATAGCCGAGGTAAAGTGTCGGCGGATGGAAGGCGAGGCCCGGGTCCTGAAGCAGGGGGTTGAGGCCCCTGCCCTCCGCGGCTGCGGGATCGAGGCGGGCAAACGGGTTGGATGCGAACAGCAGGAAGGCCTGGAAGCCGAGCGCGAGAGCGCCTTGTGCACCAAGCGCGAACACCAGGGTGCGCTCGTCCAGCCTGCGGGCGAACAACGCAACCAGCGCCCCGGAGGCTCCGAGCACCGTCACCCACAGCAGCATCGAGCCCTCGTGGTTTCCCCATGCACCGCTCAGCTTGTAGAGGAATGGCTTGGCGCTGTGGCTGTTGGCGGCGACCAGCGCGACCGAAAGGTCGGTGCGGACGAACAGCATCAGCAATGCGGCGAAGGCCACAATCACCAGCGCGCCCTGGACCACGGCGACGCTTCGCACAGCGCGGCCGGCGTCCCACCAGCCGCGGCCATGCCCGACGGAAAAGAGCAGCTGCAGCAGCGACGCCGCCGTCGCCAGCCATAGCGCGGCAAGACCAACTTCCGCGATCATCGCTCCAGCGTCTTCCCCGCCTTGTGCTCGGCCGCATCGTTGCCGAGCTGTGGCGGCATGTATCGTTCGTCGTGCTTGGCGAGGATATTGTCAGCGACGAAGGTTCCGCCGGGATCAAGCTGTCCTTCGGCGACGACGCCGCTGTTTTCGCGGAATAGGTCCGGGACGATGCCGCGAAAGACCACGGGCGTGCGAGCATCGCCATCGGCGACGGTGAAGCGCGTAGTCACGCCATCGGAATCCTTGGCCACCGACCCGTCCGCCACCATCCCGCCAAGGCGCATCGCCTTGCCGGCTGGTGCCTTGCCCGCGGCGACATCGGTGGGCGTGTAGAAATAGGCCGCACGGTCCTGAAGACCCACCATCGCCAGCAGCACCGCGCCGATTACCGCCGCCAGGGCAAGCAGCACCAGCATCAGCCGCTGGTGCTTGGGCTTGACCATCATCGCCGGCGAAGCTCGTCGGCGGCAGCCTCCGCGCGTCGCATCGACCGGTAGGCCCACAGGATCAGCACTGCCATGGCGACGATCGTCACCCCATAGGCCGCCGTGATGAACGCCCAGTGGTTCACTCAGTCGCTGCCCGGCGCATCCGCGCCTCCACCTTTGCCTCGGCCAACTCCGCGCGCATCCGCATCAGCACGACCGCCGCAAAGAGGGCGGTGAAGCCGATCGCCGTCATCGGCAGCGGCCAAAGCAAGGATGCATCGATGCTCGAGCCCTTGAGCGTGATGCTTTGCGGCTGGTGAAGCGTCCGCCACCAGAGGACGGAGTAATGGATGATCGGCAAGTTGACGGCGCCGATGAGGCCGAACAAAGCGGCCAGCCGCCCCTCCCCGCCCCGTTCCTTTTCCGCTGCTGCCAGAGCGACATAGCCGAGATACATGAAGAACAGTATCAACATCGACGTCAGCCGCCCGTCCCATTCCCACCAGGTGCCCCAGGTGGGACGGCCCCAGATCGAGCCGGTCGCCAGGCAGACAGCGGCGAAGGTCGCGCCGGCGGGAGCGATGGCGCGCCCGGCAACCGCAGCCAGTGGATGCCTCCACACCAATTGGCTGACCGAAGCGACGGCGATACCAGCCCATCCCGCCATTCCGAGCCAGGCCGCCGGAACATGCACGTAGAGAATGCGGACGCTCTCACCCTGCAGATAATCAGGTGGAGTGAGTGTTAATCCCGCCGCGATTCCCGCGACGGCAAGCAGCAGTCCGATCGCCACCAGCCAGCCGGTCGCCGGCCGCGCAAAACGAAGGAAGCGCGCTGGATTGGCAAGGGCGTGCATGGCCCGGTCGCTTAGCCTCGCCCGATCAGCTTCTGTGCCATCGCATCGGCCACGCTCGCCGGGTCGCGGCCGCTCGCCTCGCTCTCGGCCCAGATCTGCTCGAGCCGTTGCGGAATGCCTTCAATGCGGCGGCGGACCAGGCTGGCATCGCCGTCGTCCAGATATTCGGTGCAGACGTTGATGATGCCGCCGGCATTGATCACATAATCGGGCGAGTAGAGAATGCCGCGCTGCTTGAGCCGCATGCCGTCGGCGTCGGTGGCAAGCTGATTGTTCGCGCCGCCGGCGACGATCGGCGCCCGAAGCGCCGCAATGCTTTGCTCGTCGAGGATGCCACCAAGCGCGTTGGGGCTTACGACGTCGGCCTCGAGACCGAGGATTTCGTCGGTGCCGACGACCTTGCCCTGCGTCGCCTGCGCCAGCTTGCCCGCCTTGGCCTCGTCGATATCGGCGACGGAGATGCGCGCGCCTTCGGCGGCGGCATGAAGCGCAACGCCGGTGGCGACGCTGCCGGCGCCCTGCATCGCGATGTGCAGGCCGGAGACGTCGTCCCTGCCGAGCGCGCGCTTCACTGCCGCCTTCAGCCCAAGAAAAACGCCCAGCGAGGTGTGGGGACCCGGATCGCCGCCGACTTCGCCGCCTTCGGCCGGAAGCCCGGCCACGAATTGGGTATGGCGGCTGACCTCGATCATGTCGGCCACGTTCATGCCGACGTCTTCGGCGGTGACATATTTCCCAGCGAGCCCATCGACGGCGCAGCCGAACGCGGCAAGCAGCTCGGGCGACTTCGACCGCTCTTGGTCGGCGAGAATGACGGATTTGCCGCCGCCGAAGGCGAGTCCAGCCATGGCGTTCTTGTAGCTCATGCCGCGCGACAGGCGCAGCGCGTCCTTGAGCGCCTCTGCGTCCTCGGCATAATGCCAGAACCGCGCCCCGCCGGCGGCAGGGCCCAGATGGGTAGAATGGATGGCGATGATCGCTTTGAGGCCGGTCGCTTCATCGGTGACGAAGTGAAGCTTCTCATGCGCGTCGAAGTCGTCGTAGCCCCAGGGGGTGGTCATGTTCGCTTCTGTCCGGTGTCGAAAAGACGAATGGGGCGATCGACGGGGCTTGAACCCGCGACCCTCGGTACCACAAACCGATGCTCTAACCAGCTGAGCTACGATCGCCGCAATGCGCCTTCGGCTGGCGCGAGCGGTGGATTAGGGATGCGAGGGCGCGAACGCAAGGGACGGCAGTGGCATGATCAACGCAACCATCGAGAAATTCGGCTATCCGGGCACGCTCCTTCAAGAACTCGACCATTGGTTGATCCTGCTCCGCCCGGCCCAGGTCACGCTCGGATCAATGGTGCTGGCGGCGAAGGGCGATGCGACGGCTTACGGGCAGCTGTCGCCGGAAGCATTTGCCGAGCAGCGGGCGGCGGTGGCGATGATCGAGAGCGCCCTCGCCGAATTCTGCAGTTTCGAGCGGATCAATTATCTGATGCTGATGATGGTCGACCCGCACGTGCACTTCCACGTGATCCCTCGTTACGAGGGCAGCCGAAGTGCGGCCGGTTTGATGATCGAGGATACCGGCTGGCCTGGCCCACCCGATCTCAAATCGGCCACGGCTCTAACGTCGGAGCAAACCACTGTGCTGCGTGAAGCACTTATCATTCGTTTCCGCTAGAACTCAGGCAGGGCTCGGCGGCTTCGACCGTGCCGGTACGTCTCCGAGCACGTCGGTGTAGCGCTTGCGCCACCAGCTAACATCTTCCGCGCGGACATTGTCGAACAGCTGACGCCAGCGGCGGATGCGCTCTTCCTTTGGCATCTGGCTTGCAACCTTGATTGCGTCGGCCAGTTCCTCGGCGCTGTACGGGTTGACCAGCAACGCTTCCTTCATCTGCGCCGCGGCCCCGGCAAAGCGCGACAGAACCAGCACTCCGGGGTCGTCCGGGTCCTGCGCGGCGACGAATTCCTTGGCGACAAGGTTCATACCGTCGCGAAGCGGCGTCACCAGGCCAATCTTGGCGGCGCGGAAGATGCCGGCGAGCACGTCGCGCGGGTAATTCTGGTTGACGTAGCGAATCGGCACCCAGTCGATGTCGGCATGTTCGCCGTTGATGCGGCCGGACATGCCCTCCAGGCTGGCGCGGATGCGCTGGTAGCTCTCGACCGCCTCGCGCGACGGCGGCGCGATCTGCAGCAGGAACACGCCTTTGCGCTCTTCGGGATTGTCGACCAGATAGCGCTCGTAACCGGCAAAGCGCTCCTCCAGCCCCTTGCTGTAGTCGAGCCGGTCGACACCGACGATCATCGAGCGGCCGTTGGAGCTTTCCTGCATCTGCGCGCAGATACGCTGGGCAGGCTCGCCCGCGGCCAGCTCGGCGAACTCCTTTGCGTCGATGCCGATCGGGCAGGCAATCAGCCGCACCTCATGGCCGTTCACGCGCATCAAACCGTTCTCGATGACCGCGCAGAATTCCGCCTCGCAATATTCGCTGAACGACTGCAGCCACTCCTCGGTGTGGAAGCCGATGAGGTCGTAGGCGAACATCGTCTCGACCAGCTCTTTCGCCTCCGGAAGCGTGTTGAGCAGCCGGCGTGGAGGCCAGGGAATGTGGAGGAAGAAACCGATCCGGTTGACAAAGCCGAGCTTGCGCAGGTCGGCACCGAGCGGGATCATGTGATAATCCTGCACCCAGATCACGTCGTCGGCCTCGATCAGCGGCCGGACGGTCTCGGCGAAACGCTCGTTGGCGCGCTTGTAGCCTCCCGCGAAATCGCGCTCATATTCGGCGAGATCGATGCGGTAATGGAACAGCGGCCACAGGGTTCGATTGGCGTAGCCGTTGTAATATTCGTCGATGTCCTGCTCTTCGAGATCGACGGTGGCGGTCGTCACGCCGGCCTCGCGCGAGAAGTTGATCTGGCCGGTAAATTCGTCGGTCTGCTGCCCCGACCAGCCGAACCACAACCCGCCGCACTCCGCCAGCGCTGCCGTCAGCGCCACTGCCAGACCGCCATGGGCGGCCGACATCTCTCCGCGCACAGCCGAAACGCGGTTGGAAATGACGATCAGGCGGCTCATCGGATCGAACTCCACGGATCGCTGAGCAGGACAGCGCAGTTGATGATCCCGACCAGCGAATAGGTCTGCGGATAATTGCCCCAAAGCTCGCCCGTCACCGGATCGATATCTTCGGATAACAGCCCCGCGGCGGTCCGGCGCTCGAGCATTTCCTCGAACAGCGCGCGGGCATCGTCGCTTCGCCCCGTAGCATGAAGCGCTTCGATGAGCCAGAAAGTGCAGACGTTGAAGGCGGTCTGCGGAAGCCCGAAATCGTCTTCGGTCGCGTAACGCAGCATGGTCGAGCCGCGGCGAAGCCCCTCCTCCACCGCCTTGAGCGTCCCCTGGAAACGCGGGTCGTCGGGAGCGAAGAAGCGCAGGTCGAGCAATTGGATCAGGCTGGCGTCGAGGTCGTCGCCGGCAAATGTCGCCGACATCATCTGGCTGTCGGGGCGCCAGGCCGCGTCCTCGATCCGGGTTCGGATGGCTTCGGCCCGCTCCGCCCAATGCTGCTGGCGATCCGCGAGGCCAAGGGCCCCGGCGGCGTTGGCAAGCCGGTCGCACGCGGCCCAGCACATCGCCGCGGAATAGGTGTGGACGGAGGACCGCGTCCGCAGCTCCCACAGGCCCGCGTCGGGCTTGTCGTGAAGCTCCCACGCCCGCTCTCCGACCTTCTCCAGCGCCCGGAAGTCCTCGACGCCCGACAGCCGGAACAGGCGCTGGTCGAAAAAGGCCTGCACGTTGGACAGGACGATCTGGCCATAGGCGTCATGCTGCGCCTGCTCATAGGCCTGGTTGCCAACCCGCACCGGCCCGTCCCCGCGATAGCCGACCAACCGCTCGGCCACATGCTCCTCCAACTCGGCTTCGCCCGTGACGGTGTAGAGCGGCTGGATCAGTCCGCCATGCGCATCGTCGACGATGTTGCGCAGGTAGGACAGGTAGGACTCGAGCACGTCGAGCGCGCCCAGCCGGTTGAGCGCCTGCACGGTGTAATAAGCGTCGCGGATCCAGCAGTAGCGATAGTCCCAGTTCCGCTGAGATCCCGCATGTTCGGGCACGGAGGTCGTCAGCGCCGCGACGATCGCTCCGGTTTCCTCGTGCTGGCAGAGCTTGAGCGCGATGGCCGAGCGGATGACCGCCTCCTGCCACTCTAGCGGGATGGCCAGGCCACGCACCCACTGCTGCCACTCCGCGACGGTTTGCAAGTACATCGCGTCCACCGTCTGCGCGACATCGCCGACAAAGCTTTCGTCCGGACCGAGGAAGAAGTGCACCGGCTGCTCGAGCCGGAACAGCCGTTCGTCCCGGACTATGCCAATCGGCGCGTTGGTGGTTAGCCGCAGCGGCATTGCGGCGAGCTGAAAGCGCAGATGGTTCGAGCCGCCAGGAAGCGGAGGCGATGGCGCGCCCCACTCCTGCGTCGGCCGAAGCCGGACCCGGACGCGCGGGCTGCCCTCGATCGGACGGACGATTCGAACGAACGCTACGGGGCGATAGGTGCGGCCGGAACGGGTGAAGCGCGGGCAGAAATCGAGAATTTCAACCGCGTTGCCACTGGTGTCGCGCTTGACGCTGCGAAGCACGGCGGTGTTGCGGACATAGGTCTGCTCGGCGGTCGATCCGTCTTCCAGTTCGATGTCCCAATAGCCGGACTGCGGCTCGTCGCCGGCCATCAGGCCCGAGAACAAGGGGTCGCCATCGACCCGCGGCACGCAGCCCCACACGAAGCGAGCGCTGCGGTCGACCAGCGCGCTGACCTGGCAATTGCCGATCGGCCACAGGTCGAGCGAACTCATCGCAGCGACTCCATCGCGCCGCGCATCCAAGCCAGCGCATCCGCCACTCCGGCAAGCCGGTAGCGCGCCGCACTCTTCCTCTCCTCGCCGACCAGCACCCCCGCGCCCCCAAGCTGCTGCGAGGCCTCGAATGCCGGCTCGTCGGTCAGATCGTCGCCGAGGAAGATCGGGTGTGTCCCGGCGAACGGTGGCATGTCCATCATCGCGAGCAATGCCGCACCCTTGTTGGCTCCGGAGGGCTTCAATTCGACGACCATCTTGCCATGCTGCAATTTTAGGCCTGTCTCGCGTGCCGCAGCTTCGGCCGCTTCATGGCAAGCCACCTCCGCCTCCGGCGCAAGCCGGTAGTGCACCGCCGCGCCGAACGGCTTGTCCTCGACTAAAACGCCAGGAAAATCGCGCTCGAGCCCGCGGAAACTTTTCACCGCCGCGTCCAGTGCCGCGGGACGGTCCGGCGCTTCGATGGTGCTGCCGGCAATGCGCCGTTCGAGCCCATGACTGCCGCCGACGCTGAGCCGGACGGGGTGGAGGCGCGCCGTGATATCGTCGGCGGAACGCCCGGTCAGAACCGCAACCCGGCCGCCGAGGCGGTCCTGCAGCAGTGTCAGGAGTTCGCGAAGCTCGGCCGAAACCGTCACGGCATCGGGCGTCGGAGAAATGTCGACCAGCGTTCCGTCGAAGTCGAGGAACAGGCTGGCGCCCTGCAACAGGGATGCGGGGGGCGGCGTTGCCCCAACGCCGACTCGATTACCGTTCATCAAAGGTGCGAACGCCGCGCCTGCACTGTCGGTTGCAACAAATCGTTACGGATGCGGGATGGGTGGCGGGGCATGGTGGGCGCGGCAAGGATTGAACTTGCGACCCCTGCGGTGTGAACACAGTGCTCTACCACTGAGCTACGCGCCCACGCCCCGGCAGCGATGCAGATAAGGAGCGCAGGCGGTGGTGTCCAGCCTGACCTACGGCAATCGCCACAGACCCGGCTGCATTACTGGACCGCGTCCTTCAGCACCTTTCCGGGCCGGAATTTCGGCTGGGCGCTGGCTTTTATCTGCATCGGCTCGCCGGTGCGCGGGTTGCGCCCTGTCGAGGCCTTGCGGCGGGTGACGGAGAAATTGCCGAAGCCGACCAGCCGGACTTCGTCACCCCGCTTTAGGGTCGAAGTGACGATTTCGAGGGTCGTCTCGATCGCGCGGCTGGCGTCGCTTTTGCTGAGGCCGGCGCGATCAGCAACCTGACCGATCAGTTCCTGCTTGTTCATACCTGGGCTCTCTCCCCGCCGCGGCGCGGGACTCGCGCGCGAAAGACTGGAGCTTTAAGGCAAGACTTGGCCGCTGAGTCAAAGCCTAGTGACGAACCGGCGTCCCTGTTTCGGACGGATGGCCTGCTATCGGCGGTTCAGGCGCATGTTCGTCGGCATCGGTCCACTCGATCGGCCGCATCGGCTCGGTAAGCGCGCGCGCTAGGACCTCGTCGATATGACTCACGGGCACGATTTCCAGCCCGTCCGTGACGCTGGCCGGAATCTCGGCCAAATCCTTTTCATTCTCGGCCGGGATCAGCACGGTCGAAATGCCGCCGCGCAGCGCCGCCAGCAATTTCTCCTTGAGCCCGCCGATCGGCAGCACCCGTCCGCGCAGCGTGACTTCACCGGTCATCGCCACATCGCGCCGCACCGAAATGCCAGTCAGTGTCGATATCATTGCCGTGACCATTCCGACGCCCGCCGAGGGGCCGTCCTTGGGAACGCCGCCCTCGGGCAAATGAACGTGAATGTCCTTGCGCGCGAAGATCGACGGCTTGACGCCATAGGCTGGCGCCCTCGCCTTGACGAAGCTCATCGCCGCCTGAATCGACTCCTGCATTACCTCGCCGAGCTTGCCGGTGGTCTTGATCAGGCCCTTGCCGGGAACGGTCACCGCCTCGATCGTCAGCAGCTCACCGCCGACTTCGGTCCACGCCAGGCCCGTCACCGCGCCAATCTGGTCCTCCTCCTCGCCCATGCCGTGGCGGTAGCGGCGGACACCGAGATACTCGCCAACATTTTCGGCGGTAAGCTCGACCTTCTCCGTCTTGCCCTCGAGGATCCGGCGAAGCGACTTGCGGGCAATCTTCGCGAGCTCGCGCTCCAGCGTGCGCACGCCCGCCTCGCGGGTGTAGAACTGGATCGCGGCGCGAAGCCCCTCGTCGGTAAAGTGCAGCTCCTCTTCCTTCAGCCCGTGGGCTTCCATCTGCTTGGGGATCAGGTGGCGCTTGGCGATCTCGACCTTCTCTTCCTCCGTGTAGCCTTCGAGCCGGATGATCTCCATCCGGTCGAGCAGCGCCTGCGGCAGGTCGAGCGAGTTGGCCGTTGTCACGAACATGATGTCGCTAAGGTCGTAGTCGAGTTCCAGATAATGGTCCTGGAACTTGCTGTTCTGCTCCGGGTCGAGAACCTCGAGCAGTGCGGAGGCCGGATCGCCGCGGAAATCCTGGCCGAGCTTGTCGATCTCGTCGAGCAGGAACAAGGGGTTCGAGGTTCCGGCCTTCTTGAGGTTCGACACGATTTTGCCCGGCAGACTGCCGATATAAGTGCGACGGTGGCCGCGGATCTCAGCCTCGTCGCGCACGCCACCAAGCGACTGGCGAACGAACTCGCGGCCGGTCGCCCGCGCAATCGACTTGCCGAGCGAGGTCTTGCCGACGCCGGGCGGGCCGACGAGGCACAGGATCGGCCCCTTGAGCTGGTTGGTGCGCGCCTGCACCGCCAGATATTCGATGATCCGGTCCTTGACCTTCTCCAGCCCATAATGGTCCTCGTCGAGCACGCTTTGCGCCTCGGCGATGTCCTTCTTCAGCTTCGACTTCTTGCCCCACGGCAGGCCGAGCAGCACGTCGAGATAGTTGCGCGCCACCGTCGCTTCGGCCGACATCGGCGCCATCGCCTTCAGTTTCTTAAGCTCGGCATTGGCGCGGCTGCGCGCGTCCTTCGACAGGCGGGTCTTGCGGATTTTGGCGGCCAGCTCCGCCAGCTCGTCCCCGCCTTCCTCGCCTTCATTGCCCAGCTCGCGCTGGATCGCCTTCAATTGCTCGTTGAGATAATATTCGCGCTGAGTCTTCTCCATCTGGCGCTTGACGCGGCTGCGAATCTTTTTCTCGACCTGGAGCACGCCGAGCTCGCCTTCCATGAAGGCAAACACCATCTCCAGCCGCCGCGCGGGGTTGAGCTCGCCAAGGATCGCCTGCTTGTCGGCAACCTTGATCGACAGGTTGGACGCGACCGCGTCGGCAAGGATCGAGGCATCCTCGATCTCCGACAGCTGGATGCCGGTTTCCGGCGGCAGCCGTTTGTTGAGCTTGGCGTAATTCTCGAACTGGTCGAGCACCGAGCGCATCAGCGCCGCAGTTTCCGGCCCGTCGGACTGCTCGTCCTCGACGTCCTCGATCTCGGCAGCCATATGGCCTTCACGGGCGACCAGATCGACCAGCCGGGCTCGCCGGGCGCCTTCGACGAGCACACGGACGGTCCCGTCGGGCAGCTTCAGCAGCTGCATCGCCGTCGCGACCACGCCGAGGTCGTACATCGCGTCCCGGTCGGGATCGTCTTCGCTCGGGTCGAGCTGCGCGACCAGGAACAGCTCCTTGTCGCCGCTCATCGCCGCTTCCAGCGCCGCCACGGATTTCTCGCGGCCGACGAAGAGCGGCACGATGCGCTGGGGGAAAACGACGATGTCACGAAGCGGCAGGATGGGGAGGATGCGAGTCATGGGCGCTATATGGGCGGGCCGCTGACCCGGCGCAACAAAGCGAGCGAGGAGGTCGACCGATAGCTGCAAGGCGAAGCGCTGGCGGGACGAGGCGAGTCCGCCAATTCTGGAAGCGTTCAGCTTCGCCTGTTATGACGGACGGCAGGCAAAGGGGTTTGAATGTCACGCAAAATTGCAATGTTCCTGGCCACGGTCAGTCTTTCGGCGTCAGCTTTCGCGCTGGAATATTCGCCGATCGAGCCGATCGACCTGCCGCCGAGCGTCGAGCAGGGCGTCGACATGATCTACATCGACCAGGAACTCGCCCCCGCAACGCAGCGTGGCGAAAGGCTGGTCCACGACGCCGATTTCGGCGATTTTGATTCCGCGCCGCTCGATCTTTTGGATTCCGCTCACCCGCTTTACACCGATCTTCGCCGCGGCCTTGTCCGCTACCAGATGCGCTGGGGCGGCCTTCCGCAGATCGACATTCCGGCGGGACCGACGCTCAAGGCCGGGATTGAGGGCGACCGCGTTGCCCTGCTTCGCGAGCGCTTGGGGCTGTCCGCCGGCACCAAATTCGACGACCAGCTGGCCAAGGTTGTGGCCGAATACCAGGACACGCATGGCCTCAAGGCGGACGGCATTGCCGGCGCCGGGACCATCGCATCGATGAACCGCGGCGCCGACTATTATCAGCGCGTGCTGATGATCAATCTGGAGCGGGCGCGCCGCTTGCCGACGCCCAACGATCAGGAACGCTACGTCCTCGTCGACAGCGGCTCGGCGCGCATCTCGCTCTACGAAAATGGCCGCCCGGTCGACAGCATGCGCGCGATTGTCGGAGCGCCCGAGACGGCGACGCCGATGATGGCGGCGCTGATGCGCTACGTCAGCGTCAATCCCTATTGGAACGTGCCGCCGGAGCTCGTCACCAAGACGATCGCCCCGGGCGTGCTGAAGGAAGGGCTGAGCTACCTCACCGACCGCGACTACGACATCTTCACCGACTGGACCGACGAGGCTACCAAGGTCGATCCGTCGAGCGTCGACTGGCAGGGCCTTGCGGCCGGCAAGCCGACCGACCGTCGCTTCCGTCGCGGCCCGGGTCCGTTCAACTCGATGGGGAACATCAAATATATGATGCCCAACGATTTTGGCATCTATCTCCACGATTACCCCGACAAGGCGAAGTTCGCCGCCGAGGACCGCTGGATCAGCAACGGCTGCGTCCGTGTCGAGGACGCCGCGCGCCTGTCCAAGTGGATTTTCGGCTATGTGCCAAAGGGCAAGGATGCAAAGGTCGAGGAGAATGTCGACGTGCCGCAACCGGTGCCGGTCTACATGACCTACATCACCGCCGCCGCGACCCCGAACGGCGTGCGCTTCCTGAAGGACCATTACGGCCGCGACGAAGCCTTGCTGAAGCGCTACTTCGGCAACGAGCAGATGGCGGCGGTCAACTAAGGCCTAGGTCGCGACCCCGCAGAGGATCAGCAGCGACGGAATCAGATTATTGAGCGCATGAGCGGCTGTCGGAATGGCCAGGGCCAGCAGTAGCGATCGGTTGCGCCAGACCACGAACAGTGTCGAGAAGATCAGGAAGGGCCACCAGATCACCAGCCCCCACGCCGCGGCCGCGAGCGAGTGGGCGACGCCCCAGCCGACCGCGCTGACGAGGATTGCGGCCGTTGGCGGCAGGAACAGCAGCAATAGAGCCAGCACGGCAGCCATGATCAGCGTTTCAACGACCGGCGCGAACACGGTGACACGGAAGATTGCATAGCCGCCCGTAATGGCGAGATCGGGCTTGGGCGCGTCAGGAAGCACGAACTGAACCGCCGCACCCAACGCGATCGCCGGCACGAAAGCCGTCAGCCATCCAATGATGATCGCCAGCAGCGGCTGTCGCGGTTCCCGAATTGCCCTGGGCAGGAAGGACAGCGGTCCTTCATCGAGTGCCGCGGCAGGAGCCACGGCGCGCTCGTCAGCCGTCACGCAGCGTCGCCCGCCTTGTCCTTCTTGGCATAGACGCGGACCGGCTCCTTGCTGCCCATAACGACATCCTTGTCGACATGGACCTCATCCACGCCGTCCATCGACGGCAGGTCGAACATCGTGTCGAGCAGGATTCCTTCCAGGATCGAGCGCAGGCCGCGGGCGCCGGTCTTGCGCTCGATCGCCTTCTTGGCGACGCAGTGCAAGGCATCGTCGCTGAACGCGAGCTCGACATCTTCCATGTCGAACAGCTTGGCATATTGCTTCACCAGCGCATTCTTCGGCTCGACCAGGATCTTGACCAATGCGGTCTCGTCGAGGTCCTCGAGAGTCGCAATCACCGGCAGCCGGCCGATGAATTCCGGGATCAGGCCGAACTTCAGCAGATCCTCGGGCTCGCAGCTCTTGAGCACCTGCCCCGTCTTGCGCTCTTCGGGAGCGGCGCCATGGGCGCCGAAACCGATCGACTTGCCCTGCAGGCGGTCGGCGATGATCTTTTCCAAGCCGGCGAAGGCGCCGCCGCAGATGAACAATATGTTGGTCGTGTCGACCTGCAGGAATTCCTGCTGCGGATGCTTGCGGCCGCCCTGCGGCGGAACGCTGGCGGTCGTGCCTTCCATCAGCTTCAGCAGTGCCTGCTGGACGCCCTCTCCCGAAACATCGCGGGTAATCGATGGATTGTCGGACTTGCGGCTGATCTTATCGATCTCGTCGATGTAAACGATCCCGCGCTGCGCCTTTTCCACGTTGTAGTCGGATGCCTGGAGCAACTTCAGGATGATGTTCTCGACATCCTCGCCGACATAGCCCGCTTCGGTCAGCGTCGTCGCGTCGGCCATGGTAAACGGCACGTCGAGGATGCGGGCGAGCGTCTGCGCCAGCAGGGTCTTGCCGCAACCCGTCGGCCCGATCAGCAGGATGTTCGACTTGGCGAGTTCGACCTCGGTGCCCGACTTGGCGCCGTGGTTCAGCCTTTTGTAGTGGTTGTGGACAGCGACCGAGAGGACGCGCTTGGCGCGGGACTGACCGATCACATAATCGTCGAGGACGTTGCAGATCTCCAAAGGGGTCGGGACGCCGTCGCGGGTCTTGACCAGCGCCGACTTGCTCTCCTCGCGGATGATGTCGTTGCACAGCTCGACGCACTCATCGCAGATGAACACGGTCGGCCCGGCGATCAGCTTGCGCACCTCATGCTGCGATTTACCGCAAAATGAACAGTAGAGGGTGCTCTTGCCGTCGCTGCCAGAAAGCTTGGTCACTCAAAGTCCTTATCTTCGGCCGCGGGACGACCTGACGGGCCATGCTAGCCATTCTTTTTGCACAATCAATCTTGGCTTGCGGTTAACGCCGCCCCGGCTGACTGGCTACCGTCCCGAATATGGATTGTGCTCGGCGCATCGGCAAGGGGGGCGTAAGTCCATTAAACGCATGCACAAACGCGACGATTTGCCACTCCCCCGGCCCGCCCGAGCAACTCCTCGCCGGCTGACGAGATCAGTCTCGCGGCAAGAAGCGCTCGGTGACTTCGCGGGCAAGCCGGACCGGGCGCATGCTTCGCGCATCGAGGCAGCACCAGCTGCTCTTGATCTCTGCCAACACGTCCTCGCCGCGGCGAATGACCGTGCTGAAGATCGCCTTTGCCCCTTCGACCTTCTCCGCCAGCACGTCGGCCACCACGACATCGTCGAGGAAAGTCGGGCGGCGGTAGGTGATCTCGTGCTTCAGCGCGACCCACAGATGCTTGCCGACCGCCTCGGCGGGGGCGACCTTCTCCCAATATTCGATGACGGCGTCCTGCACCCAGCGCAGGTACACGCTGTTGTTCACATGCCCCATATGGTCGATGTCGTCGGGGCCGATGGCAATGGCATGGCGGTACATTGGGAAGCGATCCGTCCTTGAAGCGAATTAGCTTACACATGTGTCAGCTCGATTTGAACGCCAACTTTCAAATTTCTCGAAGTGCCAATAGGATGCGTGCCGGGGAGAGCCTTATGCGCAAAGTCTGGACATTGCTGATCGGCGCCGCTGCGCTCGCCTTTGCCGCGCCTGCATCGGCCGAAGCTGAGCTGAAGTACGCAGCGCCACCGACCTGGGTGCAGCCGCTCCCGCTGCCCGCCGCGGGCAGTAACGAAGAGCGACCGGCCAGCATCCTTCTTCAGGATCAGCAGATCCTCGTGGAGAAAGGCAGAACCACCAGCTTCACCCGGCTTGTCCTCCAAATTCACAACTCTGCCGGCCTTGCAGCGGGCAACATTTCGCTGCCGTGGAACCCGGCCACGCAATCTTTGACCGTCAACCGGTTGCTGATCCGCCGCGGGGCGGAAGTGATCGACGTGCTGGCCGGAGGACAACGCTTCACCACCCTGCGCCGCGAGACCAACCTGGATGCCGCCACGCTCGACGGTATCCTGACCGCCAACATTCAGCCGGAAGGGTTGCAGGAAGGCGACGCGATCGAGCTGGCGACGACCCTCCTCGAACAGGACCCTGTGATGCAAGGGCATGTCCAGGGTGCGTTCGCGGCCTGGAACGGAACGCACATTCGCTCCGCTCGTGCGCGAGTGACCTGGCCTTCCGATCTCGACCTGAAGTTTCGCTACAGTGAGTTGACCGCTGGACCTGTCCGCACCGAGGGCGGCGTCAAGACGGTTGAGATCAGGGCCGAGAACCTCGAACCGCTTGTGACACCAAAGGGCGCCCCGGCCCGCTTTGCTTTGGCAAGGCTCGTAGAGACGAGCGACTTCGACGGATGGGCAGAAGTCGGCGGGCTGCTGGCACCACTGTTCCAGAAAGCGGCAGTCATAGCGCCCGCCGGACCGCTCCGTACTGAGGTTGAGAAGATCAGAGCCTCAACGTCGGACCCGGCAGCGCGGGTCGAGCAGGCGCTTGCCCTCGTTCAGTCGCGCGTTCGCTATGTCGCACTGCTGATGGGCGAAGGCGGTTACGTCCCGGCAACGGCCGAGGAGACTTGGGCCCGCCGCTATGGGGACTGCAAGGCGAAGACGGCGCTTCTCCTCGCTTTGTTGAACGAGTTTGGGGTGGAAGCCGAGCCGGTCGCGGTTCATAGTTCCCTGGGCGATGCCATTCCTGGCCGGCTGCCAATGCTCGCGCTGTTCGATCATGTGATCGTTCGTGCCACCGTCGGGGGCAGAAATGTGTGGCTCGACGGCACGCGGACCGGCGACACCAGCCTTAAGCGGCTGCGGGTGCCGGCATTCGGCTGGGGACTGCCTCTGGTGCCCGACGCCAAGCTCGTGCGGATCCTGCCATCGCCGCTCGACCGTCCGGACAATGACACGCTCATCGAAATTGACGCGACCGCAGGTGTCTTTGCGCAAGCCACCGTCCGCATCGAAGAGGTTTTCCGCGGCGACTCTGCAATCCTTCTCGACACCATCTACTCGCAGCTGACCGCCGGCCAACGCGAGGAGGCGCTTCGGAAGAACGCGCTGGGATACACCGACACGTTCCAGGTGAAGAGCAGTTCCGCCAAGTTCGACAAAGCTACGGGTGAGCTTCGGATGGTCACCACGGGCGAAGCCAAGCTAAAATGGGACGACGATTGGTTCTATGTCCCTACCTCGACCATCGCCTTCAATCCGGACTTTCATCGGCAGGACGGACCCAACCGCGAAGCTCCGTTCGTCACGGCCTACCCCGGCTTCACGAAGAAGCGGACCACGATCAAGCTGCCGCCGGCATTCATGACCAGCCAGGTGATGCCGCAGCCGGTAAGCGAAACCCTTGCAGGCGTCGAATATCGACAATCGCTGACGCGCAACGGCAACAGCATCACGGTCGACACCAGCGAGAGGGTGCTCCTTCCAGAAGTGCCATACAAGGAGGCGATCGCTGCAGCCCCACGCTTGAAAGCTCTGCACGACGCGGAAGTGAACATACGCGTGCCGGAGAGCTATCGTCGAACTCCAGCTGACCTGAGCGCGCTGACCACCGCAACACCCGCATCGGCACACGCTTTCATCGACCGAGGCATCGCCCTTTTGGACGTTAAACATTTTGCGAAAGCTGAGGAGGATTTCACCAAAGCCGCAGCGATGGAGCCCGGCAACGTTTGGGCCTTTGCCAACCGCGCAATGGCGCGCGTCTGGAGAAAAGATTACGCGAACGCCGAGAAGGACCTCGCGGCCGCCGACGCAATCGACCCCGACAATTATGTGGCGGCGCGCGCCCGGGGACTGATGGCCGCCAACAAGGGTGATTTCGGTACTGCCGTCGAGGCCTTTTCCAAAATCCTCAAACAACGGCCGACGGACGGGTTCGCACTGTACAACCGTGCGCGCGCCTATGCGGAATTGCAGGAAGACGCGAAAGCCTTGTCCGACCTCGACAAAATCGTCGCGGCCAACCCAGCCGATGCCGAGGCCCTGATAATGCGGGCACTGGTCCACTCCGGCAAGGGCAACCATGGAGCTGTGGATCGCGATGTGGCTGCCGCACTGGCGGCAGGGCCCGACCATCCTTTCGTCCATCACGCCCGGGCGCGGATTGCGTTCGACAAGGGGGATTTGCAGCTCGCGCTGACGGCTTATTCCAAGCAGATCGAGATCGAAGGCGCGACCTCCACCGGCTTCATCGAGCGAGCACGCGTCCACTCACGCCTCCGGCACGACGAACTGGCACTGGCCGATTCCGAACGCGCGCTGAAAACGGGCTTCGGGCTGACGGAAGTACGATTGCTGCGCGCGAACATCTTCAAGGCGCGCGGCGAGCGGGACCAAGTCGTCCGCGAGGCCGAGTTGCTGGTCCGCGAAACGCCAGGAGAGGTTTACCCGCATGTGGCGGCCGGCCGGATCTATGCAGCGCTGGGGCTTACGGAAAAGGCGATGGGCGCGTTCGCCGCGGCACTGGCCATCAGGCCAGAGCCATATATCTATGTGAACCGCGCGCAGTCACGGCCGCGCTTGGACCGCGCGGGCCGCCGGGCCGACTTCGATGCTGCACTGAAGCTGGATCCCTCCGACGTGTCGGCTCTTGCCGAACTGGCACCAGAACTGGTCTCACAAGGTGAACTGCAACCGGCCCTCGAGCTTTATGAAAGGGTCGCAAAGCTGGCACCCGACGACCTGGACATCAAGCTTGGGCGCGCCATAGTGCTCGAGAAGATGGGGCGCGCCACAGAAGCGCGGGCGTTGTTTTCCGAAGCACGAGCCAATGCCGTGACTTCCACCGATCTCAATAACATCTGCTGGACCAAGGCGCTTCGCAATGTCCTCGCCGAATCGGCGGTGGAAGACTGCCGCGAAGCGCTGCGCCTCGAGCCGCAGAACTATGCGGCGGTCGATAGCCTCGGACTGGCGCTATTGCGGGCTGGCCAGCTGCAGGACGCGCTTGTTGCCTATGACAAAGCGGTGGAAAAGCGCATGGGTGCGACCTCGCTCATGGGCCGCGCCATCGTCCATGCCCGCCTTGGAGACAAAGCGCGCGCCGAAGCCGATCGAGCCGCCGCAATCGAAAGCGAGGCGGACGTGGAGGCCCGCTTCGCCGAATATGGATTGAGACTTTAGAGACTAGTCCGAAGCCGGCATCTCGGCACCTTCGGATCCATCATTCTCCCGATAGAAATCTCCGTGGCTGGAGCTTCCGATCTTCTGCTCGTAGCCGGCCGCGAGTTCGCGGTGGGTGTCGCGAACGATCTCCGATCCAGCCGATTCTGCCTTGGCGCGCTCCACCTGCTGGCGGTGGAAGAGATAGTTGAGGTCCATGGCAAGCTCCGATTGCTGGCGCCGGCAAACCGGCGTGCAGTCAAAGAACGCATCGGCAGTGAACCTCAGGTGTCCGTTGAGGCGCTTTACGCCGGAGTGCGCAAACTACGGGTCAAACAGTGCCTGACGTCCCTCAGGAGGGCGTAATGTCTGCCGCGCCGGTGGTGTCGCCTTCCTCGGCGCCAGGACGTTTGTCGAACACCTCGTCAATGATACCGAAATCCTTGGCTTCGTCCGCTTCCATGAACTTGTCGCGGTCCATTGCCCGTTCGATCTCCTCGATCGGCTTGCCCGTATATTTGGCATAAAGAGAATTGAGCGCCGAGCGCATGCGAAGAATCTCGCGCGCCTGGATTTCGATGTCCGCGGCCATGCCTTGGGCGCCCCCCGACGGCTGGTGGACCATGATCCGGCTGTTGGTCAGCGCGATGCGCATCCCCGGCTCGCCCGCGGCCAGCAGGAAACTGCCCATTGACGCGGCCTGGCCGATGCAGACGGTGCCGACGCGCGGGCGGATGTAGGCCATGGTGTCGTGAATCGCGAGGCCGGCGGTCACCACGCCGCCCGGCGAGTTGATGTACATGAAGATGTCTTTCTTCGGGTTTTCGGACTCGAGGAAGAGCAATTGGGCGGTGATCAGCGAGGCCATATGGTCCTCTACCGCGCCGGTAACGAAGATGATCCGCTCGCGCAGCAGACGGGAGTAAATGTCGAAGCTGCGCTCGCCCCGGTTGGACTGCTCGATGACGATGGGAACGAGCCCCGCGGCGATATCCTGATGATCCATGACTAAGTACGGGTCCTCTTGCTTGCTGTGCGCCCTACATCGGCGTGAACCGTGGAAGGTTCAAGCTGCGGCTGGCGGTTGATGCCGCCCGGCGCCGCCTGCCCCAGATAGGCGAGCCGCCGCATCTCTCGCCGGCCGCGCGTGACCGTGTCGAGGATCAGCCCGGTGAAGAAACACAGCACCGCGACAATCGTCATTCCGGTCACCAGCACCGCCGTCGGCAGCCGCGGAACCAGTCCCGTATCGAGGTAGGTAAGGACCAGCGGAAGGGCGAGGATCATCGCGGCGAGCAGCAGCAGCGCTCCGATGCCGCCGTAAAAGAGTACCGGCCGCTCGACACGGTAGAGGGTGGCGATCGTCTTCAGAATGCGCCAGCCGTCGCGGTAGGTCGAAAGCTTGGACTCCGACCCTTCCGGCCGCGCTCCATAGCTGGTCTCGACCTCGCCGACTGGCATCCGCAACTCCAACGCATGGACGCTGATCTCGGTCTCGATCTCGAAGCCCGACGACAGCACCGGAAAGCTCTTCACAAAGCGTCGTGAAAAGGCCCGGTAACCCGAGAAAATATCTGAAAAACTGCGTCCGAACAAACGGGCCAGCAAGCCGGTGAACAAGCGGTTTCCGAATAGATGTCCGCCACGATATGCGTCGCTGGCCTGATGGCGGCGCGTGCCCACAACCATGTCGAGCTGCTGGTCGAGGAGCAGACGCACCATTTCGGGCGCTGCCGCCGGATCATAGGTGAGGTCGCCGTCGGCCATCAGGTACACGTCGGCGTCGATGTCGGCGAACATGCGGCGAACGACATGGCCCTTGCCCTGAAGCAGCTCGCCGCGGACGATCGCGCCGACTTCATCCGCGACGTCGCGGGTGCGGTCACGGCTGTTGTTGTCGTAGACGAAAATGTCCGCGCCGGGCAGCACCGCCTGGAACCCGCGCACCGTCGCGGCGATCGTCGCTTCCTCATTATAACAAGGTAGGATCACGGCGATGCGCACTTGCTGCTCGGCTGCCATCGCTACCCCTTCGTCACCCCGCGAAAGCGGGGGCCCATCGGCTTATATAACTGGGTTCCCGCTTTCGCGGGAATGACGATTATTTCGCCTTCTTGGCCGGCGCCTTCTTCGCGCCGCCGTCGCCCGCGACTTTGGCAGCGGCAGCCCCGTCGTCTTTGCTCGGGACAGGCTTGTTGGCCGGCTCGCTCTTCTTCGGCTTGGCGGGCTTCAGCTTCGTGGTGGCGTCCTCGGTCAGCTTGACCTTGGCGGGGGCCGGCGCGCCTTTGGAAGCCTTCGGGAGCTTGCTGCTGGTCTTCGCTCCCGCGCTCGTCGGCCCTTCTGATGCAGCTACCTCGTTCTTGGTCTTCTTAGTCTTGGCCTTGCCCTTCGCTGCGGGCGCTGCGCCGTGATCGTGGCCGCAATTCGGCCCGTGGACATGGCCTTCCTCGCTTTCGAGGTCCGCCTCGACTTCGGCGCGGCTCACTTCGCGGTCAGTGATTTCCGCCTTGGAGAAAAGGAAGTCGACGACCTTGTCCTCATACAGCGGCGCGCGCAGCTGGGCGCCCGCCATCGGCTCCTGCTGGATGTACTGGACGAACCGCTCGCGATCCTTTTGCGGATATTGCTGCGCGGCCTGGGCGATGAGCCGGTTCATCTCCTGCTGACTGACTTCGACGCCGTTGGCCTGACCGATTTCGGACAGCAGCAGGCCCAGGCGGACGCGCCTTACGGAGATGCTGCGATAATCGTCGGCTTCCTTTTCGATCTCCGCCAGTGCGGCCTCTGAATCGACCTCATGGCTCGCCTCGTGGCGAAGCTGATTCATGATGTTCTGATATTCGGCCTCGACCATCGTTTCTGGCACCGGAAAATCATGGTCCACTGCCAGCTGATCGAGCAGCCGTCGCTTCATGTGCGTGCGGGTCAGGCCGTTGAGCTCCTGCTCCTGCTGCTGGCGCAGGATGGTGCGCAGCTGCTCGAGGTCCTCAAGGCCCAGAGTCTTGGCAAACGCGTCGTCAGCCTTGGCCTTGCCCGCGACCTTCACCGCCTTGACGGTGACGTCGAAGACCGCTGCCTTGCCCTTCAAATCTTCGGCCGGATAATCGCCGGGGAAGGTCACATCGACCTCGCGGTTGTCGCCGGCCTTGGCGCCGACCAGACCGTCCTCGAAGCCGGGGATCAGCTGGCCCGATCCAATCTCGACCTGCATGTCGTCGCCCTTGCCGCCTTCGAACGGCTTCCCGTCGACCTTGCCGAGGAAATCCATCACGACGAGGTCGCCGGTGGCGGCAACCTTGCTGCTCGGCGCATCCACCCAAGCCTTGTTGGCCTGCAGCAGCCGTTCGACTTGCTCGTCAACCGCGGCCTCGTCCGGCTTTACCGTCAGCCGCTCAAGCTTCAGTCCCTCGATCAGCGGCGCCGGAACATCGGGTAGGGCTTCGAGCTGGACGCGCACTTCGGCATCTTTGCCGGGTTCATAGCCTTCGGTGAGTTCGACCTGCGGCTGCATCGCCGGGCGGATCTTCTGCTCCGCCATCAGCTGCTGCACGCCTTCCTGCACCGCCGTGTTGAGCGCATCGCCGTGGATCGACTCGCCATGCATCTTGCGGATCAGGTTCGCCGGCACTTTGCCCGGACGGAAACCCGGCATCTTCACCTGCGGAGCGATGCGCTTAACCTCCTGGTCGACGCGCTTGTCGATGTCCGCCGCCGGAATGGTCAGCATGAAGGCCCGCTTGAGGCCCTGGTTATCCGTCTCGACAGTCTTGATCACGGTGCTTCAATCCTACAAAAAACTAAGGTCTGCGCGATGGCCATGCTCGGCAATCCCCCGGATTGCCTGTGCGTGGCCATGGTGCGCGCGAAGGGACTCGAACCCCCACATCTTGCGATACTGGAACCTAAATCCAGCGCGTCTACCAATTCCGCCACGCGCGCGCGGAGCTTCAAGGCCGCGGCTATAGCAAGGATGGGCCTCGGGGCAAGCAACCTCCGCCAGGCCGCTGCGTTGGCTAGGGGACTGGAGAAAATCGATGCAGCAACTGCCGCCCTTCCCCGACGAATCGCCCGAGCCCTCCCAGCCCGGCCAACCCTCACAACCGGGCCAGCCCAGCGAAGCTCCTCAGGAAGCTCCGCCTTCAGGCCCCGACATCGACGTTCCTTCACCGGCGTCGCCCGGCAACGACCCCTCCCCGACCCCGATTTCACCGGTCGGCTAGTCTTCCCGCGCGGGAAAGCGCCGGAAGATCAGGTCGACGATGGCATCGGCGATCACTCCGATCGCCACTCCCGCGGCGACGTCGCTGACGTAGTGACGGCTGGCGCCAATCTGTGCCGCACCGATGCCCGCCGCGGCCCCCAACGCGGTCGACCGGGCCGCTGGGTAATCGCGCGACAGCGCTCTTGCCACCGCGACCGAGCTGGCGGTGTGGCCGGAGGGAAAACTGGTATAGTCATGTCCCGAGCGGCCTCCCTGGCGCAGCTCGTAATCGTCTTTCTCGTCGATCACGTTCGGCCGGGTCCGGTCAACCAACGTCTTGACGATATTCTTGATGGTGATGGCGGCGACATGCGCGCTGACCATTCGAGCGCCGGCGCGGGTCAATTTCCAGTCACGAAGGACCAGCCCGGTGACAGCGACCGCGCCAGTGGCCGCGTAGAGCGGCGGCTGATCGCCGAACTCACCGGCCCCGGACAGCCATCTGGCGGGCACCGAGTTGCGGAACGGAAGAAAAGCCTCGGCAACCGAAAGGTCCGCCTTTTCCGCGGTGCTCGCCTCGGCCTTCGCCCTGCGGATCGTGCGGCGCTGCTGTTCCCGTGATGCCATGACCGCCACAACCCGCGGCCGCCTTGCGGCGTTCCGCCTATCGGCGCCTGCGAGCCGAGGTGGCAATTGCCTCGAAGTCGCCAATCGCGTTGGCATAATAATGCGACCGCGCGGCATCGAACAGGATGAGGTAGAGCCGCCCGTCGATGACTGCTCCAACGGCGCGTCCCTTGCGCCACAACTCGTCGCTGTCGAGATGCTCGAAGTCGTACTGGAAACCGTTGGCGCCAAGGAATGGCCGCGGCGTCAGGCCAAGGGTGCGGAACTCGACCGCCCCGCCACGCACGCGATAGGCCGATTCCAGCATCGACGCGATTTCCGGCGCGAGCATGTTGGAGCGGAAGATCGGCACCTGCCGCTCGTCGCGGCGGCTCTGGCGGACCAGATATTTGCCGCTTGGAAGGCCGGAGACGAAGGTCATTCCGTCAAGGATGGGCCCATTGAGGGTCCAGTCCTCGACCCAGCGCACATCGTCGAATAATCGCCGGCGCGCTTCGTTCCAAGGCCGGGGCGCGGTCACCGTCAGCGATCCGTCGCCGACATTCATCGGCCGCACCTGCACCAGCGAGTAATAATTGTTGCCGAAGCCGCCGCCGCCAACACCGGAGGCGCAGCCGGTGACTGCGAACGCCGCGGCGGCCGCGAGCAATCTGATCGATCGCATCATCTTAAAAGCCCCCTGCAAGCATCTGCCGGATGAAGGGCGCGTCCGGCGCGGCCGGCTGCATTGCCAGATAGCGCGACAAGGCGGTGCGCGCTTCGGCGGTGCGGCCCTGCTTCGACAAGGACAGGCCATGCCAGCGCCATGCGTCCGCAGGGGCATCGGGATAGGCCGTCGCCACCGCATAGCCCTGCGCAGCGCGGGCGTCGTCGCCGGCGCGGTTGCGAAGACGCCAGATCTCCGCCTCGTTGAAGCGGAGAAGCCCGTCCCAGCCATCCTGTGCCAGCGTTTCGATGATATATTGGCTGGCACCGGGATCGTTGAGCTTGACCTGGTCGTCCAGCAGCATCGGCCGGATCGACTGGATCGCCTGCAGATAGCGTTGGCGGCCGACATCGTAGCTACGTCCCGGAACCGTCACTTCCTGAGCGGAAACCCTCAGATCCCTCATCCGCGCTTCAGGCGCCGGGTGGGTGGCGAACAGCGAATTGCGCCGCTCGCGCCGCTTGCGGCGATAGAGCGCGCTGCGATCCATCTCGCGGATCAGTTGGTCCCAAGTGTTGGCCATTTCGATCGGCGGATAGCCCTGTTCCGCCAGCAGCCGAACGCCCATTGCGTCGGACTCGGCTTCCATCAGGCGGTTGTAGCGGAACAGCGAGAGGATCGTGCCGAGCTGCGCGAGCTGCGCAATGTCACCGGTGTAAATCCCGGCGGCTCCGCCGCCTACTCCGGCAAGCAGCGATCCAACCGAAAGCAGGTCGCTCTTCATGCGCATGTCGCGCCACATGCGGATCATGTGCTTGCGCAAATGGTGCCCGGCTTCGTGAGCGATCACGCCAGCCAACTGCGCCTCGTTGCGCATGCGCAGCAAAAGCCCGCTGAAGATGACCGTAAAGCCGCTCGGAAACATCACCGCGTTAAAGTCGGGAACGCGCGCCAGATAGATGCGCATGTCGCGCGATGCCGGCCCGCCGACCTTGCCGATCACGCCCTGCAGATAGGAAACCAGCGCCGGATCCTTGATCAGGATGCTCGAGCCGGCGACCTCTTCCTCCACGCGGTCCATCAGTTTCCAAAGGCCGCGTTCGTCCTCGTCGGTCGGCTGGTAGCCGGGGCCGATCAGCGGGACCATCTGCGACGGCAGCACTCGGGCACTCGCCACGCCGGTGACGGTCGCCGCGGCAAGCACGCCTCCGCCGGCGAGCAATGCGCGGCGGTTCATTTCAAGACAGCGTATGCACATCAGCTTCGCCCTCGCTGTTGCCGGATGAAACGCCCCGGCTTCATCCGATCGAGCAGCCGGTCGACCATCTGCGCGGCGCCTTCAGGCTTGCGGATGTCGCCGAACGTGATGCCGGGGAGCTGGCTGCCGGTCTGGAGAACGTTGAACCAGACCACCTCGCCGGTGCGCAGGTCCACCAGTGACGCGTAGGCGAACTGGCCGCCGCCGCCGCTTGGAGCGCAGAAGCCGACCGCGCAGCCGGCAATGCCGAGGACCTGCAGCGCGGTGCGGCCGGTGGAGGCAACATTGTCTTCTGCATGGAGGAACAAAGCATAGTCATGCCCGGTCTTTCGGCCGAGCTCGACCGCCTGGGCGCCAAGCGTCCAGTCCAGGCCCTTGCCGCGCTTGGTCGGCAGTTCTGCACCCGAATATTTGTGAAGCGCGATGGAATTGCCGACCGCGGCGTGCAGCCGTTCGAGATCGGCAACCGTGTCCGCGCTGACTCCATTGAGCTGATCGCGGCGCTCGACCACGACAGTATTGCCGCCGCGCTCCGCCTGCTGCGCCTTGAGTGCGGCGATGATGTTGGAGCGGGCCTGATCGGTCCAGTCGGCCCTTGGCTCAGCCATTCCGCCTGCCGTGAGCCAGTTCACGGTCACGTCGGGGCGCATCACCAGCAGCCGGTAATTGCCCTGCGGGGGCTGGAAATAGACGTCGGCGATCTGCCGGGTCTGGACGCAGCCTGCCGCGGTCACGCTGAGCGCCAGTGCGAGCGCTATCCCTGTTTTGCGCATGTCGAACAACTCCCGATGG
Organism: Pseudomonadota bacterium; assembly: GCA_030856365.1. Lineage (GTDB taxonomy): Bacteria > Pseudomonadota > Alphaproteobacteria > Sphingomonadales > Sphingomonadaceae > Sphingomicrobium. The sequence continues at coordinate 82,698 of JALYPM010000014.1, forward strand.
TGAACAGACGCGCGCCCGCCGCCACGGTTCCACTGCCGTGACTTACCTGAACGGCAGGTGAAAAAGCTTAGGCTTTTGAATACCCTAGCGCGGCGGGCAAGCGACGCCGGTGATGCCCAGCAAGCAATCGCCGTCGACTTGGTTGCGGTCCACGGGAAGCGACAGCATGGCGGCCAGCGTCGGCATGATGTCGGCGACCTTCACCGGCTGGTCGCGGGGGCTGTCCGGCATGCCCGGCCGCCAGAACAGGATCGGCACCCGCCGGTCATAGTCCCACGGGCTGCCGTGGCTGGCGATCGCGCCGGTCAGCTTGACGATCGGAGTGACGTTGCGGCGAAGGAGAACGATCAGGTCGCCGGACCGCTCGGGGTCGAACGAAGCACGCGCACGCTCAATCAACGTCCAGCGATCGGGCGTCGTCGTCGGCAGCGGTGTCTCGCGAAGCTCCTGGGTAGTGAATACCGCCTCGACCTGTTGGTGGGCGCGGTAGGCGGCGACGGCCTGCTGTCGGACTCGCGAGCGCTGTGCAGCGCCGAGCCCGCGATCGATGTAAATGTCGCCGTGAAAGCTGCCATAGAGCAGCTGGCCCTTGAGCCCGAGCCGGGCGGCGATGCCCTTCCCCATCTCGCCAGCGGCGAGCGCCGGGTCGACACGCGTGGCGTCCGCAATGCCTTGCAGCCGCTGCCGTTCGGGAATGTCGAGCACGCCGTGATCGGCCGTTAGTGCCACCGCATAATCGACGCCCCTAGTGTCGAGAACACGAAAAAAATCTCCCAAGTCGCGATCGAGCGAATGCAGCTGCAGGCACATCTCCTGTCCGCCGCTGCCGAACTGGTGGCCGACATAGTCGGTGGCCGAAAGGCCGATCGACAGGAGGTCCGGCGCATCGTCGGCGCCCAGCTTCAACTCGCCGATCAGTCCGGCGGCGAGCGCCAGCACGCTGGCGTCCCATTCCGGCGAGTTCCGGAACGCACCGCTGTCGCCCGCGGCACGCTGGAAGCGCCCATTGCCGACAATCCTGCCGTTGCCGAGCGGGACTGGCGTGGCCTTGGCCGTGCAGGCGGGCGGCGGGTCCAGCGCGGCGCGCGGC
>JALYPM010000021.1 GCA_030856365.1 Pseudomonadota bacterium
AGCTGTTGCGGCGGTGGATCAAGGTGACGTCATGGCTGTGGTTGGTGAGGTAGAGTGCTTCCTCGACCGCGGTATTGCCGCCGCCGATCACCGCTACCTTCTTCCCGCGATAGAAGAAGCCGTCGCACGTGGCGCAGGCCGAGGCGCCCCTGCCCTTCATATGCTCTTCCGACGGCAGCCCCAGCCACTTGGCCTGGGCGCCGGTGGCGATGACCAGCGCGTCAGCGGTATAGACGGTGCCGCCGTCGCCGATCAGCCGGAACGGCCGCCGCGAGACGTCGACTTCTGTGATGTGGTCCCACACCATGCGGGTGCCGACATGCTCGGCCTGGGCTTGCATCTCCTCGACCAGCCAGGGGCCCTGGATGACGTCGCGGAAGCCTGGATAATTCTCGACATCGGTAGTGGTGGTCAGCTGTCCGCCGGGCTGAATGCCCTGGATGACGATCGGCTGAAGTCCGGCACGGGCGGCGTAGATGGCGGCGGTAAGCCCGGCGGGGCCGGACCCAAGGATCGCGACGCGGGTGGACATGGTGTTCGTCATTGCGGTTCCGATTTAGTGTCGCGCCCGGCGCTATACCAGCCGCGACTGGTCGAGGGCGGCGCCGATGAAGCCCGCAAACAACGGGTGCGGGTCGAACGGGCGGCTCTTGAGCTCGGGGTGGAATTGGACCCCGACGAAGAAGGGGTGATCGGGACGCTCGACGATCTCCGGCAGTTGGCCGTCCGGCGACATTCCGCTGAAGAGGAGGCCGCCCTTCTCTAGCGCCTCGCGGTAGTGGACGTTGACCTCGTAGCGGTGACGGTGGCGCTCGCTGATGTCGGAGGTGCCATAGACAGAGGCGACAATGCTGTTGCCGGCGAGCTTTGCCGGATAAGCACCGAGCCGCATGGTGCCGCCAAGGTCGCCATCGACACCGCGCCTCTGCAGCCCCTCCTTGCTCATCCATTCGGTGATCAGGCCGACCACCGGCTCCGGCGTGTCGCCGAATTCGGTGGTCGAGGCTTCCTTGATGCCGGCGAGATTTCGAGCGCCTTCGATGCAGGCCATCTGCATGCCGAGGCAGATGCCCAAGAAAGGCACTTTCCGCTCGCGGGCAAACTTGACCGAGGCGATCTTTCCCTCGCTTCCGCGCTCGCCGAAGCCGCCGGGGACGAGAATGCCGTGGAGGGGCTCAAGCTCGGCCGCGAGTTCGCCCGCCTCGCCTTCGAACAGCTCCGCGTCGAGCCAGCGGATGTTGACCTTGGCGCGGTTGGCGATGCCGCCGTGGACCAAGGCCTCGTTGAGGCTTTTGTAGGCATCGGGAAGGCCGACATATTTGCCGACGACGCCGATGGTGACCTCGCTCTCATAATGATCGAGACGGTCCATGATGTCGTACCAGCGCGACAGCTCCGGCTCCGGCGCATCGTCGATGCCGAAGACGCGCAGGACCTCGCCGTCGAGGCCTTCGGAATGATATTGCAGCGGCACATCGTAGATCGAGCGGGCGTCCAGCGCCTGGATCACGGCCGACTTGGGCACGTTGCAGAACAAGGCGATCTTCTCGCGATCGCTGTCGGGAATCGGTTTCTCGCAGCGGCAGAGCAGCACGTCAGGCTGAACCCCGAGGCTGGAGATTTCCCGCACCGAATGCTGGGTCGGTTTGGTCTTCAGCTCGCCGGCCGCCTTGATCCAGGGGACCAACGTGGTGTGGACACTGACGGTACGGTCGCGGCCCAGATCGTTGCGGAGCTGGCGAAGCGCTTCGACGAACGGCAGGCTTTCGATGTCGCCGACGGTGCCGCCAATCTCGCAGATCACGAAATCGATGCCGTCGATGTCGTTGAGCGCGAATTCCTTGATCGCGTTGGTGACGTGCGGGATGACCTGGACGGTGGCGCCGAGATAGTCGCCGCGACGCTCGCGGGCGATGATATCGCGGTAGATGCGGCCAGTCGTGATGTTGTCGCTCTGACGCGCGGAGACGCCGGTGAAGCGCTCGTAATGGCCGAGGTCGAGGTCGCTCTCCGCACCGTCGTCGGTCACATAGACTTCGCCGTGCTGATAAGGCGACATGGTGCCCGGATCGACGTTCAGATAGGGGTCGAACTTGCGGATTCGGACCTTGTACCCGCGCGCCTGGAGAAGCGCCCCGAGGGATGCCGAGAGCAGACCTTTACCGAGCGAAGAGACCACGCCGCCGGTGACGAAAATGAACCGCGCCATGGGAGTTGGGGCTTAGGGGGTGACCCTTGGTAAGGGCAAGCGCCTCCGCACAAAAAACTTGGGGATGCGCTTACTGAGCGAGCGGAACGGCGCCGTCGACGGCGTCGCCGGCAGGCGGCTGCGGAGCCGCATCTGCAGGAACCGCGCCCGGCTGATTCGGATTGACCAGCGGCGGAATTCCACTCTGCGCTGGCGCGACCGGAGCGGCCTGGTTCGCCAGCGAGGTATCGACCGTCGCATTCTCCGACACGCCGGCGATGGCCGCGAGCACGATGCACAGGAGGATGAACACCCCGCCGAGGATCGCCGTCGCCCGAGTGAGGAAGTCGGCCGCTCCACGCGCCGTCATGAAGCCGGAGGAGCTTCCGCCAACGCCCAGCCCGCCACCTTCGGAGCGCTGCATGAGGATGGTTCCGACGAGTGCGGCGCCGATCAGCGCCTGGACGATCAGCAAGAAGGTGAACATGGCGGGCTTTCGAATTTTAGGAGTTACAGCGCATCTAGGCGATTGCCGAAAGCGCTTCAACCGTGGCGGTTTGCCGCCGCGATGATGGGTACGAAGTCCGCGGCCTTGAGGCTGGCACCGCCGACGAGAGCGCCGTCAACATTATCCACGGCGAAGATTTCGGCAGCGTTGGAGGCCTTGACGGAGCCGCCGTAGAGAATGCGTACCTTTTCACCGTCTTCGCCGTAAGCGGCCCGCAGCCGTTCGCGGATGGCAGCGTGCATATGGGTGATATCCTCACACGAGGCCACCTTGCCGGTCCCGATCGCCCAGATCGGCTCATAAGCGACGGCCAGCCCGTCGGGGACCCCCGCCACTGCGTCGTCGCGGAGGGGCAGCGATGCATCGACTTGCGCCGCGACGGTCGCCACCGCATCGCCGGCTTCGCGGACATCGAGGCTCTCGCCAACACAGAGGATCACCGCCAGGCCCGCGGACAACGCCGCCCCCGCCTTGGCGCGGACGTCCTCATCGCCTTCCCGCTGCGCCTCACGCCGCTCGCTGTGACCGACGATGGCCAGAGTGGCGCCGCAGTCGATCAGCATTCCGGCGCAGACACTGCCAGTGTAGGCCCCTTTCTCGGCATGGTGAATATCCTGCGCGCCAATCGAAAATCCGGGAACGGCACGGGCGGCCCGATCGAGCAAGGTGGCAGGGACGCACAGGGCAACGTCGACGGACGGCGTTTCGCGCGCAGCAGCAGCGATCGCCTCAATCTCGCCGAGGTCCGCGCTCGTCCCGTGCATCTTCCAATTGCCGGCAACCCATTTGCGAAGCGCCATTCTCGGATATCCCTTGTTCAGCCGTGAGCCGCCACTAGCCGCACTCCTTGCCGCGCGGAAGGGCTCGCGCTTGATGGAGCGGCCACCGCTCCGTAAAGGCTGGCACCGCCCGCCCTTACCTTGAGAGAATGCTTCCAATGATCGGTTCCATCCGCCGCCTGAGCAGTTCAAAAATCGGCGGAGCCTTTCTGGCGCTGTTCGTGCTGGCGATCGGTGCATCTTTCGCTCTTGCCGACCTCGGCAACAACTTGCCCGGGAACGTCGGAGGAAGCGGCGGAGCATTGGTCGAAGTCGGATCGGAGGACGTCACCGACGCCGATATGACGACCGCGATGGAACGGCGCTTGTCCGAAGTGCGCCAGCAGAATCCAGAAGCCACTTATTCAACCATTGCCGCCGATTTCGAGGCTTTGCTGTCGTCGCTAGTCGACGGGAAGACCGTGCAGGCGTTCGCGGACAAATTTGGCTTCTCCCTGTCGAAGCGGCTGGTCGACGCGGAGATCGCCAACATCCCCGGCACGCGCGGGCTCAACGGCCAGTTCAGCGACGAATCCTATCGCGCCTTCCTCTCGCAGCAGCGGATTACCGACGCGCAGGTTCGCGATGTACTGGCCAGCGGTCTGCTGCAACGGCTGCTGATGACGCCGGCAGTCACCAGTGCGCGAATGCCGGTTGGCGTAGCGCGGCCCTACGCCTCGATGTTGCTGGAGGCGCGCCAGGGGGACGTCGCGATCATTCCGATCACGGCTTTCAGCGCGGGGCTCAACCCCAACGATCAGCAGCTTCAGCAATATTATTCCGCCAACCGCAACCGCTACATGGTGCCCGAGCAAAGGGCGCTGCGCCTTGCCAGGCTGGGGCCGGAGCTGGTCGCCAACACTGTGGCAACCGACCAGGAAATCGCCAACGCCTATCGCGCCAACCATGCGCAATTTGCCGCAAAGGACGTGCGCACGCTCAGCCAGGCGGTGGTGCCGGACCGCGCGGCGGCGGCCGCCATTGCCGCTCGCGCCAAGGGTGGCGGAACCTTCGCCGCAGCTGCTGCTCCGGCGGGGCTTGCGGCGGGTGACGTCACTGTGGGCGAGCAGACGCGGCAACAGTTCACTTCACTGGCCGGCGAAGCGGCCGCCGCCGCAACTTTCGCGGCCACAGAAGGCGCGATCGTCGGCCCAGTCCAGTCGGACCTCGGCTGGCACGTCGTGAAGGTGGAATCGATCCGCCGTGAGAGCGGCCGATCGATCGATCAGGTTCGTGGCGAGATTGCCGCCCGGCTGACCGCCGAAAAGCGGAAGAACGCCCTCACCGACGTCCTCACTCGGGTCGAGGACCAGATTGCCGAGGGCGCCAATCTGTCCGAGGCTGCCGCGAGCGTGAAGGTGCCCGTTACGGAAACGCCGCTGATCACGTCCGCCGGAATCTCGCGCACGGACTCCAACTTCCGGCTGCCTCCTGAATACGCCGCGGCACTGCGCTCAGGATTTGAATTGACTGCGGGCGATGAGCCGGTGGTCGAGACGCTTCCAAACGATGCCGGTTTCTTGGTCGTGGCCCCGGGACGGATCGTCGAAGCGGCGCCAGCGCCCTTCGCCGAAGTTCGCGACCGCCTCCGCCTCGACTGGATCCGCCAGCAGGCTACCGCCCGGGCCCGCGCCGCGGCCAGTGCCATCGCCGGCAAGACCGCTCGCAACATGCCGCTGGCGCAGGCGGTGCGGGAAGCGGGCGTCCCGCTCCCGCCCGTGCAGAACGTGGGAGGACGCCGGATCCAGCTTTCGCAGATGGCCGGGCAGGGTCAGGTTCCTCCGCCGCTGCAGATGCTGTTCAGCCTTGGCGAGGGGAAGAGCCGGATGCTCGCGGACCCGCAGGGCAGCGGCTTCTACGTCGTTAAGCTCAACCGGATCGTTCCCGGCAACGCGCTGTCGCAGCCCGGACTGATTACGCAGGTGCAGACATCTTTCCAGGAATCGCTGACGGAAGAATATGCGCAGCAATTCCTTGCCTCGTTCCGGGCGCAGGTCGGTATCGAGCGCAACGAAGGGGCGATCGTCGCTACCAAGGCTCGGATTACCGGCACAAACTAAGGGACGAGCGGGGAATGGCCGCGCCTCAGGTCCTGATGATCGACAATGAGGACAGCTTCACCTTCGTTCTTGCCGACTATCTGAAACGCCTAGGCGCGGACGTCCGGATCGTCCGAAGCACGACAATTGGTGTCGACGAAGCCCTTGACCCGGGCAACGACGCGATCGTCCTTTCGCCCGGACCCGGGAACCCCGAGGATGCCGGAGTATCGGTAGCTCTGGCCGCCGCTTCCATCGCGCAGCGGCGGCCGTTGCTGGGCGTGTGCCTCGGCCACCAGGCCATTGCCGTCGCCAGCGGTTTCAAGGTGTGCCGGGTGGCGCCGGTGCACGGCAAGGCGGGACCGGTCACCCACGACGGCAGTGGGCTATTTCATGCTCTTCCCTCCCCGCTGACGATGACCCGTTATCATTCGCTCGCCGTCGCCGAACCAGTGGCGCCGCTGCTGCCGAACGCGTGGAGCGCGGATGGCCTGGTGATGGGGTTCCGCCATCGCGATGCGCCCGTGCACGGCGTGCAATTCCACCCGGAGAGCGTCGCGAGCGAGCACGGCCTCGCGCTACTGGAGCGCTTCCTTGTCCTGGCGGCGGCGGGAGCGGCTTGACGGACGCATCTTTGTTGCCTACTCGTTCCCTATTCGTTCTGAAGGAGCCTGGCCATGCTCACCGTCAAACAACATGAATTGCTCCAGTTCATCAACGACCGCCTTCTGAAGAGTGGGGTCAGCCCGAGCTTTGACGAGATGCGCGAGGCGCTCGAACTCAAGTCCAAGTCCGGCGTCCACCGGCTGATTTCGGCGCTCGAGGAACGCGGATTCATCCGCCGCCTGCCCAACCGCGCCCGTGCGCTCGAGGTCGTCAAAGTGCCGGAGAGCGGTGCTCCGCCGCAGCCCGCAGCCGCGCTGCCTGCGATCCCGATCCCCGCCAACGACACGATCGAGATCCCGCTGCATGGGCGGATCGCCGCCGGCACTCCGATCGAGGCCCTGCAGGGCACCCAGGGCTTTGCGGTGCCCGCCGCCTTGCTTGGGCCAGGCGAGCATTATGCGCTGGAGGTTTCGGGAGACTCGATGGTCGAGGAGGGCATTCTGGACGGCGATTTTGCACTGATCCGCAAGGTCGACGACGCGCGTGACGGCGAAATCGTCGTGGCACTGATCGACGACGAGGAAGCGACGCTCAAGACTTACCGCCGCGAAGGCCAGATGATCCGCCTCGACCCGGCCAACTCCCGCTACGAGCCCCAACGCTACGCCGAAGGTCGCGTGCGCATCCAGGGCCGACTGGCGGGATTGATTCGGCGCTACTGAGCAGGAAGGCGTGTTAGCGCCACGGGTGGTTGCCTAGCCGCTCGCCGACTGTGTCCGCGCGTGGCCGGCCATCGAGATAGACGGCGACACCGCCGCTTTGCTCCAGCGCCTTGCGGTCGAGCTTTAGCCAGCGCGGGGTGCAGGCGCGCGGCAACCATCGGTCCGAGACCACGATGTCGGCGCTCGCGCAGGCATTTACCAGCTCTCGCCAGTCGATGCTTTGGGACGACCGCGTCGCCAACAGCGCCCAGTCACGGCCACCGCGCCGGACAAGCGCAAAGCAGCTGTCGCGCGAGCAGCGCGTCCAGCCCTTTTCGCTGAGTGCCCGCGGATCGCCATCGAAGCCGGCGTTCTCGGCGAACAGGTCGCGGACGAAGTCGCCGCTCCGGTCGCGTAGGAGCAGCGGCACTCCGGTCTCATCGACGACCGCCAGATGCCGTCCGTCACCGGTGACAAGCAGGTCCGGCGTCGGCGCCGAAACAGCGCCGATGGCCCCGACCGCGACCGGAATGAGACCAGCCAGTCGAATGCGCGTGTTCCACAGGCATAGCCACAGCACGCCGGTAACGGTGATCCCAAAAGCCCAGGTCGGCATGGCGGCAAGCATCGCGACCGCGCCGCGCGCGTCAGCGACCGCGTGCGCCAGCACAAGCAGCAGATCTACCGAGAGGCCCGTCAGCCACCACAAAGGTGCGCCAAGGCCGGCCAGATCGAGCAGTAACGCCGCCGACTCGAGCGGCATGATAATGAAGGTGGTCATCGGAATGGCAATGATATTGGCCGCGACGCCGTAAAGTCCCGCCTTATGGAAATGGTAGAGCGCGAACGGGATCAATGCTGCCTCGACCGCCAAACCGGTCGCGATCATGGACCCGACCGCCCGCAGCGCGCGCATCCCGATCCCCTCCTCGCGGCGGTGGAACAGCTGCCGGGCAGCAGGGATAGAGTGAAGTGCGACGATGGCGGTGACCGCGGCAAAGCTGAACTGGAAGCTCGCGCCCGCCAAAGCTTCGGGGCGGAAGAGCAGCACCAGCAGCGCGCCGACCGCAATCAGCCTTATGCTGATCGCGTCGCGCCCGAGCGCAAGCCCGGCCAAGACGAGCAGCGCGGCGATACAGCTTCTCACCGTCGGCACCTGGGCTCCCGTTAGCAGCGTATAGGCAATGCCCGCCAAGGCCCCCATGCCCGCGGCCACCAGCACCAGGTTCCAACGCAGCGCCAGCCGTTCGCTCAAAGCCAGCAGCTTCAATGTCAGGAGCATTGCCGCTCCCACCACCGCTGCGATATGCAGCCCGCTGACCGACAGCAGATGGGCGAGACCGCTCCGCCGCATGGCGTCGGCATCCTCGTCGCTGACCGCATTCTGGTCTCCCGTCGCCAGAGCGGTGGCGATGGTTCCGCTCGGACCCGGCAGACGCTCACGAATATGCTCACCGAGACGATTGCGCGTCGCATCGAGTCCGCTCGCCTCGACAGGCTGGAGAACCTTGATCGGTCCAAGGGCCCGTCCGGTGGCGCCGATGCCGCGAAACCAGAAGTCGCGCGCGAAGTCGTGGCTCGCCGGCAGTGCCATCGGCGGCGGCGGAGCCAGCCGCGCACGCACCCTGATCGAAGCGCCGACCGCCAGACCCCTGGGAGCGCCGTCTTGCGGGATCGAGACCCGCACCCGTGGCGGAAGCTTCGCATCCGAGGGCCTGACGGTGAGGCGGACCGTTTCCTTGGCGGCCAGGGGCTCGACCTTCTCCACCCGCGCCTCGAACGTCGCCACACGCGGCCACTCCAGGCGCGGCGCCGCGACCGACTCGGAGCGGAGCCAGATCAAGGCGCATCCCAGCGCGACTGCACCCATGAACCAGCCGAGCGCCCGTTCCGCCCGGCCTCCCCCGCCCACGAAGCCGAAAATCGAGAGCGCCGCACTGAAGGCGATTAGCGCCAGCCATTGATAAGGGCCGTCCAGCGTCAGCCAGCCGGCGATGCCACAGCCGAGCCCAACCACCGCCCACGGCGGCAGCTGCGCGCGTTCGGCTTCGAGGAACGACTCGAGCCGTTTCTTCGCTGCGGTATTCCGCGCCTTCCAAAAGCCCCGAGCACGCTGTGGAAGAGGCGCACCCGCTATGTTAGGGGCGCTCGTCCGTTGCATTGCAGCATAGAGAAAAGAGCAAAGCGCGCCCGCGCGCAAGCAGGAATGAATGAATAGCGAGAGCCGCCTGCCCCAGACCGTTGTTACCCGCTTCGCACCTTCGCCGACGGGCTTCCTCCATATCGGAGGCGCGCGGACGGCCCTTTTCAACTGGCTGTTCGCCCGTCACCACGGCGGCCGCTTCCTCCTTCGCATCGAGGATACCGACAAGGCGCGCTCGACCCAGCCGGCGATCGAGGCGATCCTCGATGGCATGCGCTGGCTCGGCTTGGATTGGGACGACGAGGAATATCATCAGTCGCAATTCGCCGAGCGGCATTCGGAAGTCGCGAACGAACTGCTGGCCAAGGGTCAGGCCTACCGTTGCTGGATGAGCCAGGAGGAACTGACGGCCCAGCGCGAGCGCGCCCAGGCAGAGCGGCGCCCGTTCCGAATCGACAGCCGCTGGCGCGACTGCGGCGAGGAAGGCAAAGGCCCCTTTGTCATCCGCCTCAAGGCCCCACGAGATGGCGAGACAATTATCGATGACCAGGTCCAGGGCCGGGTCACCGTCCAGAACAGCGAGTTGGACGACTTCATTCTGCTCCGGTCCGACGGCAACCCGACCTACATGCTGGCGGTGGTGGTGGACGACCATGACATGGGCATCACCCATGTCATCCGCGGCGACGACCACCTCAACAATGCCTTCCGTCAGCTGGCGATCATCCGCGCGATGGGCTGGCCCGAGCCGGTCTATGCCCATGTGCCGCTGATCCATGGCTCCGACGGCGCCAAGCTCTCGAAGCGGCACGGTGCCCTAGGCGTCGACAGCTATCGTGACGATCTGGGCATCCTTCCCGAAGCGCTGTCCAATTATCTGCTTCGGCTCGGGTGGGGCCACGGTGACGACGAGATCATCAGCCGCGAACAGGCGACCATATGGTTCGACCTCGCCCACGTCGGCAAGTCGCCGTCGCGCTTCGACGTAAAGAAGCTGGAGCACCTCAACGGCCATTACATCCGTGAAGCGGATGGCGAACGGCTGACGGCGCTGGTTGCGCTGAAGCTTGGCCTCGATGCTAAGCAGTCGCAGATCCTCCTGCAGGCCATGCCGGAGCTGAAGGCGCGGGCGCACGATCTCAATCAGCTTGCCGATGGTGCTGCTTTCCTGTTTGCGAGCCGCCCCCTGATCCTCGACGACCCCGCCGCGGCCCTGCTGACGGATGAATCGCGCGAGCTGCTTTCCGCAGCGCACCAGGCCCTGTCGACGGTTGTGGACTGGACCAAGGAGTCGACCGAGCAGGCGGTTCGCGAGATCGCCGAGCGCGAAGGCGTGAAGCTTGGAAAGCTCGCGCAGCCGCTTCGAGCGGCGCTGACGGGACGGGCAACCAGCCCCGGGATTTTTGACGTGCTCATGTTGCTGGGGCAGGGCGAAAGCCTCACCCGGATTGCGGATCAGATGGCGGAGCGAAGTGAATGACTGACAGCAAAGTGAGTTTCGGGACCAAGAGCGGCGACTTCGACTACCCGCTGCTTCCGGGCACCGTCGGCCCGGACGTCATCGATATCCGCTCGCTTTATGGGCAGACCGGGATGTTCACCTACGATCCCGGCTTCACCTCCACCGCCAGTTGCCAGAGCGCAATCACCTACATCGACGGCGAGGAAGGCATCCTCCTCCACCGCGGCTATCCGATCGATCAGCTGGCGATGAACTCGACCTTCATGGAGGTCTGCTACCTGCTCCTCCACGGTGAGCTGCCGAAGCGGCCAGAACTCGAAAAATTCACCCACACCATCAGCCGGCACACCATGCTGCACGAGCAGCTGTCGACCTTCTACCGCGGCTTCCGCCGCGACGCCCACCCGATGGCGATCATGTGCGGCGTGGTCGGCGCTTTGTCCGCCTTCTATCACGACAGCACCGACATCACCGATCCCGAGCAGCGGATGATCGCTTCGCACCGGCTGATCGCCAAGATGCCGACGATTGCCGCCATGGCGTACAAATTTTCGGTCGGCCAGCCGTTCATGTATCCGGACAACTCGCTGTCCTACACCGGCAATTTCCTGCGCATGACCTTCGGCGTCCCGGCCGAGCCTTATGAGGTTAACCCGGTCGTCGAGCGGGCGATGCGGCGCATCTTCATCCTCCACGCCGACCATGAGCAAAATGCGTCGACTTCGACGGTGCGCCTGGCCGGCTCGTCGGGCGCCAACCCGTTCGCCTGCATCGCATCCGGCATCGCCTGCCTGTGGGGGCCCGCTCACGGCGGCGCCAACGAGGCCGCGCTTAACATGCTACGCGAAATCGGCACCCCGGACCGCATCCCGGAATATATCGCCCGTGCCAAGGATAAGGACGACCCGTTCCGGCTGATGGGTTTCGGCCACCGCGTTTACAAAAACTTCGACCCTCGGGCCAAGGTGATGAAGGAGACGGCGGCAGAGGTGCTGAAGGAGCTTGGCGTTACCGAGCCGATCTTCGACGTCGCACGTGAACTTGAGCAGATCGCGCTCAACGACGATTATTTCATCGAGAAGAAGCTCTACCCCAACGTCGATTTTTATTCGGGCGTGATCCTCTCGGCGATTGGTTTTCCGACCGATATGTTCACGGCCCTGTTCGCGCTCGCCCGCACCGTCGGCTGGGTCGCTCAATGGAACGAGATGATTTCCGACCCCGAGCAGAAGATCGGCCGCCCGCGTCAGCTCTACGTCGGTGCGGCGCAGCGCGACTATCTGCCAGTCGATCGTCGCTAGGCTGCCGGCAAGCTTAGTGTGAAGCGCGCGCCCTCGCCCGGCGTGCTTTCAAGGCAGATGTCGCCGCCCATCGCACGAGCAAGTCGGCGCGAAATGGCGAGCCCGAGACCGGCCCCTCCTTCGCCCTCGCCGGCGCGCTCAAACCGTTCGAATATCCGCTGCTGGTCGCCCGGGGCTACGCCGGCGCCGTTATCAGTGATGTTGACGGTGATTTCAGAGTCCTTGCGGTCGAACGATACCGCAACCGCGCCACCAGCGGGCGAATGGCGCACCGCATTGCCGATCAAATTGACCAGGATTTGCGTAACTTCCGCCCGCTTTCCCCGTGCCATCAGCGGAGCGGCGGTCTCCAGCGCCACCAGCACCCGCCGTTCTTCCGCTGCCGTCTCGACGAGCACGACGGCTTCACTCGCGAGCTTAGCCACATTGACCCGCTCGTCGTCGACTTCGCGGCTGCCACCCATCGAGCGCATGACCCCGAGCAGGTGCTGCGCCGCAGCGGAAATGTCCGCGGCATAGTCCGCATAATCTGCGGCAAGCGGGCCGTCTTCTCGTTCGGCGATCCGGCTCGCTGCGTCGATGATTCGGTCGATCGGCGTGCGCAGCGCCTCATCCAGATGCGTGTCCACTGGAAGCGGCGAAAATGGTGCGCTCTCGGCTGCGGCACCGATGACTTCGGCCTGTCCTTCGAAGCCTGCGAAACGGCCATTGGAAGTATTTGCGACGCGCCCGCTCAGCATTAGCTCGCGCTCGGCTTTGCCGCGGGGACGCGCCTTCTGCCCTGTGAAGTCCTGGCGAGCGGACAAAGCCCAGAGGATCGGCAGCTCGCCGTCCTCATCCTCCTCCAGCCGGAACAAGCGGGTCAGCGGTTGACCCACGCTTTCGCCGGGAGAAAGGCCGAGCAACTTCGCAAGCGCAGGCGAGATGGCGATGAGACGCAGTTGCTCGTCTACCGCCCAGGTTCCGCGAGAGTCCTCGACCTGCTCCTCCTGATCCTTTGACAACAGCGCCGTCAGCCGTGGAGGGGCAGCCGGGCGAAACGTCATTCGCTCGATCGACAGCGCGATCTCATTGCCTTCAGGAACCGCGCGCACCCACATGTCGATGTCATGCTCGGCCCCGGCAGCGATGGCACTGCGAGCGACTGGAATACCCAGTTTGCGCGCCAGGCGGGCGATAGCGGTGATCTGGGGGAGCGCGAGACGTTCGCCAACGTGTGATCCCGCTTCGACCTGCAGTGCTGCAAGCTCCGGATCGGCAGCCGTCAACCGTCCGGCAGAGTCGAGTCGGCCCAGGATGGAGCGGCGATCGCCGGGGGCGCTAGCCACTGCTCGTTCCGATGGCCGCTAGAGCAGACTTGTAGGCGGGATCCAGCCGCAGCCGTTCCTGTTCTTGCCAGGCTTGCTGCAGCTCGAGTCCGTCGAAACGATCGACCTCACTGACGGGGTCGGCGATCCCGAGGAGGTCGCCGAGCTGGACCAGCACCCCCGCAGCGAATGTACGTGACACGCCGGCCATCTTGAGCAGGAGGACGGCGCGCCCGTCGACGCCGTGGACGAGGTGGTCCCACGCCGTCGAAACGTCGACGCCGGCAAGCTGGGCAAGCGCTTCGGCAAGGAAGGCGAGATCCCCTTCCTCCGCGGCGGCATTGAGCAATGGTTCATCCAGCCTTCCGACAGCCGCAAGCGCACGAACCAACGCCGCCATCACCGCGTCGATAGATCGGCCCTCGTCGTGCCGAACAAGGAACGTGGCGGCCGCTGCGGCGAGCTCGCGGTCGACCCGCTCCGGGGTGGAGCCGTAAAGCGCCTCGCCGCGCAATGTCGCTGCGACGGCGTAGGCCAGCGGCGCGGCGACATCCGCCGGAACATCGTCGAAGTCGAGCTGAAGCTGTCCAAGGGCGTTGCGGCGGCGACCCCGCCCGAGGATCAGGTCCATTGCCGCCGCGGACACCTGGCCGTCGGAATGGCCGATCAGCGACTGGATGAAAATGGGATAGCCCGAGGACCGGGCCCGGACCGCGGTTGCGATCCGCTCCTCGTCCGCGCGGCGGAGCAGCAGCGCGATCAGCGGCGGATGGCGAAGCAGGCCGACACCAGCAAGCGCCTTGACCAGAGCACGGCCGTTGCCGTCATTGGCGGCATCAGGTGCTGGCAACGCCGACCGGATCTCATCCGCGATGAGGTCCAGGAGATTGGCCAACATGAAGCTCATCAGCGCCCGCTCCTGCTCCGTCAGGCGCTGGTCGGGATCGAGGAAGAAATCGGACATGACGACGCGCAGGCGGTCAGCACCCGCGTCCCGCGCCGGTTCGGCCGCACGTTCGGGTTGCGGCGCAGCGATGGGCCACTCCTCCGCCATCATCGTCCGCTCATTATCAGCTGCGAGTTAACGCGCGGTCAATCGGCACGCAGGCGGTGCCGCACGTGCTGCACCGTAAAGAACGAGGCACCGGCATAGACGGCGAGCGCCACCAGATAGAGTGTCCAGGCTCCCGCGGCGGCAAAGGGTATCGCTCCCAGGATGGCGTTGCGGCGGGAAAAGAGCCACGCCTGGTAGGGCATTTCGGCGCTTCCGCGCTCTTCGCGCCCGGCCTCCGCGAACGCTACAGCCGTGAATGCGGCAAGGAAGGCGCCCCAACCGCCCCCGTGCCGCGAGACCCACCAGCCAAGCGCAAGCAGCGCCAGGCCTGCCGCGGGCCACAATAACCTGCGCGATAGCATCCGCGTTTCCAGCGGCCGCAGCCGGAGCACGGCGATTCGGCGGCCGACCAGGTCCAGCGGGGTCGAGACGACCAGCATCGCCAACGCCGGCCACAGCCAGCCGCGGGTGAATGCGAAGGCCGCGACCACGGTCAGCCCAAGCGCTGCCCGCACCAGCCACTCGGGGCGGATCCGGCTCTCGATCAGCCGTTCCGTCGCGAGGTCCTCGACGATCGGGAGCACGTAGCGGCTGGCCCAGTCGCGCCGAGTTCCGCGCGAAGCGACGATCAACTTGCGCTCGAACCCGGCCAGATCGTCGTTCCCCCACGCCTGCAGCGGCTCCAGCGCCTCGCCAGTGGGGACTTGCGACGCCCCCGCCTGAAGCACCCGCCGAAGCAAGGTCGACTGCAAATCCCAGTCACCAAGCATTGCGGCAGTCGATCCGAGCGTCGGGGCATCGACAATCGCAACCCCGGCCCAGCGGCTCGATGCGTCGATGCGCTCGAAGCTCTCATGCTCGGCGTCATCGGGGACGGTGGCAATCGCCGGGCCAGGCTCTTCGGCAAGCCGCCCAAGCAGTTCGACGGGCGCGGCAACACCATCGCCGATCATCAGGATCAGCTCACCGGCCTCGAAACGGGTGGCCGCCTCGACGCCATCGCTGACCGCGATGACGGCGATCCCCTCCTCGCGCAGGCGCTCGAAGGCGTCGTTGAGGTTCGCCGGCACCCGCTCGACCAGCACGACGATCGGCGAGGCGCCCGCCGCGGCGGCGCAGCGCGCCTGATATTCGATGAGCGTGCGTCCGGCGAGTGGAAGCAGGGCACGCAGCCCCGCATCGCCTTCCTGATAGGCTCCGATGAGCGCGCCGAGCGCCATTGCCGCTGCTTCCCTCCCGCCTCGTTGAACTGCGAACGCCCCTGCCCTCTCTAATCGCTTTCTTGCCGAGACAAAGATGGTAAACTCGCTTCCATCATGACCGCCATCAACCCGCGCGCGGACGATCCGCGCTCATCGCAGGACGAGGCCGTACCGTCGGCCGCCGCCCCTTCGCAGCCGTTCGAAACGGGGTTCGATCACGTACAATGGGAGGAAACGCAGGCGGAGGCGGGGCCGGCAGAAGCTGGCGGGCGACAGGTTCTAGGCTGGGCCCTCACCCTGCTGGCGCTGCTGTGGGTCGGTTACACCGCCTGGTCGGCGGGCCGGGCGCTGGCGAGCGAGCCACTGTCGTCGCCGTTAATCGCGCAATGGGCTGCAGTCGCCGCGGGTCCGCTGGCGCTGCTCGGCCTAGTCTGGCTGATGTTCGGCCGCACACGCCGTAAAGAGACCGAGAAGTTTACTCGCTCGGTGGTTGCTCTCCGAAGCGAGGCGCGTTCACTCGAGGGACTGCTCGCCGTCCTCCGCCAGCGCATCGACGAGAGCCACGACGCCTTGGGGTCGATGGCGCAGCGGCTGATGCAGCTTGGCGATGAGGCGACCGGCCGCTTCGGCGGAATCACCCGCGAGCTCGACGGCAGCGCCGAACGACTCGCTCTGCATGGCGTTACCCTAGATCGCACCGCCGAGGCGGCTCGCAACGACATGGCGGTTTTGCTCGACGACCTCCCCCGCGCGGAGGCGACGGCCCGGGCAATGGCCGAGCAGCTGCGAACCGCAGGAGCCCAGTCCCTCGCCCATGCTGGCGCATTCGAACAGCAGGTCGACGCGCTCACCGATCGCACGCGCGAAGCCGACGAGATGGTCGCCGGAGCGGCCCAGCGGCTGGTCACCCACCTGACCCACATCGAGAGCGCCGGCGCGGCTGCCGCTTCCCGAGTCGCGGAAGCGGAGACCGGGTTCACCTCCGCCGTCGATTCGCTGCTTGAGCGCACCGCGGTCGCGCTGGGCGAAATCCGCACCGGCGTCGACGCCCAGTCGGCGGCCGTCAATGCGCTCGTCGAGCAGTCGGCAGCCGGCATCGGCCGCGCCGGAATCGACGCCGCCGATGCGCTCGGCGCCAGCGTTGCCAGCGCCGGGAGCTCGATCGACCAACTTTCCGCCCGAGTTGCCGAGCAGGAGCGCGCGTCGCAGCGGATGGTCGCCGAGATCGGCCGCGCGCTGACCGAGCTCGACCAGAGCTTCACCGGTCTTGCCGAACAGGGGGATCAGCGCGCCGCAACATTCCTGAGCGCGATCGGCCGCGCCCGGTCCGAGCTGCACATTTTCGGTGAAGAGGCGCAGGGCCAGGAGATGACCGTCGCCGGACTTGCCGAGCGCAGCGCAGCGCTTCGTGACAGCATCGGCCAGCTCTCCTCGCGCGTCGAAGCACAGCTTTCCGGAGCGCTTGACGGCGCCGAGGCCGCGGCCGGGCGCCTGCTCGACACCACTCGCGCCGCACGCCCTGAAGTCGAATGGATGCGAGAAGCAGCGCAGGCGGCTAGCGAGCGGGTCGCCCTCAGCGCCTCCAGCATCGTCGAGCAGCAGGACCGCTTCGACGCGCTGATCAGCAGCTTGACCGAAGGCGTCGGCACGGCCGAGGACCGGCTATCCCAGCTCGCCGCCACCATCGCCCAGACGCAGTCTGACGCGTCCCGCCTTAGCGCCGAAACCGGCCCTGCGCTGGTCGATGCGATGGTTCAGGTGCGCGAGGCCGCAGCTCATGCGGCCGATCGGGCGCGGCAGGCAATCTCGGCGATTGTCCCCGAGAGCGCCGAGGCGCTTTCGACCGCGACTCGCGAGGCGCTGGAGCGCACGCTTCGGGAAAGCGTCGAGGAGCGGCTGCGCGAGGTGGAGACGCTTGCCGCCCGCGCGGTCGATGCTGCGCGCACCGCGTCCGATCGCCTGACGCAACAGATGCTCAGCCTGGGCCAGAGTGCGAGCGCGCTGGAGCAGCATATTGAGCAGTCGAATGCCGCCAACCGCGAAAAGGATAGCGAGGCTTTCGCCCGCCGGGTATCGCTGCTGATCGACTCGATGCACTCCGCCTCGATTGACGTCGGCAAGATCCTGTCCGACGAGATCGACGACAAGGCGTGGGACAGCTACCTCAAGGGCAATCGCGGCGTCTTCACCCGTCGCGCTGTGCGGCTGCTCGGAAGCGCCGAGCACAAGGCGGTGCGCGGGCATTATGAATCGGACCTCGAGTTCAGCACCTCGGTCAACCGCTACGTCCACGACTTCGAAGCGATGCTGCGCCGGGTGCTCGCGGAGCGCGATGGCGGAATGATCGCGGTAACGCTGATGTCGTCCGACATGGGCAAGCTCTACGCAGCCCTGGCGCAGGCGGTCGATAAAAGGCGCTAAGCGGCCGTCAGTTGTAGAAGTCGAGGTCCTCGGCGGCGATCCAGCCGAAGTACCAATTGGCGTAATAGATCGCGAACAGCAGCGCGCCGAGCAGCGCCGCCTTCAGCAGATGCCGCATGAGGTCGAACCGGTGGGGAGCGCTGTCGGCCTGGCCGGCGATCCTGTCCGCGCCAACTTCCTCGTCCGTGCGAACCCCGAATGGAAGCAGAATGAAGGCGCTGGAGACTAAGAACAGGAAATAGATCGCCAGGATCGAAGTGAACTTCATCAGCCCACCTTGAGGAAGGCAACGTCCACGATCGGCTTCTTGCCGGTCCACAAGGTCGCGCAGCGGCGGACCGCGAGCCGAACGGCTTCGCGCCTCTTGTCCTCGTTGCCGCCCTTGCCATAGGCCTGCTGGGCGGCATCGGTGGCGTCGGCGACGAAGTCCGATCGATCCTCCTCCACCGGCACTCCGAACGGCCGCACCAGCGGCGCCCCCGCGATGCGCCCGTCGCCGCGCACCGGTATGTCGACAGTGATCAGACCGTTGATGCTGATCTTGCGCCGCTCGTTGATGGTCGGCCCATCGGCGGGGAGAATAACGTCGCCGTCGAGCACGAGGCGTCCGACACGGGCCTCGCCGATTTTCTTCGGTCCCTTCGGAGCAAGCCGGACGATTTCGCCATTGTGTTGCACCACGGGTCGCGGGATGCCGTTGGCAAGGCCGAACCGCGCCTGCTCGGCAAGGTGCCGCTGCTCGCCATGGACCGGCACCAGGATTTCGGGACGAATCCAGCCGTACATCTGCGCAAGCTCCGGCCGCCCGGGATGCCCGGACACGTGCACATGCGCCTGGCGGTCGGTGATGATCAGCGCGCCGATGCCCGAGAGCGCGTTCATGATGCGCCCGATCGCGACTTCGTTGCCGGGGATGATCTTGGACGAGAAGATCACGGTGTCCCCTTCGGCCAGCTTCAGCTCGTGATTGCCCAGCGCAATCCTGCCGAGCGCAGCGCGTGGCTCGCCCTGCCCGCCGGTACCGATGATCAGCACCTCGTTGCGCGGAAGCCGCATCGCCTCGTCGAAGCGAACCGGCTCGGGGAAATCCTTAAGATAGCCGGTGGCGCGGGCGACGCGCAGGATGCGGTCGAGCGATCGGCCGGCGACGCAGACGCGGCGGCCGGTCTCCTCGGCAACGCGGCCAATGGTCTGCAGCCGCGCCGCGTTGGACGCGAAGGTGGTGACCAGGACTCGTCCCTTGGCCTTGGCGACCTGCTCGCGAAGCCCCTCATGGACTCCCGCCTCCGAGCCTGACGGCTCCTTCTGGAACACGTTGGTGGAGTCGCACACCAAGGCGAGCACGCCCTCGTCGCCGATTGCTTGGAGCGCCGCTCCGGTCGCGGGCTCACCCATCACGGGAGTTTCGTCGATCTTCCAGTCGCCAGTGTGGAAAACGCGACCATGCGGCGTGTCGATGACCAGGCCGTTGCCTTCGGGGATCGAGTGGGCAAGCGCCACGAAGCGGACCTTGAACGGCCCGACTTCGACGCTTCCGTCGCGATCGATCACGTGGAGCTTCACATGGCCGGTGAGCCCCTCCTCCTCCAGCTTGCCGGCGATCAGCCCGGCGGTGAAGGGCGTCGCGTAGAGCGGCACCTTCAGCTCTTCGGCAAGATAAGGCAGCGCGCCGATATGATCCTCATGCCCGTGGGTGAGGATGATGCCTGCGAGCTTGTCCTGCTGCTTCTCGATGAATTCCAGCTCAGGGAGAATCAGGTCAATGCCCGGATAGTCCGGATCGGCAAAGGTCAGCCCGCAGTCGACCATCAGCCACTGGCCGCGGCAACCGTAGAGGTTGACATTCATCCCGATCTCGCCCGACCCGCCAAGGGCCAGGAACAGCAGTTCTTCACCAGGGGTCATGAATTTCCGTTCGTCGCTACGCCATGCAACAGGCTCAAACCCTGGATGGTCAGATCGGGTTCAACCGCGTTGAAGATATCGGTGCGCTGGTCGAACAGGGTCGCCAGGCCGCCCGTGGCGATCACTTTGACTGGGCGGCCGAGTTCGGCCTTCATCCTGCGCGTCAGTCCCTCCATCAGCGCTACATAGCCCCAGTAGATACCGATCCGCATCTGGCTCTCGGTCGTGCGCCCGATGACGCTGTCGTCGTCCGGCGCCTCGATCGCAATGCGCGGAAGCTTGGCCGCGGCGGTGACCAGCGCGTCGAGCGATAGATTGATGCCTGGCGCTATGATCCCACCTTTGTAGGCCCCGCTGGAATCGACGACGTCGAATGTCGTCGCGGTGCCGAAGTCGATGACGATGAGGTCGCCGTCATGACGCGCGTGAGCAGCAATCGCGTCGAGGACTCGGTCGGCACCGACATTGTGCGGCTCGTCAACGTCCAGGTCGATCGGCCAGGCCGCCGCGCCCTGCCCCGCGATCAGTGGCTCGACGCCGAAATATTTCTGCGCCAGCACCTCGAGGTTGTGGAGCGCGCGCGGGACGACGGTGCCGATGATGACCGCATTAACGTCAGCCTTGGAGAAGCCCTCGATCTCCAGCAGCTGGTAAAGCCACACCGCATATTGATCCGCGGTCCGGCGCGGGTCGCTGGCAACGCGCCAGCGCGTGCGGATTTCGCCGCCGTCGACTAGAGCGAAGACGATGTTGGTATTGCCGGCATCGATGGCGAGAAGCATTGTCGGATGCCTAGCCCGCAACCGGAGTCTTCACAACTCGACATCCCCGGCGCGCACCAGCGGGGTTTCGCCGCTTTCGAGCTGCAGCCGGAGTGCGCCATCCGGTTCGATACCGGCAAAGCGGCCAGAGATCACCTCGTCGGGCGAAACGTGTACCGTTAGCTCCGTCCCCACCGGGTGAGCACTTTCCATCCAGCTTGTCAGAAGCCGGACCGGATCGCTGCGCCACATGTCGAGCGCTCGCGAGAAAGCGGCGGCGAGCAAGGGCGCGAAGCTTTGCGGGCTCACCAGCGCGACCGACGCAAGCGCCGCCGTTTCTCGCCCTGGCACCTCCGGAGCGGCCGCTAGGTTGACGCCGAAACCGGCAACCACCCGGTCGCCACTACGCTCAAGCAGGACGCCCGCCAGCTTGGCGCTGCCGATCAGCAGGTCGTTGGGCCATTTGAGGATCAGGCCGGTGGCCGGTGCCGCGACCTCGACCGCGCGGATCAGCGCGACGCCCGCCGCCATCGACAACGACTGGGCCGGCGGATCGCCAGCGCGGAGATTGACGATGGTGCTACCGAAGAAATTGCCCGGTGTTGATACCCACTTGCGTCCCTGGCGGCCACGGCCCGACTCCTGCGCCCGGGCAACCAGCCAGTCACCCTCGACGGCACCCGCCTCCGCCAGCAGGTCGGCATTGGTCGAGCCGGTGCGCTCGACGATGCGGATGCGGCTCAGAAGATCGACCCTGCAGCGCGGTCGGCCCAACTGCCGAGCGGGCCGATGAGGAGATAGCCGAGCGGCGATACGAACAGCGCGGCGAGCAGGATCAACATGCCTTCGACCGGCGCCTTGACCCGCGCGAACGGCGCGGCGGGGGCGTCAAAGAACATGATCTTGATCAGGCGCAAGTAATAATAAGCACCGATGACGGTGCCGATCGCAGCTGCGACCGCGAGTGCGACCAGCCCTGCATCCACTGCGGCCGAGAAGACCAAAAGCTTGGGCCAGAAGCCGAACAGTGGCGGGATGCCGGCCAGGCTGAAGATGAAGAAGGTGAAGGCGACGGCGAGACCCGGCTGGCTCTGCGACAAGCCCGACAGGCTCTCCAGGCTCTCAATCGGCCGCCCTTCCGCATCGCGCATCTTCAGCACGCATAGGAAGGCACCGATGGTCATCACCACATAGACGGCCATGTAGAACAGCACCGACGAGGCGCCGACGCGCCCTCCGGCGGCAAGCCCGACCAGCGCGAAACCGACATTGTTGATCGACGAATAGGCGAGCAGCCGCTTGATGTTGGTCTGGCCGTAGGCCGCCACTGCGCCCAGGAAAATCGACGCCAACGCGGCGAAGATTACGATCTGGCGCCATGCCTCGGTCGCGGGGCCCAGCGCCTCCAGGCACAAGCGCGTCCCCATTAGCACCGCGGCGACCTTCGGTGCCGAAGCGAAGAAGGCGGTAACCGGCGTCGGCGCGCCCTCATAGACGTCCGGCGTCCACATGTGGAACGGCACTGCGCTGATCTTGAAGGCGATCCCGGCAAGAACGAACACCAACCCGAACAGAAGCCCGATCGACATCATCCCGTCCCGCCCGAAAGCGGCGGCGATGCCCGGAAAGGACATGGTGCCGGTGAATCCGTAGAGCAGCGAGATGCCGTAGAGCAGGATGCCGCTAGCCAGCGCGCCGAGCACGAAATATTTAAGCCCCGCCTCGGCGGAGCGATCGTCGCCTCGGCGGTAGGAAGCGAGCACGTAGGCCGACAGGCTCTGCAGCTCGAGCCCCATGTAGAGGGTGACGAGGTCGGTGGCGGAGACCATCACCGCCATGCCGACCGAGCCCAGCAGGATCAGCACCGGATATTCCGGGCTATGCTCGGTGTCGCGCTCGAACCAGCCGTGAGCGGCGATGATCGCGATCGCAGCCGCCGGGAAAATGATTGCCTTCCCGAACGCGCCGAATAGGTCGGCGGCGATCAGCCCGCCGAATACGACACCTTGATGCGAAGGCGCTCCGATCAGTGCGACGGTGGCGGCGAGCAGCAACGCGACCGCTGCCCAGCTGGTGATCCCCGCGCCGCGGGGGCCAGCGAAGGCAGCGACCATCATCAGCGCGATGGCGCCGACGGTCAGGATCACTTCGGGAAGAATCGGTGCGAGATAGTCCATCAATGCCGCGCCCCTCGCGATCCAGCAGCGGCCGGTGCAGCGCGGCCGGCAGTCAGGTGAGCATCGCTCTCGGGCGCGGCGCGCTCGATCCGCTCGAGCAGCCGGCCGACATCGGCGCGGATCGGTCGCAGGAAGCTTTCCGGATAGACGCCCATCCACAGCACCACCGCCGCGATCGGCGCCAACAGCCACCATTCGCGCGCACTAAGGTCGCGCATTGCTGCCGCTTCCTCGGTGCGCGCAACGCCGAACGCGATCCGCCAGTAAAGGTAGAGCATGTAAGCGGCGCCTAGGATGATTCCGGTGGTGGCGACGATTGCTGCCCAGCTCGACAGCCGATAGGTGCCGATTAGCGCTAGGAATTCGCCGACGAAGCCGCTGGTGCCGGGCAAGCCGACGCTGGCCATGGTGAACAGCAGGAACAGCAGCGCATATCCCGGCATATTGTTCGAAAGCCCGCCATATTGCGCGATCTCGCGGCTGT
>JALYPM010000034.1 GCA_030856365.1 Pseudomonadota bacterium
ATCGCTCTCGAGGGCGATGCGACTTCCAAGGTCTGACGAGTCCAGCGGGAACGGCTCAATTTCGCGCTCCGCCTTGGTCTTGGAATAGGTGCCTTCCACGAATGCATTGATCGCGTCCGAGACTTCGAAGGTGCCGCGGGTGGCGAAGAGATAGCGCTCCACCGGCACAGCGAGCGTGCGGAAGAACTGGCGATTGAAGCCGAACGGACCTGAAGCCGTTCCGCCGTCTTCACCGACGCAGCTTGGCGTGAAGTTGCTTGAGAAGCAGTTGAACAGTTCGCCAGTCTGCGGATCGAACGAGAACTGCCCACCGCTGGTGAAGAAACGGCCCTGGGGCGTGAAGCTAGAGTTGAACGGCTGGCGCGAAACGCCGAAATCATCGGGATCATAAGTGTAGAAGAACTCGCTGAGATCGTCCCGGCGCGTGTTCTTGCGATCCCGCGACAGCAGGCCCTCTTCCTTGGTGTAGCCAAGGTGGACCATCAGATTGCCGCGGTCATCCGAGAAATTGCCGCCACCGGTGAGCGACAGCTGCGACTCGCGGGAATCACCGCGTTCCGTAAGGCCGGTCTGGCCTTCCGCCAGCAGGCCCTCAAAGTTGCGCTTGTAGAGGAAGTTCACAACGCCGGCGACGGCGTCCGAGCCGTAAAGCGACGACGCGCCGCCGGTGAGGATATCGATCCGCTCGACGAACTGGGTCGGGATCATGTTGAGATCGACCGTGGCCGAACCTGGCAGACCCGCAACGACGCGGCGGCCGTTGATCAAGACCAGCGTACGGTCGGAACCGAGGTCGCGAAGATCGACAGTGGCGACACCCGCACCCGAGGTCAGGAAGGCTGAGTTGGTGCGGGTGAGGCCCGGCGTACCGAACACGGGATTCTCGAGCAGAATTTCCTGCACGTTCAAGGCACCAGACTGATCGATTTCCGTTTCGCCGATCACCTGGACGGGAGCCTGCGAGCGGATGTTCGGCGAGACGATGCGCGAACCGGTAACGACAATGTCCTGATCGCTGCTGTTATCGTCGTCGACGGGCGAACCCGGAACTTCGGCCGGATCAACGGCCGGCGTATCGGCCGGATTTTCCTGCGTCGCAGGAGTCTGATCCGTCGGAGCAGTGGCTACGTTCGGATCCTGTGCATAGGCCGGGCCAGCAACGGCCAATCCAGCGATCAGCGTCGATGCAAGCAGCGAATTTTTGGTGGTGAACGTGCGCATTTGAATGTCTTCCCCTTGCGAAACACCCGACCGCCGAAAGAACGCCCCGAAAGGCGGACCGAGGGCCGATGGATGGTGCCGGTATGACCAAACATCCAGTGCGACACAATCGACTGCAACGCTGCCGCTTCACATCGCTGCGGCGGTGTGGCATTTCAGTGACAGCTTGAATTGCGGCCGGCGATCGGCAGATTTGCCGTTCTGCTCAAACGGATAAGGAAGCCCGACATGCGCCCGGCGATACTCACAGCATCATTGATGGCGGTGGCTCTAACGGCTCCCGCACAGGGGCAGACCGGCGCCGCGCCCGCGCAGCTGAACGGCCTCTCGCGGTGCCAGGCGACGCAGGATTCGGGCGATCGGCTCCGGTGCTACGATCAAGAAGCCACCCGGTTGCTCGGCGCCGCCTCCTCCGGCCAGATCGCCATCGTGGATCGGGAACAGGCGCAGAAAGCGCGGCGGTCGCTGTTCGGCTTCTCGGTTCCCGACTTCCCCTTCTTCGCCAAATCAGGACCGAAGCAGCCCGAATTCAAGGAGCTCACGAGCACGGTCACGAGCTTCCGCTCGACCGGCAACAATTTCTACCGCTTCGCCATCGCCGAGAATGGAGCGGTTTGGGAAACGACCGAAGCGGCGACCATGCGCGATGCGCGAGTCGGGGAGACGGTCAAGATCAGCCGCGGCGCACTCGGCAGCTTCTGGGCCAAGCTGGGAGCACAACGGGAAGTGCGCGTCCGCCGCGTGCGCTAGGCCCCGGCCGTCTGCTCCGCCTTCAGGCTCGCCGCAGCGTCCAAATAGGCCTCCTGCCGGGCCACGCTCCAGTAGCGTAGCTCGTGCAGCGGGATCGGCGTGCCGGTGACCGCGCAGGCGACATGGTCCCCGTCGGAGAGCACGCGGAACGTGCCAGCGAGATAGTGCAGCTTGGCCGCCCGCCCCGAGCCCGACATCAACATGACTATCCCTGCTCCTCGTCAAACAAACCGCGTTGCGGCTGCACATAGGGTTGGCGGCGGGGCCGCTCAACCCGCGACGCGGGCTTGCGGTCGCCAGTGATTGCAATGGCTTCGACCACGCCGTCTCCGAAGTGGAGCCTCATCCGCTCGGCGGCGCAGGCGTCGGCGGAACGGGTGAGGGTTCTGCCTTCCCCGTCGGTCACCCGCACGAAACCCCTGGACAGCGGCCGGTCCGGATGAACCAGCCCAGCCATCTCCCACAGCGCGGTGAGCTTCTCGCCCGCGCGCGCGATTCGATCTTTCAACAACTGCTCGCGGAGGCGGGGCGCCACGGCATTGAGGTCCGCGCGCGCGTTGCTCGCGCGAGCGGCGAGCCCGCGCGGCAAACGCTCGCCCAGCTCGTCGATGCGCTGGGATGCCGACGCGAACAAGGTGTCGGGGCGCGGCCAGCGGCAGACGGTGAGGTCGTACCGCTCGCGCGACCGGTCGGCGTGGCGACCGAGACAGCTGCGCGCGCGATGGGCGAATTCCTCAAGCTGACCCAGCAGTTCCGAGCGTACCGGGACGGCGATTTCCGCTGCCGCTGTCGGCGTCGGCGCGCGCAAGTCCGCCGCGAAGTCGATCAAGGTGGTGTCGGTCTCGTGGCCGACGGCGGAGATCAAGGGGATCGGCGATTCGGCGGCCGCGCGGACCACCTCTTCCTCGTTGAACGGCCACAGATCCTCGATCGAACCGCCGCCGCGGGCAACGATCAGCAGGTCGGGACGCGGCACCGGTCCGCTGCCGTCGAGCTGCCCGAAGCCGCGAATCGCCGCCGCGATTCGCGCCGATGCGCCCTCCCCCTGCACCGCCACCGGCCAGACGATGACGTGGGTGGGGCAACGGTCCTCGAGGCGGTGGAGGATGTCGCGGATCACCGCGCCCGTCGGCGAGGTGACCACTCCGATCACGCGCGGAAGGAACGGCAGCTTGCGCTTGCGGCCTGCGTCGAACAGCCCCTGCTCGGCCAGCGCGCGGCGGCGTTTCTCGAGCAGCGCCATCAGCGCTCCTTCGCCGGCAAGCTCCATCCGATCGACGACCAGCTGATATTTGGAGCGGCCGGCGTAGGTGGTCATCTTGCCGGTGGCGACGACCTCGGCGCCGTCCTCCGGTTTGAACGCCAGCACCGCCGACTGGCCGCGCCAGATCACCGCGTCGATGCAGGCGTTGTCGTCTTTCAGCGTGAAGTAGCAATGGCCGGACGCGTGGCGCTTGAAGCCGGAAATCTCGCCGCGCACGCGCACTCGCCCGAACGCGGACTCGATCGTTCGCTTGAGCGACTGCGCGAGATCGCTGACGGTGAGCGGCGGCGAATTGTCGCCGCGCCTGGCCTCGGCTAACAGGCCCGCTGCTGCGCTGTCGTCGGGGAAATTCATGAATATCCTGCTTCTGGGGTCCGGTGGTCGCGAGGATGCGCTCGCCTGGCGCCTGAGGCAATCGCCAAGCTGCGGCGAATTGATCGCCGGGCCGGGCAATCCGGGAATTGCCCGATGGGCCGAGTGCGTGGCCGTGGATCCTTGCGATGCGGCCGCCGTGATCGCCCTGGCGCGCCAGCGGGGCGTCGAGCTTGTCGTTGTCGGGGCGGAAGCGCCGCTCGTGGCCGGGGTCGGCGACGCCTTGCGGGCGGCAGGGCTTGCGGTGTTCGGCCCGAATGCTGCCGCTGCCCGGCTCGAAGGGTCGAAGGGCTTCACCAAGGACCTGTGCCGCGAGAATGGTATCCCGACCGCTACCTATGTGGCCGTGGAAACCGTCGCGGATGGGCTGAAGGCGCTCGACCTTTTCTCGCTGCCGGTGGTGATCAAGGCGGACGGCCTCGCCGCGGGCAAAGGCGTAACCGTCGCCGTCACTCGGGACGAAGCCGATGCCGCCGTCAGGGACATCGGCAATTCGCCGATGGTGATCGAGGAATTTCTGGAGGGGGAGGAAGCGAGCCTGTTCGCGCTGGTCGACGGTGAGACCGCCATTCCGCTCGCTTCCGCGCAGGACCACAAGCGGGTTGGCGAAGGCGACACCGGACCCAATACCGGCGGCATGGGCGCCTATAGCCCAGCCCCGGTGCTGACGGCCGAGCTGGAGGCCCGGGCGATGGACGCGATCGTCCGCCCGACCGCCAGCGCACTCGCCGATGCCGGAACGCCCTTCTCCGGCGTTCTTTATGCCGGCCTGATGCTCACCGCCGAGGGCCCGAAGCTGATCGAATATAATGTCCGCTTCGGCGATCCCGAATGCGAGGCGATCATGCCGCGGATCGAGGGCGACTTTGCCGAGTTGCTCCTCGCCGTCGCTACCGGCCGGCTTTCGGCAATGGCGCCGCCGAACCTGTCAGCAAACCATGCGATGACGGTGATCGTTGCCGCGCAGGGCTATCCCGGCACACCAGCGAGCGGGGGCTCCATCCGGGCGATCGAGGCGGCGGAGCTGGTCGAGGGCGTGACCGTATTTCACGCCGGCACCGCCCGATCCGGCGACGATCTCGTCTCGAAAGGCGGCCGGGTGCTGGCTGTCACCGCGCTCGGCGGCACGCTCGCCCAGGCACGCGCCCGCGCTTATCGCGCCGTCGACCAGATCGAGTTCGCCGACGGCTTCTGCCGCCGCGACATCGGCTGGCGGGAATTGGAGCGGGCGTCATGATCGACCGGCGGCTGATCATCCTTTTCGGGATGCTCGCGACGATCAGCACCACCGCGCTGTGGCACGGGCCGGCTGGAACTGCTGCACGCATTTCCGGCACGATCGAGGAGACGGCGCGGCGGACGCTCGATTATTACGAACTGCCGCAGGTGACGGCGCGGCTCGAGCGTCGCCCGCTGGGCCGGCGCCTGCTGCTGGCCGGCCCCGCCGACGACTTTCAGCGTTCCGAGCTGGTCAGGATCATGCGCAGCATCCCGGGAGTTTCGGAGGCCGGCTGGTCGACCGACCGCCGCACGGTTCCGCTGCTTTTAGAAGCGGCGACGCTGGCGCTAATCGCTTTTGGACTTGGCCTGCTGCTCGCCTATCTGGCCGAGCTTCGGCGCCGCGCCAATGCAGAGTGGAGATGGTGAATGATGGAATTGCTTCGCGAGTATCTGCCGGTCCTGCTGATCGCCGTCCTGATCGGCGCGATCGTCGGTTATCTGGTGTTCAGGCCGCGGCAGAGCGTCCGCCTCACCGATTCGACACCGACCCGGCCGCACATGACGGCGGGACGCAAGGATGGCCCAGAAGGCAATGCCGTGACGGACGAGATGGCCGCTGCCGCCAGCGACGTCACCGGCCAGTTCATCCAGGCGCGAGTCCACGACAATCTCCCCGAAGCGACCGGCGCTCCCGACGACCTCCAGCGACTGAAGGGTGTCGGCCCGAAGCTTGCGCAGATGCTCAATGCCCATGGAGTCATCCGCTTCGATCAGCTATCGCGGATGACTCCTGACGAAATCCAGCGCTTAGATTCCGACCTCGGAGCGTTCCGAGGCCGGTTGACCCGCGACCGCATTGCCGAACAGGCGGCCTATCTCGCTCGCGGTGACCAGGACGGGTTCGAGCAGCAGTTCGGAAAGCTCTGACTTCGCGCGCCGCGGCCCGGAACTTCCGCGCCGCCCGGTGCGCTGAGACAGCGATTCTGCAAGGATGGGATGCCAGCCATGACCGATAAGAAAGTGGTGCTGTACCGGATGGTGCTGCCCGAACACACCTGCCCCTTCGGGCTGCGCGCCAAGTCGCTGCTCGAGACGCAGGGCTGGGAATTCGACGACTGCATCCTCGGCTCGCGAGAGGAGGTCGACGCTTTCAAGGAGGAGCACGGCGTGTCGACCACGCCGCTGGTGTTCGTCGACGACGAGCCGATCGGCGGCAGCGATGCCCTTGAACGCTATATCTCGGCCGAAGCCGAGGCCTGACGACTAAGCTTCATCCGCCTCGGCGGTCGCATCCTGCCGTTGCCGGCGCTTGCGGCGGGTCGCGAGCAGCTTGTCGATCTTGCGGCCGTCCATGTCGATGATCTCGAACCGCCATCCGTCGAAGGTGAAGGTCTCGCCGGTTTCCGGCAGATGCTTCAGGACCGACAGCGCAAACCCTGCGACCGTCGAATAGTCGCGGTCGCCGGCGGGCTTGATGCCAAGCCGGTCGGACAGCACGTCGGCGTTGGCGGAGCCGGACACCAGCCAGCTGCCGTCCTCGCGCTCGACCAGCGGCGGGCCCTCATCGTCGTCGACGTCGTGAGCAAAGGCGCCTGCAAGCGCGGCAAGGATGCTCCCCGGAGTGACGATGCCGTCGAAATGGCCATATTCGTCATGCACTAGCGCTAGCGGGACTTCGGCGCCGCGCAGCACAGCCAGCGCGTCCATGGCGTCCATGAGATCGGGTATGACCGGCGCCGAACGGGCGAGTTCGCGAAGGTTGAGGGGGCGACTGTCCAGCGCCGCCGCAAGCAGGTCGCGCGTCTGGACCACGCCGACGATATTCTCGATCGAGCCGTCAGCCACCGGGAGCCTGCTGTGCGGAGTTTCCGCGAGCGCCGCGCGAATCTGTTCGGCGTTCGCCCCGACGTGAAGCCAGTCGACGTCGGTCCGCGGAGTCATGACTTCGCGAACCGACCGGTCGGCCAGGCGGACGATGCCGGAAATGATCGCCCGCTCGCTTTCCTCGAGCACGCCCGCCGTCTGCGCCTCGGCGACGACCAGGTGCAATTCCTCCGCAGTCACAACATTCTTCGCTTCGCGATTGAGGCCGAGCATCCGGAAAACCAGCGCGCTGGTCCTGTCGAGCAGCCATACGAAGGGGGTAGTGATGACCGCCAGCCAAATCATCGGCCGCGCGACGATCGCGGCAATGGGTTCCGGCGAGCGGAGCGCGAACTGCTTGGGCACCAGCTCGCCGATCACCACCGAAACAAAGGTGGTGAGCACGATCACCAGGGTGAAGCCGAGCGTTCTGGACATGTCTTCGTCGATGCCGAGCAACGCCACCCGCTGGGCGACGGGCTCGCCCAGGCTTGCCCCCGAGTAAGCGCCGGCGAGGATT
The DNA here is from genome assembly GCA_030856365.1 of Pseudomonadota bacterium. Taxonomy (GTDB): domain Bacteria; phylum Pseudomonadota; class Alphaproteobacteria; order Sphingomonadales; family Sphingomonadaceae; genus Sphingomicrobium. Next base: position 7,212 of record JALYPM010000034.1, read on the forward strand.
CCGATCAGCGTAATCCCGATCTGCACCGACGACAGGAATCGCCCCGGCTCTGCCGCCAGCTGCAGCGCCGCGACCGCGCCGCGGCTGCCGGTCTTGGCCAGCGCCCGCAGCCGGGCATCGCGGGACGAAACGATCGCGAGCTCGCTCATCGCCAGCACGCCGTTGAGCGCGATCAGGCCAAAGATGAGGAGGACATCGAGCCAGGGGATGGGGAGAAGCGTGTCGCTCATGGCGGCGACGTCCATTAATAAGGGGCTTCGCGGTTTACACAAGCTGCCTCGACCAGCCTCGCTCCGGACGCGGAACAATCCACGGTGGCAGCCGGTTGGGCGAGCGAACCCCAGTCGATCAGATCAAGTAAGTCAGATGGAGCCTCAGTACATGCGACACCGCAATCTTGCAGCGCTGGCGATCGCTGGATCTCTCGCGATGACCGCTGGGTGCAACACCAGTGCGCCCTATGCGCCTCCGCCCTATATTCCGCCGGTCGCAATGGCTCCAAGCGTCCCCGCTTATGCCATGGACCTGATCGGCGAGCGCGCGGCGCGCGTCCGCAAGGCACGTGCGGCTGGCCTTCGGGTGCTTCCCGCCGCCGAAGTCGCCGACTATCTGGCGCGGCAGGAAACCGAGCTTCGCCGGCAGACCGCTGGCACTGGCGTCGACGTGATTCGCGCCGGCGAGGTGATCCTGCTGAGGCTGCCCGCAAGCCTGACCTTCAACGTCGGCAGTTCGGACATCTCGCCGCAGGCCGCTTCCACGCTTAACGAGATCGGGCTGACCCTGAAAAGCTACAACCGCTCGCTGGTCGATGTGCTGGGCCACACCGACGCCACCGGCAATCCGGTGTCCAACAAGACGCTGTCGGAACGGCGCGCGTCGACGGTGGCGGCGCGCCTGCGGGCGCGCGGTGTCAACGCCGCGCGAATCGCCACGCAGGGCTATGCCGCTACCCAGCCGATCGGCGATGAAGGGACCGAGACCGGGCGCGCGCTCAACCGCCGCGTGGAAATTGTCGTCTTCCCGCTGCGTTAGCGTCGGAAACGCCTAGCGCCTCTCGCTGAAGAATTTTCGCAGCAGCGCCGACGACTCCGCCTCGCCGATACCGCCGAGCACGTCAGGGCGATGGTGGCAGGTCGGCTGGCTGAAGATGCGCGGCCCATGGATTACGCCCCCGCCCTTGGGATCTTCGGCACCAAACCGAAGTGCCTCGATCCGGGCGAGCCCGATCGCCGCGGCGCACATCGCGCATGGCTCGAGTGTTACCCACAAGGTGCAGCCGTCGAGGCGCGAGGTCGACAGAGCTTCGGCAGCGCGGCGCAGCGCGACGATTTCGGCATGGGCGGTGGGATCGACGCTGCCCCGCATGGCGTTGCCAGCCTCGGCGATGGCTTCCCCGCCACGGGTCACGACGGCCCCGACCGGCACCTCGCCATCGGCGGCAGCCTCGGCCGCGAGGTCGAGCGCGCGCCGCATCGGTGCTGGCAAGGGAAAGCTCATCGTCCCGCCGCTATCGCAGCGGGGGACGGCTGTCACTGAGCGGCGGTATTGCTCGCCGGGGCGGCCGTATTGCTGTCGGAAGCGGCGGTGTTGGCGTCCGCAGGCCTCACCTGGATCGTCGGCACCTTCACCGTCGTCTCGGCTGTTCCGACGCCGACGGATCCGGTCTGGACGTCGAACGCCGGGGCCTGTCCGCCCCGCGCAGTGACCCCGTTCGATCCCGCTTCCACCTTGGGCGCCTGGATTCCGCGCACGGTATTCACGTCGACGAGGCCGGTGGCGAAAAGCACGATCGCCGCCACAACGACGACGATCAGCAGGAGAAGAATGGCGCGCATGAATATCGTCTTTCTTATTACGTCGGTCAGGCTACAGAACGCAGTGTCGCGGCGGGAGTTGCGTTGTGTCAACCAGGGCCGCTGCCTCGCCCCACTGTTGACGCTTGGCACCCGAGAGGGTAACGGGCGGCGCTTTCGTGGACCTGTTACAGTGTCCGCCAGATAATCAGGATTGAAACTATGTCGCGCGTTTGCGAGCTGACCGGCAAGGGCCGGCAGGTGGGCAACAATGTTTCCCACGCCAATAACAAGACCAAGCGGACCTTTCTGCCCAATTTGCAGAACGTCACTTTGCTCTCCGATTCGCTATCGCGCGGCGTCAAGCTGCGGGTCTCGACCCACGGCCTCCGCTCCGTCGAGCATGTCGGCGGCCTCGACAATTGGCTGCTTAAGACCAGCGACGACAAATTGTCGCCGAAGGTCCGCAAGCTGAAGCGCGAGATCGCCAAGACGCAAGCGACCGAGACCGCCGCCTAGCGCGGTTTGCCGCCCGCTCGCCGGGCGGGCCAATCGAGCGCGACGAGCAAAGTCCGCATCGGCCACTGCAGCCCATCGTCGGCGATCAGCCACAGGCGAATCGTGCCACCGGGCCGCCGTTCGAGGGCGACTCCCTCCATATTGGGCGCTATTATACTTGACATACCCACCCTGCCCTCTAATGTGAGTGGACAGGAGCAAGACAATGGCATCGGCACTTTCGGCAAAGCACTTCCAAGATGAGGCAGCAGCCTTCGCATATGTAGAGGCGCGGGTTTGGCCGGAAGGTCCGACCTGCCCGCATTGTGGTGGCACCGAGCGTATCAGCCGTATGCAGGGCAAATCGACCCGCATGGGCCTTCACAAGTGCTACCAGTGCCGCAAGCCCTTCAC
>JALYPM010000048.1 GCA_030856365.1 Pseudomonadota bacterium
GCCTTGATCCGGTCGTCCTCGCGCGCCGCGTCGAGCGCGGCGACCACGTCGCGAAGCCTATGCTCCTTGGTCACCGATCCGCCGCCGACCAGGCTCGACGCGCTCGGCCGCGACGGCTGCTCGACCAAGGTCCCGTCGAGGTCGACCAGCAGCACGCCCTCGCCGATCGGCTGCGGCCCCTGGCTCAGCCCCGCCCACAGCGCACCGAAGAACAAGAGGAGTAGGAGCAGGACCAGCGCATCCTTGATCCCGACCAGCAATTTCCAAATCGCGCGAACGAACCGCATGCAAAGCTCCTTTGGAACGGGATTAGCTGAGGCACCGGGGAGAGGTAAGGCAAATTCTACCAGCGAACTGTTCCCCGGCGTAGGCCGGGTCCAGGACGGCGGTAGCCGTTTCATTCGCTGCGCGCCTGGACCCCGGCCTTCGCCGGGGAACTGGTGCCGCTTGGTAAAACTGCTACCCGCTAATCGATGCTTCTCTCCCCGCCCGTCCGCACCGAAATCCGCGCGACCCTGTCGCTCGCCTGGCCGCTGATCCTCGCCAACCTCACGATGGCGCTGATCCAGGCGACCGACGTGCTGCTGATGGGCCGGCTCGGCGCGCGCCCGCTCGCCGCCTCGGCGCTCGGCCTTAACCTCACCTTCGCCTTCAGCCTGGTCTGCCTCGGGCTGGTCACGGCTTCGTCGCCGATGATCGCGACCGCGCTCGGCCGGCGGGCGAGCAATGTCCGCGACGTCCGCCGCACCTTTCGCCAGTCGCTGTGGCTGATCATGACCGTCACTCCGCCGGTGTGGCTGGCGCTGTGGAATGCCGAGCCAATCATCGGCTCGCTCGGCCAGGACAAGGGGCTGGCGCGCGACGCCAGCATCTTTCTCAAGGGCTATATGTGGTCGATGCTGCCGTTCCTGCTGTTCCAGGCGATGCGCAATTTCGTCTCGGCGCTCGAACGGCCCGGCTGGGTGCTCGGGATCAGCCTCGTCGGCATCGTCCTCAACGCCTTGCTCGGCTGGGCGATGATCTTTGGCCATTTCGGCTTTCCGGCGATGGGCCTGTTCGGCGGCGGGCTGGCGAGTTCGATCGTCTGGGGCCTGCTGGTCGTCGCGCTCGCCGCGGTGATCATGACTGACCGCCAGTTCAAGCGCTTCCATCTGTTCGGCCGCTGGTGGCGCCCCGACTGGCCGCGCTATCGCCGGCTGTGGCTGCTCGGCCTGCCGATCGGTCTGGCGATGGGGTTTGAGGGCGGGGTGTTCAGCGCCGCGGCCTATCTGATGGGGCTGATCAGCGCCGAATCGGTCGCCGCCCACGCCGTCGCGCTGCAGATCGCGGCGCTGTCGTTCATGGTGCCGTGGGGCATGGCGCAGGCGGCGACGGTCCGCGTCGGCCTCGCGCTCGGCCGCGGCGACCGCGCCGGGATCGCCCGCGCGGGGTGGAGCGCCTGGGCGATGGGGGTCATTTTCATGGCCGCGATGGCCATCGTCATCTGGCTGATCCCGCGCCCGCTGATGACCCTGTTCCTCGAGGACAGCCCGGCCAACGCCAACGTCATCGCGCTCGGCGTCTCCTTCCTCGCCATCGCCGCCATCTTCCAGATCGTCGATGGCGCGCAGGTGGTCGGCGCGGGCATCCTGCGCGGGCTCCACGACACCCGCGTGCCGATGATCTTCACCTTCATCGGCTATTGGCTGATCGGCCTCGGCGTCGGCCTGTGGCTCGCCTTCCGCGCCGGCTGGGGCGGAGTCGGCATCTGGACCGGGCTGGCGATCGGGCTGGCAATCGTCGCGGTGCTGATGCTGGGACGGTGGGTGCGGCGCGCGTCAATCGGGCTGCTGCGGCGCGCCCCCGTTTGAGATGCGGGAGTTCTCCGGGTGCCGGCTTGAGCGGGCGCCACAAAAAGGGCCAGAACTTCGTCTTAGCAACCGCGTCAGGCACGTTGACGTTTCATCCGCGCGAACAGTTCAGCCACGCCGGGCTTCTGACCCTGCGCCAGAAGGCTCGCCCGGAAGAGCCGGCCCAGAAGCACGAGTTCGACGACGACGAACGCTGCCAGAAGCAGCCCGGAGCCCATCACTTCCCACGCCGGAATACCGGCTCCGAGCCGGGCCAGGACCGCGAACGGAGTCCAGATCGGAATCCAGGTCAGCAGGGTGATGCCAAGCCCCTGGCCACCGTCCATGATGCCTTGGATGAGGATGGTGATGGGAAGGACGATCGCCAGGATGATCGGCATTAGATAACCCTGCGCATCGTTCATCGAGTCGCTGATCACGCCCACCGCAAGGAAGAAGACCGAGATGGCGACGTAACCGACCACGAAAAAATAGACCATTGCCGCAATCGTGCCGGGCGAGGTCAGCGGGGCGAGCGCGGGCCGGATCATGTCGGCGATAACCCCTTGGGTCGCGTAGGCGGCAACGACGCCGCAGCCGATCCACACGGCAATCATCGTCAGGCCGACGCCGACGGTGCCCAGCAGCTTGCCATACATCAGCTCTTCCGGGCTGACGGCAGCAAGCACCGTCTCGAGCAATTTGTTCGAGCGCTCCTCGACCGTTCCCTGGAGCATCCAGCTTCCGGACAGCATTAGCGCCATCATCAGCAGATAGGAGGATGCGAGCGGCAGGATCGACCGGACGAAGACCGCCTCCCTGGCGCCGCCGCCCGGCGGCGGCTGCGTCACCAGCAGCGACGGCGTTACGGTCGACGCGGCCGCGGCCACCTCGGGCGCAACGCCGCGCTCGATCAGCAGGGCTTGCCGGAGTGAGCGGGTCAGCACCTCCTGAACCGTGTTGATGAATCCAGAACTCGGCCTTCCGGCGGTCCACAGCCGCACTACGCCCGTCTGCGCGAAGTCGCGGGGGATCAGGACCACATAGTCGATCCGTTCGACCTTCTCGTCCGCAGGACGGAGCAGACCTTCGACCTTCGTATCGAGCGGCGCGCCCTGCAGTCGGCTCAGCTCGGCCGGCGCGGGCACCAATTCATATTGCGGATCGGGGGCTTCGAATTCCGTGGTGCCTTCGGGAAGCCCGGAACGCAGCCGGTCGAGCGCCGCCGTCACCCCGCCTTGCTGGGTGAAGCGAGCGACTTCGGCGTCGCTGTACCACCGATCGTGTTGCGCCCAGAGCGCGGCGGGATCGGATGGCAGCTTGTGCTTCTGCACATAGCGCGACAGTTCGTTGAGGACGCGGCGCTGCTCCTCGAGATGGACGCGATCCGCGACGGCTCTGGCGCTGGCCCCGTCGCCCTGGTCGACGACCATCACCCGGTCGGCCTCGTCCTTGTCCATGAAACGCTGGGCGAGGGGCGCGATCGCGAAGGCAAAGGGCAGGATCAGCAGCGTCAGCCAGAAGCTCCGCATGCGCGTGATCTGGCGATATTCGCGCTTCGCCACGAGGATGATGTTTTTCACGGGCGCGCCTCCTGGGGTCCCACCAAGTGCAGGAATACGTCGTGCAGGCTGGGCCGCTGCTCGTCGAACCGCCGCAGTGCGATGCCCTTGGCCGAGCAATGTTCGAGCACGTCGCCCGGCTTGGTCCCGGGCCGCAGTGACACCGTCCACTCGCGCCAGCCTCCGCCAAGGTCGGCCCCGCCTTCCACCTTGTCGACGCCCGGCAGGCCCTCGAGCGAGGCTTGCGTCACGACCGACAGCCGCGCCGGCAGAAGCGCCCGCGCATCGTCGAGCGTGCCTTCGAAGCGTTTGCGTCCCTTGGCGAGCAGTAGCAGCCGGTCGCACAATCGCTCGGCATGCTGCATGACATGGGTGGAAAAGACGACCGTCGCGCCGTTCGCGGAGGCGCGCCTGATCTCCTCCTCAAGGAGGCCCTGGTTGACCGGATCGAGGCCCGAGAAGGGCTCGTCGAGGATCAGCAGGCGCGGGCTGTTCACGAGCGCAGTCGCAAGCTGCACCTTCTGCGCCATGCCCTTGGACAGCTTGTCGATGGTCGATCGGGCATTGGCCGCCAGCCCGAAGCGTTCGAGCAGCGCCAGGCCTTCGGCCCTCGCCGCCGCCGCGGTCATGCCCTTCAGCTGGCCGAAGTAAATGAGAGTATCGATCGCCGACATGTTGCGATAAAGGCCGCGCTCCTCGGGCAGGAAGCCGAGGGCGGGCGCATTTTCCCGTCCCGGTGGACGGCCGAGCACCGAGATGTTGCCCTCTGTCGGCCGGATGATGTCCAGCACCATGCGGAGAGACGTGGTTTTGCCGGCGCCATTGCCGCCAAGAAAGCCGAACACCTCGCCCTCGCGAACGGCGAAGCTTAGCCCATCGACCGCGATCACGTCCCCGAAGCGCTTGACCACCTTGTCCAGCGCCAGTGCAACCCCCGGTTCCAACCGCATCTCCCTCGTCAACTTCGTCATGGTGAAGCCGGACAATGGATGCGGGTCAATACATTCGGTTACTCTCGCACGCTTTTTGGCCCTCGGGTCGGTCACGCCGCATTTCCGTCACGGGTCGGAAGCGGACATTGAGACAATTCCGGACAAGCTACTGAACGAGTGCTGCTTGCCCATTGACGGGTAGGATTGCCCCTCCCATATGCCCCGTGTCGCTGGCACTGTGCACTCGCGAGTGCCAGCATCTATTCAACCAGCACAAGGGGCTATCAAACCATGTCATTCAGGCCGCTTCATGACCGTGTCCTCGTCCGCCGCGTCGAGGCCGAGGCGAAGACCGCGGGCGGGATCATCATTCCCGACACCGCTCAGGAAAAGCCGCAGCAGGGCGAAGTCGTCTCGGTCGGCTCGGGCGCCCGCGCCGAAAACGGCACGATCACCCCGATGGACGTCAAGTCCGGCGACAAGATCCTGTTCGGCAAATGGTCGGGCACCGAGGTCAAGGTCGACGGCGAAGACCTCATCATCATGAAGGAAAGCGACATTCTAGGCATCGTTGGCTGACGCCAACGGGCTCGGGATCACGCTGACCTTTAGCGGTGTCGGCAAACAGCGCCGTTACCGCGAACATTCGGACCATTCGAAATTTTGAAAGGGTAGCCAGATGGCAGCCAAAGAAGTGAAATTCTCCCGCGACGCTCGTGAGCGCATCATGCGCGGCGTCGATATCCTCGCCGACGCGGTCAAGGTGACCTTGGGCCCCAAGGGCCGCAACGTCGTCATCGACAAAAGCTATGGCGCCCCGCGCATCACCAAGGACGGCGTCACCGTCGCCAAGGAAATCGAGCTCAAGGACAAGTTCGAGAATATGGGCGCGCAGATGCTTCGCGAAGTCGCGTCGAAGACCAACGACCTCGCCGGCGACGGCACCACTACCGCCACCGTGCTCGCCCAGGCAATCGTTCGCGAAGGCATGAAGTCGGTTGCCGCCGG
>JALYPM010000051.1 GCA_030856365.1 Pseudomonadota bacterium
GCTGCCAGGACCTGCCGGGCCAGCATCTGTTCCAATATGTCGACGAGGCCGGCGAGGCCTGCCCAATCAGCTCGGCGGACGTGAACGAATATATCCGCGAGGCAAGCGGCGGAGACTTCACCGCCAAGAATTTCCGCACTTGGGGCGCGAGCGTGATCGCGTTCGACCAATTGCTGGAGTCGGAGGAGAGCAAGCGCATCAGCCTCAAGACTGTGCTGGAGCCGGTGGCCGAAGCGCTGGGCAATACGATGGCGATGAGCCGCAAATCCTATGTCCACCCCAAGCTGATCGAAGCGGCGCGCGAAAACCCGCGCGATCCCCTCGACGGGTTCGAGCGGCCGCGGGCGCGCAAGTGGCTGACTTCGCCAGAGGTCGGGCTGCTGGCCTTCCTGGCTGGACCGAAGAAACGGGGGAAGAAGAAAGCGGCGGCGCTGGCCAAAACCGCGGAAGCGGCAATCCAGGCCGCCGAGAGAAACGGCGTGGAAAAGGTTCGGGCGGCTGCCGAGGGAGCGGCGGTGGCGGCGGGTTGATTGCCGGCGTGAGTGTCGCCAAGTGGGAGGCACATGAGCATCGCGGACAATGCAGGCGAGGCGATCGACGACAGCCGTGAAGGCGTCGACGCGCTTCTGGAATGGTTTTCGGACAATAGTGCCGATCTTCCCATCGGGCTCGCCGTTGCGGCCGCGATCGTCGCGATCATGCTCGTGCTGCGCTGGGTCGGCTCGCGGATGCTGCTCCGCGACCCCGGCTGTACGCGCTGGATGGGCATCTTCGGAAGCGTCCTCAGCAGGACGAAAGTTTTCTTCATGGTCGCCGCCGCGTTCGATGCGGTGGTCAGCTATGCCGCGGTGCCGAGGCGGATCGACGCGCTCGCCGACGTCCTCTTCATCATCGCCTTCGCGCTGCAGGGGGCGATCTGGGCGCGCGAGCTGATCCTTGGCGTGATCGGCCGGCGCGCGGGCGACGACCCTGGCGAGACCACCGTCGGCAACGCCATGTCGATCATCAAGGTGCTGGTCAGCGTCGCGGTATTCGCGATCGCGATCATCGTCATCCTCGACAATTTGGGCGTCAACGTCACTGCGCTGGTGGCCGGCCTCGGCATCGGCGGCATCGCCATCGGCCTCGCCGCGCAGGGCATTTTCTCCGACCTGTTCGCGGCGCTTGCGATCCTGTTCGACAAGCCGTTCCGTCGCGGCGACGTCATCCGTTACGGCCAGAGCGTGGGAACGGTCGAGAAGATCGGCCTCAAGACCACCCGCATGCGCTCGTTCGACGGCCAGCAGCTGGTAATGGCCAATACCAAGCTGCTGGAACAGGAGATCAGCAACTTCGCCGAAGGGCATAGCCGCCGCACAAGCCTCCCCTTCGGCCTTGTCTACCAGACGCCGCCCGACCTGATCGCGCAGGTGCCGGAGCTGGTCCGAAGCGTCGTCTCCAACCGGAGCGGCTGCTCGCTCGTGCGCTGCTCCGTGCTCGGCTTCGGCCCGTCGAGCATCGACTTCGAGCTGCTGTTCGATTCGGCGACCGTCGATCCCGATGTCGTCGGCGCCGACCGCACGGCGATCGTTGCCGGATTGATGCAGCTGTTCGCGTTGCATGGGCTGGAGTTCGCCTATCCGACGCAAACCACCTTCACCGCCGCGCCCGACGGCAAGATGATCATGCCTTATGCCGAGCATCCGCTGGTCGTGCAGGCGCGGGATTGCCCGCCGGAGAGCCAAGATGCCGATCGCAACGCTTGACGACATTCGCGGCAGGATCGGCGAGGAGGTCGGCGTATCCGGCTGGCTGGAGATCGGACAAGAGCGGATCAGGCGTTTCGCCGACGCCACCGAGGACCGGCAGTTCATCCACGTCGATCCGGAGGCCGCCGCGCAGACTCCGTTCGGCGGGACCATCGCCCACGGTTTCCTGTCGCTATCGATGCTCTCGCGAATGGCGGCCGACGTCATGCTGGTGCCCGATACAACGAGAATGGCGATCAATTACGGGCTCGACCGGGTGCGCTTCATCACCCCGGTGCGCGCCGGCAAGCGCGTGCGCGGCCGTTTCACGCTTGACTCGGTCGACGAGAAAGGGCCGGGACAGCTGCTGATGCGCCACACTGTGACGGTCGAGATCGAAGGCGAGGAGCGGCCCGCGCTCACCGCCCAGTGGCTCGGCCTGATATTCACCTGAGGAGATTGGAATTGACCCGCGACGCCGTGATCGTTTCGACTGCCCGTACCCCGATCGGGCGCGCCTATCGCGGGGCGTTCAACGCCACCCCCTCCCCGACCCTTGCAGCGCATCCGATCCGCGCCGCCGTCGAGCGCGCGAGGCTCGATCCCGCGGAGATCGACGATGTTATCATGGGCGCCGCGCTGCAGCAGGGCGTGCAAACGACCATCGGCCGCACCGCCGCGCTTCGCGCCGGGCTTCCGGTGACGGTCGCGGGAATGTCGATCGACCGCCAGTGCGCTTCGGGCCTGATGGCAATCGCGACGGCGGCCAAGCAGGTGATCGTCGACCGCATGGACGTGGTCGTCGCCGGCGGCGTCGAGAGCATCAGCCTTGTCCAGACCGGCGAATTGCGCGTCGGACCCGATCCGGAGCTGCTGTCGATGCACAACGGGGTCTACATGCCGATGATCGACACCGCCGAAGTGGTCGGCAACCGCTACGGCATCAGCCGCGAACGCTGCGACGAATATGCGCTTCGCTCCCAGCAGCGCACCGCCGCCGCACAAGCGGAAGGACGCTTTGATCAGGAGATCATCCCCGTCACCGCCCAGATGGGCGTCAAGGACAAGGAAACCGGTGCGGTCTCAATGCGCGAAATCACCATCGAGAAGGACGAGGGCAACCGTCCGGAGACTACGCTCGAAGGGCTCGCCAAACTGGAGCCGGTGCGCGGGCCGGAGAAGATCATTACTGCCGGCAACGCCAGCCAGCTGAGCGATGGCGCGTCGGTGTGCGTGCTGATGGACTCCGTGCTGGCAGAACAGCGCGGGCTGGAGCCGCTCGGCCGCTATCTCGGCATGGCGGTTGCCGGCACCGACCCCGACGAAATGGGTATTGGCCCAGTTTTCGCCGTGCCGAAACTGCTCAAACGCTTTGGCCTCAGCGTCGACGACATCGGCCTGTGGGAGCTCAACGAGGCGTTCGCCGTGCAGGTGCTCTACTGCCAGGACACGCTCGGCATCTCCGACGAATTGCTCAACGTTGACGGCGGCGCGATCTCGATCGGCCACCCCTATGGCATGAGTGGCGCCCGGCTGACCGGCCACGCGCTGATTGAGGGCAAGCGCCGCGGTGCCAAGCACGTGGTCGTCACTATGTGCGTCGGCGGCGGAATGGGCGCGGCGGGACTGTTCGAGGTCTTCTAAAAGACCTCGGGCAACACGGCAGACTAAGCGTGAGTCTCAGCTTGCGGCGATAATCCGGCCGCTGCCGATGCGCTGACGGCGGATGTTCGCCGGCTGCCCGATATAGCGCAGGGTGCCGGAGCCGATCACGCGCGCATCGAGCAGGCCGGACGCGCGGACGGTTGCGCTGCCGCTGCCATGAAGGCCCGCATCGACGTTGCCGGCGGCGAGACCCCCAAAGGCCGCGTTCCCTGACCCGTTGATGCTAAGCTTGAGTTGTCTGGTCCTTCCAGTCGCCTGGACGTTGCTCGACCCGTTAATGGTTACGGCGAGCGGCTCGCCATTGACGCCGTGGATAACCGAGTCTCCGCTTCCCGAGATCGTAAAAGCTTCCAGGCTCGGCGTGGTGATCGAGACGCGGATCGGCCCGCGCATCCGGAACGAGCCACGATGGCCGAGCGTCAGCGTCCCATTTTTCACATCGCTGGTCAGTAGCGGAAGGATATTGTCGTCTGCGGCGATGACCAGCGACGGACGTGCTCCGATCCGGACGTCGACGCTCGCAGCGCCCAGCACTTCCACGCGCTGGAACGGCTGGATCGCGCGGTTCTGCCGGATGATGCGGCCGCTGCCCTCGATCATCGGCGAACCGTTTCTGGTGACGCTCGTCCAGCCTTGCGCAGCTAAGCCGGCCGCCGGCACGATCAGGGCGGTGGATGCCAGCGCGGCGGCGGCGAAAATGATCAGGGTAATCGGCTTGGACATGGAACCCTCCGTTGCGAGTCGCTACATTTGTAGCGCATCTTGCCGTTTGACCAAGCCGCTTTTCGACGAACGGCGGAAAGTGCTAGGTTCCGTGCATGTCGGCCATCGAACTGATTGCCCTTGCCTCCTCGGTGAGCCTGCTCGCCGGGTGGCGGTTGTACCTGGTCACGTTCGTCACCGGGCTGGCGATGAAGTTCGGGTGGATCGACTTGCCCGAGCAGCTCGGCGCGCTCGACGTCATCGCCAGCAACTGGATTATCGGGATTGCCGGGGTCGGCGCGCTCGCGGAGTTTTTCGCGGACAAGATCGCCTGGGTCGACAGTGCGTGGGACGCGATCCACGGCTTCGTCCGCCCGCTCGGCGGAGCGGTGCTCAGCCTGGCGATCGTCGATGCCGGCGATCCGGCGTGGCAGGTCGGCAGCTTCCTGCTCGGCGGCGGCGGAGCTTTCCTCGCTCATGCCGGCAAGGCCGGTGCCCGGGCGATGGTCAACGCCAGTCCGGAGCCATTTTCCAACATCGTGGTGTCGACCGGCGAGGATGTCGCTACGGCCGGGCTTCTCGCGCTGGCGATCGCAAACCCGATCGCGGCGGCGCTGGTGGCGCTGATCCTGGTGATCGTGTCGCTGTGGCTGGTGCTAACTGCGCGGCGGGTGCTGAAGCGGCTGATCGGACCGCCGTCAATACGCAGCTCACCCAATTGAACCGGATCGGCTGATGCGGGTTTGAAGAGCAACAGGAGGAACACCGATGCCCGTATCCGAACAGCCGCTGGTCGAGCGCGTGGCGCGCGTGCTTGCGGGCGCAGCGCACAGCAGCAATGCCGAGGGAAGCGATCCGTCCGCCGGCGAGAAAGTCGACAAGGTATGGCGCGAGCATCTCAACCAGGCGCTGGCGGTCCTCCACACGATGCGCGAGCCCGATGAGCAGATGGCGTCGGCGGGTGACGCGGAAACGTGGAGCCGGATGGTGGAGACGGCGATCACGCAGGGCGAGAGCTAAACCGTCCCCTCCCCGAAAAGACGAGAGGCCGCCCGGTTTCCCGGACGGCCTCTCCATTGTCAGCCAAAAGCGGCCTGAAGTTAAGCGAGAACCCCCGCGGAGCCTGCGCTCACTCGATTAGCCGCGTTCGGCATGTGACAATGAGACATCAGACCACCTCCTTTCAGTTGTTGAACAATGACCGGAGAATGGGGTGAGCCCGGAGGATTTCAAGTCCTCCCAGAGACTTAGCTGACTTTAGCTTTGGCGCGGGGTTTGCGGCCCTTGGGCTTGGGCTTGGTCTCCTCGGCGCGAGCGTTCGCCAGTGCTTCGCGCAGTGGCTTTTCCTCCTCGACCATATAGTCGCGGATCGTCGGCAGCGCGTAGCGGTTGCGGACATACTGGATCTGGTAATTGCAGCAGCCGCCATTCTCGAACGCGGTGATGCTCCCCGCCATGTAGAATTCCCACATGCGGAAGAACCGCTCGTCGTAAAGCTCGACGATCTCTTGCCTATTGGCCCGCGTGCGCTCGAGCCAGCGGCGGCAGGTGTGGGCATAGTGCATCCGCAACTGCTCGATGTCGGTACTGATCAGTTTGACCTGCTCGCTCGCCTTGATGACCTGGCTCAGCGAGGGATTGTAGCCGCCGGGGAAGATGTACTTGGCGGTCCACGGGTCGGTCGTTCCCGGCTTGCCGAGGCGGCCAAGGAAGTGGACGAGCGCAATGCCGTCCTCCTCCAGCGCATTGTGGATCTTGCCGAAGAAAGTCTCGAAATCGGGCGGGCCGACATGCTCGAGCACACCGATCGCGGTGATGCGGTCGAAACGCTCGTTCTCCGGCAGGTCGCGATAATCCATCATCACGAACTTGACCCGGTCGGCGACGCCGGCGGCTTCAGCGCGCTGGCGGGCGACGACCAATTGCTCCTCCGACAAGGTGATGCCGAGCACGTCCACGTCGGCGACCTCGTTCATGTACAGCGCGAGCCCGCCCCAGCCGGAGCCGATGTCGAGCACCCGCTGGCCCGGCTTCAGCCGCAGCTTGGAGACGAGGTGCGCCTTCTTGTCGTCCTGCGCTTCCTCGATGCTGTTCGCCGGGTCAGTGAAATAGGCGCAGGTATATTGCAGGTCGCGGTCGAGGAAGAGCTCGTAGAGGCGGTTGCCGATGTCGTAATGGTGGGCGACGTTGCGCTTGGAGCGCGAGCGCCAGTTGAGCTGGTCGATCTTTCCCCTGATCTTGCCGCGCTTGCGGATCGCGTGGCGCTCGCCGCCGCCCCTCTCCCACCGCGCATTGAAGGTGATGAGGTCGAGGAAGTCGTAAATGTCCCCTTCCTCGACCGTCAGCGAGCCGTCCATATAAGCTTCGCCGACGCCCAGGCGCGGATTGCTGAGTATCCGGCGCAGCGCCTTGCCGTCGCGGACCCGCACCGTCGACTTGCGGTGGCCGGGCTCGGGCGCGCCGAAGGTCCGCTGCTTGCCGTCCGGAAAGATGATGGTGAGCTCGCCGCGACGGATGACTTTGCCGGCGAGCGTTTCGATCAGGCCCATGAATGACTCCCTTGCGCGGAGGGAATGTGCACGAACCGGCGGCGACCGCAATGCCGCCGAGGCCTCAATCGTGCTTGGCGATCCAATCCTCGACGACCGGGGCGATGCGCTCGCGCCACTTGCGGCCGTTGAAGATGCCATAATGACCCACGTCCTTGGCCATCAGATATTGCTTCTTCTTGCCGGCCAGGCCGGTGGAGATGTCGAGCGCGGCCCGGGTCTGGCCGATGCCAGAGATATCGTCGCGCTCGCCTTCGATCGCCAGCAGCGCCGTGTCCTTGATTGCCGCGGGGTCCACGATGCGGCCGCGGTGGGTGAGCTCCCCCTTGGGCAGCAGGTGGCGCTGGAAAACGACGTCGACTGTCTGCAGGTAGAATTCTTCGGTCATGTCGCAGACCGATCGATATTCGTCGTAGAAGTCGCGCGTGGCGTCGGCGCTTTCCTCGTCGCCAGCGACAAGATGCTTGAACATCTCGAAGTGGCTGACGAGGTGATTGCCGAGGTTCATGGTCATGAAGCCGGCAAGCTGGAGGAAACCGGGGTAAACTTTCCGCGCCGCGCCCGGATAGTACATCGGCACGGTGGCGATGGCGTTGTTCTGGAACCAGCTCATCGGCCGTTCCGTCGCCAACGAATTGACCGCCGTCGGGGCTTCGCGCGTGTCGACCGGGCCGCCCATCATGGTCAGCGTGGCCGGACGCCAGCGGTTCTTGTCGGCGTTCATCAGTGCCGTGGCGGCATAGGCCGGCACTGACGGCTGGCAGACAGCGAGCATGTGCGGCCGGCGGCCGCTTTCCTCGCCGATCGTCTCCAGAAACTCGATCAGATAATCGATATAATCGTCGAGGTCGAAGCCGCCCTCCGACATCGGCACCAGCTTCGCGTCGCGCCAGTCGGTTATGTAGACGTCATGGCCGGGGAGCAGCCGCTGCACGGTGCCGCGCAGCAAGGTCGCGAAGTGGCCCGACATCGGCGCAACGATCAGCAGCGGCGGGCCCTGCTCGACGCCTTGCTTCACAAAATGCTTGAGCTGTCCGAACGGCTTGCGGAGCGCGATCTCCTCGGCGACGGCGGCACTTTTGCGGCCGACCTGGACCTCGGCAATGCCGAACTCGGGCTTACCGTATTGCGCCGACGCGTGGGCGAAGACATCGAGGCCGGCGGAAACAAGCGGGCTCATCGAGTTATAGGCGAGCGGGTTGGCGGGATTGCTCAGCCATCCCGAACCGAGGACTGCCATCCGGCTGGCACCTGCGAACAGCGACCTTTGCACCTCATAGGCGTCGTAGAGCATTCAATTTCCTTGGCTGTCTGTCCCCGTTCAACCGATGTGGGCCGCAAATGCTCCGCCCGCAAGGTTAATGCTGCACTGCAGCGGCTGCACCCGCGAATGTTGAGGCGGGAGCGCCACACTGCTAGTCGCAGCGGCCATGGCCTCAACGACTGAACCCCCGCCCGGAAAGCTAGGCAATATGCTGCTAATCTGGCGGGCGGCCAGCCGCTACCCGAAGCAGATCGCGGCGGCCTTGATCTTCCTCTGCCTGTCCTCGGCAGCGACGCTGGCGATCCCCTATGGTTTCAAGCGAGTGATCGACCGCGGGTTCGGGGGCGAGGGAGCGACCGGGGCTGCGGTCGCGGATTCCTTCCAATATCTGCTGATGATCATCGTCGTGCTGGCGCTGGCCTCCGCGCTGCGCTTCTACTTCGTTTCGTGGCTTGGCGAGCGGACGGTGGCCGACCTGCGCCTGGCGGTGCAGAAGAATCTGCTGACGCTGCCGCCGCGCTTCTTCGAGGAGAATAGGCCGTCGGAGATTGCAACGCGGCTGACCTCCGACACTGCCATCCTCGAGCAGGTGGTCGGGTCGAGCGTGTCGATAGCGCTTCGCAACCTCGCCACCGGCATTGGCGGCATCGTCTATCTGTTCGCGCTGTCACCCAAGTTGGCGGGAATGCTGGTGATCGGCATCCCGATTATCTTCGCGCCGATCCTGCTGTTCGGGCGCCGGCTGAAGGCGCTCAGCCGATCGTCGCAGGACCGCATCGCCGATGTCGGATCGAACGTGTCGGAGACGCTCGGCGCGATGAAGGTGGTGCAGGCGTTCGGGCAGGAGCAGCGCGAGCATGGCCGCTTCGCCTCCGCCGTCGAGCAGGCGTTCGGGACGGCAAAACGGCGGGTCGCAATCCGTGCGCTGATGACCTTCACATTGATGTCGTTGATCTTTGGATCGCTGGTGCTGCTGTTGTGGGAAGGCGCGTCGGATGTCGCCGCCGGGCGGATGACCGGCGGCGCGATTGCGGCATTCGTTTTCACCGGAGTGCTGGTTGGTGGCGCCTTTGGCGCGCTGACCGAAGTGTGGGGCGACCTGCTGCGCGGATCGGGAGCCGCTGGACGAATCCACGAGCTAATGATCGCGCGTCCCGAGATCCACGCGCCCGCCGAGCCGGTGGCGCTGCCGCAGCCGGCGCGAGGCGCGCTGACGTTCGAGAATGTCACGTTCCGCTATCCGACGCGGCCGGAGGACAAGGCGCTCCACGGTTTCGATCTCGCTGTTCGGCCGGGCGAGACGGTCGCGGTGGTCGGTCCCTCGGGCGCCGGCAAGTCGACGCTGTTCCAGCTCGCTTTGCGCTTTTACGACCCGCTAGAAGGGCGCGTTCGGATCGACGGCATCGACCTTTGCGATGCCGATCCCGCCGCGATCCGCGAGCGCATCGCGTTGGTTCCGCAGGAGACGGTGCTGTTCGCCGCCAGCGCGCGCGACAATCTGCGCTACGGCCGCTGGGAGGCGAGCGACGAAGAGATTCAGGCGGCGGCGATGGCCGCCAATGCACATGAATTCATCCGTGCCCTTCCCGCAGGATACGACACTTATCTTGGCGAGGCCGGAGCGCGGCTTTCGGGCGGGCAGCGCCAGCGCATCGCGATTGCGCGGGCGCTTCTGCGCGACTCGCCGCTGCTGCTGCTGGACGAGGCGACATCGGCACTGGATGCACAGAGCGAGAGGCTGGTGCAGGAAGCGCTGGAGCGGCTCATGCAGGCGCGTACCACGATCGTCATCGCGCACCGGCTAGCCACGACTCGCGCCGCCGACCGCATCATCGTCATGGATCACGGACAAATCGTCGAGGAAGGCACCCACACGTCGCTGAACGCTGGGGGCGGGCTTTATTCAAGGCTCGCCAAGCTGCAGTTTGAGGGGCAGGCGGCCTAGGGGTGCCGCCTGCCCCAGGGTTCAGCTCTGGCTTCCGCCTTCGCCGCCCGAACTTCCGCCGCCGCCCCGCGTGCCGCCCTTGCCGCGCGCAGAGGTGGCGCGGGTGGACTTGGCGCGGGTTGCCTTGGCGCGGGTCGTCTTAGCGCGGCCGGTGCCGCTTGCGCTCTTGGTGCCGGTAGACTTGGCCGTCGACCTGGAGGCCGTCGAGCGCGATCCGGTAGTGCCGGATTTGGCCGCACGCGACTTGGCTTTCGCGGACTTGGCCGAACGGGTGCCGGTCGATCTCGACGTGGTCGAACGCGAACCACTGCCACTGCCACGGCCGCTACCCGACGAAGAGCTGCTGTCGCCGTCGTCGCCAGCCCACTTGCCCGAAAGTACGCGCTGCGCGGCGTCGGCAACCGCTTCGGCGATCAACGAGCCGAGGCGGGTCGCGCTCGACATGGCGCTGGTTGCAGCGCTGGATGCGGCATCGGCGGCATCGAGTCCCGCGTCGCGGATCTTGCGCCGCGCTGCCGGGCTGGCGCTGATTGCAGCCGCCGTCGCCGCAAGCCCCGCCGCGAGCATTTCGCGGCTCATCGCGACCTTGGCGATCTTGTCCAGCGTATCGTTGTCGCTCGAACTCGTCGAACCGCCCGACGAACTCTTCGAAGATGTTTTCTTTGTGGATTTTGCCATAGCAAGCCTCCCTGTTAGCTGCAGGAAAGACACTTCAGAGCGGCAACGGTTCCCGATGCGTAACTATCTGCCGTTGCGGGAGGCAAGTTAAAGGGGACCGCCGCGGTGCAGCGATCCCCTTCGACATGGTCAGCGGCCAGAGGCTTCCGGCCGTCCAGGAAGGGCTAGACGCTCATCCCCCGAACAACCTCCTCCGACCTCTCTGCTGAACCATGAGACATCGGATCACCTCCTTTCGCTGCGTTGAAGCTGAGGTGAGAATGAGTCGTTCGGACGGCAAACACAAGTCTTGTAATGTTGCTCAAGTTCGGCAATCTTCGATCGCTCGTGCCGGCTCCGGCGCCGAGGTCACAACTAGCGCATCACTCCCCGCCATCTGCACTGCAAATCGGCCTCGGCTGAACGCAATGGCGTCGAGCAACGGGTCGGTTGCGGAAAGCTCCGCCACCACCCGCATCGCGTTCTGTTCGAAGCGGGCGGGAAGCGTTCGCGAAAGCGTACTCGTCCACACGAACAGGCTCGCCGACGGCGCGGCGCTGGTGTGCGCAATGGTCACTTTGCGACTCACCCGATTGCATTGCAGAACGACGCGAGCGATGGCGCCGGTGTCGAGGAAACGCGCAAGGCTTCCACCGGTGATCGGCTGATAGACCCAGGAACCAGGCGCGGCGGGCGTGGTGCTAAAATCCGCTGCCGCCGCGGCGGGCGCGGCTGCGGTCTGAGCACTGGCTGTGTGAACGGGAACGAGCGCGGCGAGCGCCCAAGACATCGATAGCAATTTCATCTTATCGTCCGAGCCGATCCACTTTGGCCTGAAGCTCTGCCAGCTCGTTCTTGAGCTGCTCGACGTCGCTCTCGCCGGACGGCGTTTCACCGCCGGGCACTGGCGTACCGACACCGCTGCCGAACGCCTGCGTGGCGCCTTTCAGCATTTCCATATTCCGCTTGGCGATGTCTGCGATCATATTGCCGCCAAAGGCGTCGCGCATCGCGGACTGGTTGCGCTGAAAAGCATCCATCGCCGCTTCGAGATATTGCGGCACCATGCCCTGCATCGAATTGCCGTAGAGGCCGATGATCTGCTTCAGGAAATTGACCGGCAGCATGGTCGAACCGCGTGCTTCCTCGTCGACGATGATCTGGGTCAGCACCTGGCGGGTGATGTCCTCGCCGCTCTTTGCATCGACAACTTCGAACTCGCAGCCCTCCCGAACCATGGCCGCAAGCCGGTCGAGCGTGATATATGCCGAGCTTTCGGTGTCATAAAGTCGCCGGTTGGCGTACTTCTTGATCGTCACTTTGCCCGATACTTTTGCCATGAACCGTTCCCCTGACTGGTCGCCACACCTACTACCGGAGCATAGTGCGCTGCAACATGAACACGCACCGCGGCCTTTGCCGTTGTTTCTGGAGCTGGTTCGGCGGGTTGGCGAGCACAATCCGGAGCTCGCCCGCGCCGCGCTCGACGGGCTGGCCGCTTATGGCCGAGCGGAGCGCGCGCCGCAGTTCGCGCCGAGGCCAACCGTCATGCGGGCGGGGCCTGCAACGCTGAGCGATTATGGCGGCGACGGACCGCCGGCGATCCTGGTCCCGTCGCTGATCAATCCCCCGCATGTTCTCGATCTCGGCGCCGAAGTGTCCCTCGCTAAGGCCGTGCGCGGCATGGGCAGGCGGCCGCTGCTGCTCGACTGGGGCAGCGCACGCGAGCGGAGCAACCTTAACGTGTCGCAGCATGTCGCCAAGCTGTTGGCGCCGATGATCGAAGGACTTGGCGAGCCGCCGGCGTTGGTCGGCTATTGCCTTGGCGGGACGATGGCGATGGCGGCCGCCTCGCTGGTTGCGGTGGAGCGGGTCGCGACGCTCGCCGCCCCCTGGCATTTCGGCCGCTACCCCGATCCGGCGCGCGTAGCATTGCAGTCGCTGTGGAAGCAGACCGAGGCGCCTTCGCGGGCGTTCGACGCAATGCCGATGGAGCTCTTGCAGGCGGCCTTCTGGTCGATCGATCCGGAGCGGACGGTGGCCAAGTTCGCCCGCTTCGCCGGGCTGGAGCCAGGCAGCGACGCCGCAAAGCGATTCGTCGCGCTCGAGGACTGGGCCAATGAAGGCGAGCCCCTGCCCCGCCCCGCTGCGCGCGAACTGATCGAGGTTTTCTTTGGCGCCGATGCGCCTGGCTCCGGGGCCTGGACGATCGGCGGCACGTCGATTGCGGAGGCGCCGCCGGTACCAACGCTGCACTTCACCGCCGGCAAGGATCGGATCGCCCCGGCGACCACAGCGGCAGCCGGCAAGGCGATCGAGATCGCCGCCGGCCATGTCGGGATGGTGGTCGGATCGGCCCGTTCGCAGCTTCACGCCGGCCTCGCACGCTTTCTCGACCCGGCTTGCCGCTAGCGGCCAAGCCCACTAAGTGGACGGCGACACGCACCCATAGCTCAGCTGGATAGAGCGCTGCCCTCCGAAGGCAGAGGCCAGAGGTTCGAATCCTCTTGGGTGCGCCAGTCCCATCATCGATGTTCAAGCGCGCTTACCGGTAAGCGCGTTCCCGAAACCATTTCGTCAGCACATATTTGGTCCCGCGGCGGACCTTCATGCCCTGGTGGAGGGTGGCGTTGTTCGGTTGCCCGCTGAGGAGCAGGTTATTCCATGCGAGCAGCTTGCCAAGCTCCGGTTGGACCGTCTTTGCGATCGTCTTGAAGCGCGTGGCGCCGCCTTCGTCCGGCTGGTTGAGGTAGATCATTGCGGTCCAGGTGCGCTGGCCGCTATCGGCACAATGAACATAATAATCCGCGCCGTTCGGGTTGAACGTGTCGGTGTGTGGCCTGAACTCCTGGCCCACCGCGTAGCGCTGGCCCTGGAGCGGCTCTCCGTGGTGCGGCGGCAGTCCGAGCAACTCGCAAATCATTCCATCGACTTCGGCGACGATCGGATCGGCAGAATCGAGGTCGCAGCTCTCGCTGGTGCGGAAGTTGGCGATGCCAAGATCGTCGGCGATGTCCGACGGCCTCCGGCGCTGGTCGATGCGCGAAATCAGTTCGCTGCACATCCCGGCGGTCACAAACCGCCGCATGATGAACAGCTCGAGCGATGGATGCGGGACGCGCTGCACGCCGCGCGTGTCCCTGAGGCGAGCGGCCGGATTGGCGAGGTCGATGATCTGCATTTCCGCCTAGCGTCGCACCGGCATGTTACAGCGCGGTGACCGTGCTGATCCGGCGCCAGTGTCACGGAGTTGTAACAATTGGCTTTCAGCCTTGTGCTGGTGAGGTTCGACCTATCCGATTCGATGCAGCAGCTGCAGGATCTCGATCCGAGGATCCTCCGCTCGCGCGCGGAGCATTGGCGAGAAAAAGCGCGGCGTTGCACCGACCTTGCGTTCAGCAGCGTGACGCAGGAGGGCCGCCAAACCCTCGCGGCGATGGCGACCGAGTTCAAATCGAAAGCCGACGAGGTCGATGCGACCATCGAGGTTGTGACCCAAGTTTACCGCGAGCGCGCCAACCTCGATTCCTGACGACGGCAGCCGCATCGCACGGTCGCGTCAGAGTCACGGGACCGTCACATCGATCTGCGATTTGCAAGTCACTTGGAATGGCGGCCGCGGGTGGGCTGCGGGCATTGGCCGGGGACCAGCATTCACCATGATCGCGGTGACAAACCTCAGGGATCGCATGCTTACGGGTGCGGCGCTGGCCGCGTTTCTGTGTGTCGGTGCGGCAGCGCTCGCGGCGGCCGAACAAGCGCCGGCCGCTGCGCCGCTCCCGCAACGATCCGCACCGCCAGCAGTCCCCGCTCCCAGCCCTGATCCCTATGCTGCAGCTTCGGCCAATGCGGAGGTCGAACTTTTCCTCAAGCTGGAGTCGGGTGACTCACTGGAAAAGCTTCTTGTCCGTGCAGGGACCGCCAGGGACGAAGCGGCGCGCACCGCGGCCCTCCTCGACGAGGCGGGCATCGCGGTGGCGTCCGGCGCGGACATCAGCCTCGCGCTTGGTAAGTCCCGTGATGGCTCGCGTCACCTTGCGGCGCTGGCGCTTCGGCCGGCGCTCGGCCTGAAGGTGCAGATCGTCCGGTCCGCAAGCGGCGAGCTGCGAATGACCAGCCAGTCGATCAATGTTGACGCAACCCCGCTGCGATTCCGCGGCCGCGCCGGCAGCGGCTTGTTCTGGTCGCTGCGCTCAGCGGGCGTGCCCGCGGACGCTGCCAACGCCTATCTGGACCTGGTGAAGGCGCGGATTGCGCTGGGGCAGATCGCGCCGGCCGACGGCTTCGATCTCGTGCTCGAGCATCGCAAGGCGGCGAACGGCGAAACGGAATTTGGAGCACTGCTCTACGCCGGGCTCGACAGGACTGCCGGTCCTGACCTGCAACTGGTCCGTTGGAATGCGGAAAGCTCGGAGGGCTGGTACGACCCGCGGTCGAGGCAGGCACGCGCCGAGGGCATGCTTCGCCCCGTCGACGGGCGGCTGACCTCCCGCTTCGGCTATCGCGTGCACCCGATTCTGAGAATCGGCCGCTTCCACAGCGGCATCGACTATGGCGCGGCGTGGGGAACGCCGATCCGTGCCTCGGCCGACGGTGTCGTTACCGGAGCTGGCTGGGCAGGCGGTTACGGACGCCAGGTACGGCTGGTGCATTCGGGCGGGCTGGCGACCAGCTATTCGCACATGAGCGAGATCGCCGCTGCACCGGGAACCGCAGTGCGCCGGGGTGACATCGTTGGCTACGTCGGCTCCACCGGCCTGTCGACCGGTGCGCACCTGCATTACGAGGTCCGTCGCAACGGCCGGCTGCTCGACCCGCTGCAGGTGCAGCAGGCGGGAGCATCGGAGCTCAGCGATGGCGACCGGTCGGCGCTGAAGGTGCGGCTCGGCCAGCTGCTGTCGATCTAGAGCGGCCGCAGCCCTGCGGCGGCGAGGCCGGTCCACAGGATCGCGCCAATGGCTAGCAAGGTTCCGAACGGCATCCGGTCGGTGGCGCTCCGGCGCTGAGCGATCGCTGCGGCGAGGCCCGCCATCGCGGCAAGCAGAACGATCGGTGGCAGCGCGGCCCAGCCGGTCCACAGGCCGATCGCGCCGAGCAGCTTGGCATCCCCTCCCCCCAGGCCTTCGCGCTTGCGCAGCGTGCGGTAGGCCAGCGCGATCAGCGCGAGTGCAAGGAAGCCCGCCAACCCTCCGATGAGCCGGTCCAGCAGGGGCACGCCGGACATGACGCCGCCGACCGCCAGTCCACTAAGGGCGAGCACCAGCGTCAGCCGGTCCGGCAGCCAATAATGGCGCGCGTCGAGGATGGCGGGTGCAAGCAGAAGCAGCCAGAAGAGAGCCAGCGCAGCGCCCTCGGCATTGGGCTGAAGGGCGAGCGCGGCAGCGGCGAGCGCGGCAGCGGCCAGCTCGACTGCGAGTTGAATTCGCAAGATAGATCCGCCGCAGCCTCTGCACTTCCCCCGAGAGAGGACATAGGACGCAACCGGCACCAGGTCCGCCGCCCGAAGCTTTCGCCCGCACCCGTCGCAACGCGAGGAACCGGAGACCACTTGCTCGCCACGGGGCCAGCGGATGCACAAGGTGGCAAGGAAGCTTCCGACGATCACGCCGAACAGCGCGCCGAGCAGCGGCAAGACGAGGCTCAAAGCCGGCCGTCGACCGACAGCGACAATCCCTCCGGGGACGGGCGGAAACCGAACAGGACCAGCCCGGCACCGATCTCGGGAGGCGGGTTGCGGATGCTCATCCAGCCGCGATAGTCGCCGCTCGCCTGGACGTAGAAGTCGATCCGCTCGCGGCCCGATGGAGTCGTCATCACTACCCGCGCCCGCTCTCCGTCGCACGCGATCTTGCCCTTGAGACCGGTGTCGAGCTGAACGCCGATGACCGGGATGGCAACAATCGGGGTAACGGCGCCCGACGCCTCGGCGCAGCGCCCATTGCGGAACAGGATGGTCACGTCCTGCAACTCCAGCGCTTCGACCGGCAGCGGACTGAACATCTGGCGCACGACCACGCGACCACTGGTACCGACGATGCCGCG
Source organism: Pseudomonadota bacterium (assembly GCA_030856365.1). GTDB lineage: Bacteria > Pseudomonadota > Alphaproteobacteria > Sphingomonadales > Sphingomonadaceae > Sphingomicrobium. The sequence goes on from JALYPM010000051.1 coordinate 16,552, forward strand.
ACGGAAGCCGGCAACGAGTTGTCCCTCGAGCGGACCTTCCGGGCTTTCGAGCCTGCTGAAATCCATGCTGATGTTGCCGATCGGCAATGCCAGCGGATTAAGCTGCACTTCGAACGTGCCGAAGGGCTGCGACTTTAGGTGAAGGTCGCCGATGCGTCCGTACCAGATGGTGCCGGCGACCTGGCGCGCCGAGAAACCGATGCGCTCGAAATCGGACATGCCGAGCGCAGTGCGCAGTGGGAACAAGCCAACTACCGCAAGCGCGGCGATGCCCAGCAGCCAGATCATCCAGCGTCGGCCGATCGGCCATATCACGAGCCGCCGCTTCATCGGGCAAGACGCGCCGAGACGGAGACGTTGCCGTTGGCGGCTGGGGCGAGCCGCAGATCCTCAATGATCACGCCACGAGTCTCGAATTCGCGCAGCCACTGCACCGCGAGCGGCGCGGGAGCTGCACCGATAGTCACGGCCACCGCATTGCCGCCCGCGGCAGCATTGCTGTCGAGCGTAAGCCCGGCGCGGCTGGCCGATTCGGCGACGATCAGCGACAGGTTGGCTCCGCCGATTTCGGGTGCCGAAGCCGGGCGATTCTTCGCCATCTCTGCAATCTGCCGGATCCGGCCGTTGCGGTCGACCGCTTCCAGATGGCGGTCGAGCGCGCGATCATAGGCGTTGCCGAGCGGAATCACGATCAGCAGTGCAATCAGCAACGGAACAGCAATTCCCAGCATCAGCAGGATCAGCCGCTGCTCGCGCTGCGTTCGAGCGCCATAATAATCGCGGACGGCGACGATCATGGGCCGCTCCTTACCGTCAAATCGACCATCGCGCGCCCGTCCGGCGCCTGGCGCGGAACGGCAGTGACGCGATGGCCGCTGCGCTGCAAGCCGAGCAGCAGCCGGTTGATCGCGTCGACGGTTGGCGCCGCCAGCGTGGTCGAAAGCGTCCCGTCGGAGGCGTAAGCGATCTGCGTTGAACTCACCGACTCCTCCGACTGAAGTCCCTGGTAGAGCGCGCTCAGCGGAGCGGCGAAGCCGCCCACGGCCCCGGCACCCGCGCGTGCGCGAAGCTCGGCTTCCGCCGCCTCGAGCTCCGCTGGTCGCCCGAGCGCGCCTTCGGCAATCTGCAGCGTTTCGGCATCGAGCCGATCGGTGGACCGGTTGAGCTGGACGATGCTGAAGATCGCCCACAGCAGGCTGATGATCGGGATCAATGCGGCGAGCACGAGCAGCTCGCGAATCCGCGAGCGGTCGATCCGCAACCGGCCGCGCTTGGCAAAGCGGCCGGTGCGAAGGTTGAGCGGCGATGCGGGAGCGCTGGCAATTGCAGCGGCCGTTTCAGCAGGGGACAGCTCGCGAACGGACTCCGGGCCGACGAGCGTCGCCGCAAGCTCCGGCTCGTTGGGGAGCACCATGCCCCAGCGTCCGACGACATGGTCGGAGCCAATCGCCGCCGACACCCATCCGTCGAGCAGGGAGATCAGGCTTGCCACCGGCACGATGCGGTCGAGCGTCACCTTTTCCGCCTCGGCCCACTGAAGCCAGGCGAGCATCGCGCCATTGTCGACGACGGCTGTCAGTACCTGGCTGCTGCCCTTGGCCACCGGCGCGCTGACGGCGTGCAGCGCCTGCGTATCGCCGAGACTCCGCTCGAGCGCTGACAGCCGCGCGACCGCCGCCGCCTGGCGCGATGTCGCGGCGCCCTCCGATCCTTCGTTGAAGGCCAGCCTTACAGCGGCGGTCGGCGCCAGTCCGATCAGCGGCGCGCCGGCAGCGGCGAGGTCGAGCCATGCCGCGTCGGCGCCGGATTGCGTCACCGCTCCGTCGGCGATGCTCCACCAGTGGAGCTCGCGCTGGCCGGCCTCCACCGTCTCCGGCAGCAGGAGGACGATCGTGTCGGCCATCAGCTCTGCTCGCCCCATTGCCGCCACACCAGCCGCACCGGAGTTTTGCGGGCGTCGAACAGCGCCGTTTCGCCAAGCTGCAGGTCGCCCGCATTCACGCTCGCCCGCAGAGTAAAAAAACTGGTCTTGACCTGCACCTGGGACGTCGTGCTGGAGGGAAGCTGAAGACCGGCAAACGCTGCGTTGTTCCAGAAGTCGATCACGCTACCGAACCCGCCGGCAGGGCGCGCGGATAGCTGCGCTCGGGCGCGCGCGACGTCGATCTGCGCCGGGGCCAGCATCGTCAGCAGCAGCGCCTGTTCGGGCAGCAGGGTGTTGACGTTGAGCGGCGACAGGTCCGTTGTCGGCAGCGCGCAAACCCATCGCTCGATCAGGCCGTAGCTGCGCGCATCCAGCTTTCCGACAGCGCGCAACTCGCTGGCATCCGCCACCATTCGGTTCGGCGACAGGCCGCCCGGATGGGCGCCGTCCTCGCCGCCGGAGGACACCGCAACATTGTCGCTGTCGATATAATCGGTCGCAAGGCCGGCGATCTGCGAAGCCTCCCCCGCGCCGACGCCGACACTCGTCATCAGCGCTTCGAACTGGCTGCGTCCGGTCGCTCGCGCGACCAGCGTCCCATCCTGACGCCGCTCTACCAGGCTATTGAGGTTGAAGCAGTTGCTGCCGTCGTCGACGCGCGCGCGCACCGCCCCGCCGTCGGGCAGCGCGATGTTGCGCTCGACGCCCATCCAGTTGCCGGCGAGCGTCGTCTGGCCGGTGTTGGCGGCGAGCAGATCCTCGACCCGCGTCGCCGCCAGAAGTTCGGCAGTGGTCAGCCACGCCCGCGCCTGGCCAAACGTCGCGGCGTTGGCGGTGAGCCGCGTGCCGATGCGGATTCGATCGAGCGCAGTCGCCGATACCGACGCCATCACGGCGACCAGCAGAAGCACGGTCAGTAGCGCCGCGCCGCGCTCGGAAGCACGGACGATCATGCCGCCGGCACCGGTGGCGAACGGTCGGCGGTGTCCGGAAGCGCGAACACCATGACGACCGGCGCACCTCCCTGCGGAGTCAGCGTGACTTCCACCGCGGTGGGCAATGGCTGCTGCTCGCTGGAAAGGAATAAAGAAGACCAGCTTCCGTCGAGGTTGCGATAGCGGAAGGCGGCACTGGCGATCGCTCGGCCGAGCACCGCCGGCTGGCCGTCGTCGCTGCCGTCGAGGCGTTTTTGCCCGACCCGGACGAGGCTCCCTTGCTCCGCGCGCCACCCGACCCGTTGCAGGTCAGACCGCGCGGCATCGTCGATGTTCGACCAGCCGGCACGGACCAGCCGCATGCCCGATGCTTCACCCGAAAAGGCAGGGCGATCTCCGCCTGGGCCGCGGGTGGCGCGGTCAACCGCTTGCCCAAGGTCGCTGGCTAGCAGAGCGTGCAAGCGCCCGGCAGCGCCGAGCTCGGTCAACCGTTCATCGACCGCAGCCTGGGTGTCGACGCTGGAGCGCAGCATGGTGACGCCCGCAGCGGACAACAGAGCAAAAATGCTCAGCGCGACCAGCATTTCGACGAGGGTGAAGCCAGCTTCCGAGCGCATCGTCACTGCACCCGCTTCACGGTGGTCAGGATCGCGCGATTGGGCGTGCCCGCCTCCAGCGCGACGATGTCGATGCGGACCAGCCGCTGGTCTGCGGTCGGCGCGATGTTGCGAATGACGGTGAACTGACGCCCAGCATTGGTGACGTTGCTGGCGGTGCGGCCGCGGACGATCGGACCGGGATCCGTCGCGGCTAGCGCGACCTCATTCTCAGCCACGAGTGACGCCGCCGCGCGGGCATCGAGGTCGGCGGCGGTGGCGACCGCATAGCCGTCGAGGCGCAGCAGCGCGAGCGCGGCGATGGCGAACACCGACAGTGCTACCAGCAGTTCGATCAAAGTGAATCCCGCCTCGCGCGAGCCGCCCGTCATCGCCCTATTCCACCCGCACATCGCCGTTGGCGGCGACCGCAATTGCGACCGTGCGGCCGTCGGCGGCGAGACTGAACCGCGCCGGAGATTCGGGAAGGCCGAGGCTGTCGAACCGCACCCGCGCCCTCGCCGAGCTACTATCGTCCAGGCTGACGCGGGTTCCCTCCGGCCAGTTGGCGCCGGCGAACGGTTTGGCGGTGATCGGCTGCCACTGGCCGCCGGCATATTGCTCGAAGCCATAGCCCGACGCCGTGACCCATGCGCTCACCGGCCGTGCGCGCAGCACCGCCTCGTCGCGCGCCGCGGCGAGCCGGGTGGCGAAGCGGGTGGCGCTGTCCTTCGGGCCGTCGCCGGGCGAGGCAATGGTCAGCACCGCCGCGCCGGCGATCAGCGCCATGACCGCGATCACGACCATCAGTTCGACGAGGGTGAATCCGTTGCCTTTCAACTGACTCTGCCGCGCTCAGTCCTGGCCGCCGTAGATGTCGGCATTCTCGCCCTCGCCGCCGGGCGCTCCGTCGCCGCCCAGCGAATAGATATCGAACGCGCCCTGCCGGCCGGGAACCGCCAGCTGGTAGGGCCGTCCCCACGGATCGTTGGGCAGGCTCTTGATATAGCCGCCGGGGCGATAGCGGCCGGACTGCGGCAGATTGGCCGGCGGTCGCACCAGCGCGGTCAGCCCGTCGCCCCCCGACGGATAGGATAGGTTGTCGAGGCGATACATTTCCATCGCCTGCTCCATCGTCGCGATGTCGGCTTTGGCCTTGGTCGCCATCGCGCGATCCTGGCTCGGCATCACGTTGATCAGGACAACGGTCGCGAGCAGGCCGATGATGACGATCACGACCATCAGTTCGACCAGGGTGAAGCCTCGCTCGTCCTCGCGACGCGCAAGGCTGCGGCGGTCGCGCGACAGGTCGGTGAACAAAGCGAAAAGCAGGCGCAGCATGCGGTGATTATCCTCCGATGAGGGTCTGGAGCTGCAGGATCGGCAGCAGGACGGCGAGGACGATGGTGGCGACGATGCCGCCCATCACGACAATGATGCCGGGCTCGAGCATCGACAGCGCGGTGGCGGTGAAATTGTCGAACTCGCGCTCCAGATAATCGGCCGCGCGCGCGAGCATGACGTCGAGCTTGCCGGCGCTTTCACCGCTAGCTGCCAGATAGACCAGCAACGGCGGGAAAATGCCCGCGCGCGCCATGGCGGCGGACAGGCTGCCGCCGCCGCGAATGCTGTCGACGATGTTCGAGGTTGCCGCGCGCAGCGCGCGATTGTGGACGGTGCCTATGGTCAGCTTGAGCCCCTCGATCAGCGGCAGCCGGCTTTCGATCATCGTCGACAGCGTGCGCGCCATGCGGGCAGCGTGGAGGTCGCGGATCAGCCGGCCGAGCAGCGGCATGCGCAGGATCATCCGGTCAAAAGAGAGCCGCAAATTCTCCTCGCGCAGCGCCCGGGCGCCGATGAGCCCCGCCACCACCAACGTGGCGATTAGCGCCCACCAATAGCCGGCAAGAAAGTCGCTCAGAGCGATTACGATTCGCGTCAGGAGCGGCAGCTGTTGCCCGACGTCGTCGAACTGTTCCACCACCTGCGGGACGACGGCGATCATCAGCGCGGCGACGACGCCGACCGCGACCAGGGTCAGCACCAGCGGGTAAGCGAGCGCGGAGATGATCTTGCCGCGCATCTCCGCCTGCCGCTCCAGCAGCTTGGCAAGACGTTCGAGCAATTCGGGCAAGGTGCCGGAGCTTTCGCCGGCGGAGACGATGGCGCGGTAAAGCGGCGGGAAGCTCCTGGCTTCGCGGGACAGCGCATCGCCCAGGCGGCGGCCTTCGACCACGCCGTCGGCAACCCGCCCGACGATAGTGCGGACATGGTCCTGCTCGCTCTGCCGGGCGATGGTGCGAAGCGCTTCCTCAAGCGGACTGACCTGACTGATCGTCGCCAGCTGGCGCGTGAAGAGGGTCAATTGCTTGGCGCTAAGCCGAGCGCTGCGCTGGAACAACGAGCGGGCAGCGGCGGGCTGGGCGGCGTCGGCAGCGGCCTGCGGCTGGACACGCACGACATAGAAACGGCGCGCCTCGAGCCCCGCGCGGGCCTCGGCGCCGCTCTGCGCCTTGACCGTGCCGCGGCGCTCGGCACCGCGCGGGTCGACAGCGACATAGGCGAATTCAGGCATCGCGGGCCTCATCTTCTCGGCGGGAGACGCGGATCGCTTCTTCGGCGGTCGTTTCGCCAGCGAGCACCAGCGCTCGCGCCGCGGCGGCGAGGTTGGGCGAGTTGGCGAACGCATGCTGGGCGATCGTCGATTCGTCCGCGCCCTCGTTGATCATGCGGCGCAGGGCCGTGTCGATGCGCACCACCTCGAACAGGCCGATGCGGCCCTTGAAGCCGCTGTGGCTGCAGGCGTCGCAGCCGGCCGGCCTGTAGATGATCGCGCCTCGTTCAATGCCGAGCAGCGCTCCGACGCCGCTCTCGCTGTCGACCGGCTGGCGGCACGACGGGCACAGCCGCCGCACCAGCCGCTGGGCAAGCACTGCGCGGATCGTGGAGGCGAGCAGAAACGGCTCGACCTTCATGTCGCGAAGGCGGGTGATGGCGCCGATCGCGTCGTTGGTGTGAACGGTGGACAGCACCAGGTGTCCGGTGAGCGACGCCTGCACCGCGATGTCCGCCGTTTCGCGGTCACGGATTTCGCCGACCATCACCACGTCCGGGTCCTGCCGAAGAATGGCGCGGAGACCGGCCGCAAAGCTCATGCCGACCTTGGCATTGACCTGCGTCTGGCCGACCCCGTCAATCGCATATTCGACCGGGTCCTCGACGGTCAGGATGTTGCGGCTGCCGTCGTTGAGATGCTGCAGCGCCGCGTAGAGCGTGGTCGTCTTGCCCGATCCGGTCGGGCCGGTGACGAGGATGATACCGTTGGGCTCGGACAGCGCCTCGCGCAGCACTTCGTCGGCAGCGCCGGTAACGCCGAGCGCGTCCAGCGTCAGTCCCGCCGAATCCTTGTCGAGGATTCGCAGCACCACGCGCTCGCCGGCACGGCTGGGGAGCGTGGATACGCGAACATCGAGCAACTTGCCGCCCAGCGTCAGCCCGATGCGCCCGTCCTGGGGCACGCGCCGCTCGGCGATGTCGAGGCGGGCCATCACCTTGATCCGGCTGACCACCACCGGCGCCACGTGCGGCGGCATACGCAAGCTTTCTCGAAGCACGCCGTCGACGCGCATCCGCACGACCAGACCACTTTCGTACGGCTCGACGTGGATGTCGCTGACGCCGCGGCGGACGGCCTCGGCAATGATGCCGTTGATCAGCTGGATCGCCGGTGCGTCGTCGGCGCTGTCGAGCAAATCCTCGGCGGTTGGAATTCCCATCGCCAGCGAGTCGAGCTCGTCGCCCGTCCCGATCGTCCCCGCCAGTCCCGCGGCCCGATCGATTGCGTAGCGGGCCTGGAGATAACGGTCGAACTCCTGTCCCGAGACACGCGTAACTTCGAAGCTACGGGCCAGGTGGCGGCGGACCTCGATCAGCACCGCCGGGTCGGATCCTTCGCGAAGGGCGATGGTCACGCCGTCGTCTTCGCGCGGGACCATCACCACGCCATTGGCCTTGGCGAAGGCATACGGGATGTCGAGGATCGCGCTGACGGGGATCGACTCGCGCTCGACCACTGCAACTTCGGCGAGCGCGGGCTCGCCCAGCAGCGACGTCTCGGCCTCGACAAGCTGGGCGTTGATCATTGGGCTGCCGGAGCCGGTGCCGGAGCCGGAGGCTGAGCCACAGGCTGCGGCACATAGACGGCGTCGCCTGGCTGCGGCGCTGCCGGTACCGGCGGAACGGCACCCATATAATCGCGCACCAGGCTGTCGATCGACGGTTCGACCTCCGGGTTGCGCGCATATTGGTCGGCGCGGACGTAGCCGTATCGCTGCGCCGTTACCTCTCGCGCTTCCTCGCGCGTCCGCACGATGGTCGGGCGGATAAAGACCATCAGATTGGTCTTCGATTTGGCCCGCGAGCGCGACTTGAACAGCTCGCCGACGACCGGGATATCGCCGAGCAGCGGGATCTTCTCGATCGTCTTGCGCTCATTCTCGTCGAGCAAGCCGCCGATCGCTAGAATTTCGCCGTCGTCGACCGTCAGCACTGTCTTGAACTCGCGCTTGTTGATGATCAGGTCGGACGAGCGCGGTCCGACCGGGCCGGCGACGCTCGAGACTTCCTGGCGAAGGAACAGCTTGATCGACCCGGACGAATTGACCTGTGGCTTGACGTCAAGCTGGATGCCGACGTTCTGCCGCTGCACGGTCCGGAACGCATTCTCGAAATTGCTTCCAAGCGCCTCGCCCGTGGTCACCGGCACTTCCTGTCCGACCAGCAGCTTCGCCTCCTGATTGTCGAGCGTCATGATCGACGGCGTCGACAGGATGTTCGACGCGGTGTCGGATTTCACCGCGTTGATGATCGCCCCGAACCAGGTATTCTTGTTGATGTTGACGAGTCCGCCGCCAAACCCGCCCGTCGCGGCGAGGATCGAGGAAACGGCGGCGTCGGTGATGCCCTGGCCGAGCGGACTGTCGAAGGTGGTTGTCGTGGTTCCATCTGTACTCGTCGTGGTCTGGCGGCCGAGTTCGTAATTGGCGATGGCGCCGCCGACCGTGAAGATGTTCGGCTGCGCGTTGGAATAATTAGTGGCGGCGAATGGCGCGTTCTTCCCGCCGAGCAGGAACTGGACACCGAGCTGCCGGGCGGCGGCATCGCCGATCTCGACGATGATCGCTTCCACCAGCACCTGTTCCCGGCGCGTGTCGAGTTGGCGGATGACTTCGCCGAGCTGACGCTGGGCATCGGGATTGGCGGCGACGACCACCGCATTGGTGCCCGGGTAGCGGGTAACCACTGCCGGACCCCAGCGCACAATGCCGTTGCCGAAGCCCGCCGACTGCATCGGCGCGGCGGGAGGAGCGGTGTCTGCGGGACCGGCTCCCGTGCCTTCGCCGCGCTGGCCGCGGATGAATTCGGGAGTTGTGGCTGGCTGACTCACGGGCGCGCCGATCAGCTGTTGGAGCACCGGCAGCAATTGCTCGGCATCGGCATGGTCGAGCCAGTAAACGCGGATTTCGGTGCCGGCTGCGGCGCGGCCGTCGAGTTCGCGCGCAAGCGCGGCGAAGCGGGCAACCGCCGTGCGCTCCCCGCGCAAGGCGATGGCGTTTGAGGAATCTACCGCACTGACGGAGACCGATCCGCCCGCTCCGGCTCCGCCGCCGCTAAGCAGCCCCTGCAGCGATGTCGCGACCTCGCGCGGGCCCATGTTACGCAAATAGACGAGCTCCGTCGCCACCTGCGCATCGCTGCCGCCGTCGATCTGCCGGAGCACTTGGCGGATGCGCGACACATTGTCGGCATAGTCGGCGATGATCAGGCTGTTCGCATTCTTGTTGGCGGTCACCGACCCCTGCTGGCTGACCAGCGGGCGCACCGTCTCCAGCGCTCCAGTGGCGTCGAGCGAGCGAAGGCGGACGATCTCGGTGACGAACTCGCTGCCGCCGCGGCTGCGCGTCGTCACTCGCGACGGCTGGGTAGCGGCACCCTCCGCCGGCTGGATCCGATAGCCGCCGCGAATCGGGATCGCGACCAAGCCATTGGCGCGCAGGGTCGACAGGAATACTTCAAAATATTCCGACCGGCTGAGCGAGCGCTTGGTGACGACCGACACTTTCTGGTTGACTCGGCCATCGACGACCAGGGTTAGGCCGGTAACCCGCGCGGCGTCGTCGGCGAAGGCGCGGACGTCGACATTGCGCATGTTGATCGAATGCTGGGCACTCGACGGTGCCGAAACCACCATCAGGGCGGCCATGAGGATGACGCGATACTTCATTGGGATCCCGGTATGTTGAGGGCGATCGGGACAGCCTGCGCACCGCGCTCGACCGTCAGCAGCAGCCGGGCGCCGGGGACGGCGCTGGATTGCAGCTGCTGGACATCGATCTGGGAAGTGATGCGGGCGCCGTTCACGGCAACGATCACGTCGCCCGACTGGAAGCCCGCAGCCTGGAACAGCGCCTGATTGGCGCCCGGAGCGACCATGACGCCGGTGACCCGGTCGCCGCTCATGCGGGGGCGCAAGGCGAACGGCTGACCGGCGGATGGCGCGGCGGCGCCGGCAATTGCGACTGGCGCGGCGTCTGCACCCTCGGCGCCCTCCATGTAGATGGTCTGCTGGCGCCCGCCCTGGTCAAGCACGACATGATCGAAGCCGACGGACGCGAGGCGGACGCCGGGAGAGACTTCTTCTCCGACGACGAAGCTGGTCTGCTGACCGTCAGCTGCGCCGAGGATTGCCGATCCGCTGCCACGGGCGTCGGCGCGAACGCCGAACAGGGTCAATTCGATCGCCGCTGCGACCGGAGCTGCTGCCGCCGCGATCGAGGCGCCGCGATTGAAGGGATCAACGGCGGCGAGGATCGCGGCCTGAGTCTGCGGCGGAAGCAGACGCGCCGAGGCGGGCTGCCAGTCGCCGAACGGGCCGACCGGCGTTACCACAACCCACAACAACCGTACCAGCTGGACCGCGATGCCGGCCAGCAGCAGGGCTTTGAGCCAGAGATAGATATCCGCCGGAAGCAGCCGCCTTACCAGCGACCAGCGTTCGACAACCAATGACCGGATCACGTGGCGAGTCGCCCTCCCACGGCCGGTGTGGGCGGCGGCAATGAAAGTTGAATGACTGGAGTTTGATAGATTTGTGACAGCGGCCCGACCGGCCGCTGTCACGTTGAAGACTTAAAGCTTGAGCGTTGCCGACAGGGAATATTGTCGCCCGACGTCGTAGCCGTTGATGATCAGCTCGCTGTCGTTGAGCGTCTGGACTTCCTCATAATCGGTGCCGAGCAGGTTGCGAGCCTCGGCCTTCAACTCCAGCTGCTTGCCGATCATCGGCAGGCGCAGTCCCTGGCGGAGCACGATGTCGAGCTGCAGGCCCGGCTTCTCGATGAAGTCCGGCGTCAGGTTCGGCCCGCGGTTGGTCGCGCGCTTGCTGGCGTAGGTCAGGAGCAGCGACTGCTGCGACAGCCGCTCCGTATCCTCGAGGCTGAGCTGCATGTTGACCAGGTGCCGCGACTGGCCGGTCAGGCGCAACTTTCGGGTGGTGTCGAACACCAAAGAGGCGTCCACCGGGTTCGGCTGGCTGGTGAAGCTGATGGTGGTGTCCCCCTCCTTCACCTTCACTTCGGAGTCCGAGTAGGTGTAATTGCCGATCACGGCGAGGCGGCGGTCGGCGAGCATCGGGCTCATGTCCGCAAGGCCGAAATATTTCCGCAGCTCGACCTCCGCTCCGTAAAGGACAGCGCGCGGAGCGTTGGCGAAAGAGGTGACCAGCGAGCTTCCAAGGTTCACCGCGGTCGCTTCGATCGGCCGGTCGATGTCCTTGTAGAAACCAGCCAGCGAGAAAATCTGGTCGCGGCCGAAATACCATTCGTAGCGAGCGTCGAGATTCATCAGTTCGCTGTCGGTCAGGAACTGGTTGCCGAAGAAGGTCCGCTGCGATTCCACGTCGCGGTACGGCTGCGGAGCAAGCTCGCGGAACTGCGGGCGGGCGATCGTCTTCGACGCGGCGAACCGCAGCTGCATGCCCTCCGCGAAGTTCCAGGTCAGAGTTCCCGCCGGAAGCCAGTAGTCGTTGTCGAGGCCGGTCGCGGGTGCGGGGTCCTGCCCGAACAATGTGCCAGGAGTGACGGTTTGAGTCGCGGTTTCATAACGGACGCCAAGGTTGAGCGTGACGCCTTCAAGCGGCTCGATCTCGACCATGCCATAGCCGGCATCGATCTTCAGTCCGGCGTCATAGGCAGCCGAGCCCAAACCACCGGTCGTTTCGCGTAGCAGGATATCGTAATTGTAGATGTTGAAGTCGCTGAGCAGATAATCGATTCGCGTTTGCGCGACCGCCAACCCCAGCGCCGAGTTCGGGAAATATTCGAAGTCGCGGCGGATCGCCGAACGGTCGTTGTCGGTGTGCGCGTAGCCGACGGAAACCGTGAGCGGCATCGGCAGCTGGCGGAAGCGGTAGGCTGCATCGGTCGCGCCGTACCACAGTCTGTCGTCGAGATTGCTGAAGGAGATGCCGGCATTCTGGCCCGGCGAGCGGAGATCGTTGACATAGTCCTCGACCTCGTCGTTGAAGGTGTAGCTGTAGCCGCGCTCATAGGGCGCATCGCGCTTGGTCTTGGCGTAGCTTCCGCGAAAATCGAGCGACAGGTCGCCGAACTTCAGCTCCGCAACCGCCTGCGTGTCGAATAGCTGACGTTCGTACCAGCTGGTAGCGCCGTTGTTGATCGTCGCGTCCGGCCGCAGGATGCTGGGGGACACGGTATCGAAGTTATTGCCAGAGCCGATCCGCGCTTCCTTCAGCGTGTCGCGGACGAACAGACCGACGAGGCGCAGCTTGTGGCGATCGAGCCCAAGCGTCACGGTACCCATCGCATTGGTGACTGCGCGGTTGGTGGTCGAAAGATAGTCGAATTCCTGCGATGCGATCAGCTGCGCGTCGGGATCGCCCACAGCACCGCTACGCGTGCCCGCCTGCTGGACGCCGCCGCGGGTGCGCCAGCTGTTCGACAGACCTCCGACGGCAATCACGCCAACGTCGAGGCCGAGGAAGCCGAAACTCTGGCCGGCTGCGGCATCGAAGGAATAGTTGAACGGAATGTCACGGTTGCGCTGGATCAGCGTGGTCGACGCGTTGGACAGGCTGGCGGTGATGTCCTGGATGTCGGCGCGGGAAAAATTGGCGCCTTCGACCACGCGATTGCCGCTGAGGATCGCGCGCTCGAGCGGGCGCGGCACGTCGCGGGTGCCGTCGTCGTAGCCGGTGAAATCCCAGTCGCCGCCATAGTAAGTGTAGCCGAGATTGTCCGTAGTGATGTCATCACCGCCGATGCCGTAGCCGAGGTCGAGGAAGCCCTCTTCCGGCGCGGAGCGGGTGGTTAGATTGATGACGCCGCCGCCGAATTCGCCGGGGTAATTCACCGAATAGCTCTTCTGGACGACCGTCGATGCGATGATCGAGGTCGGGAACAGGTCGAGCGGGACTACACGGCGCAACGGTTCCGGCGAGGGCAGCGGAGAGCCGTTCAGAAGCGCAAGCGAGTAACGCTCGCCGAGGCCGCGCACATAGACGAAGCGGCCGCCGACGACCGACAGGCCGGTGACGCGCTGCAGGGCGCCGGCAATGTCGCCTTCGCCAGTGCGGGCGATGTCCTGCGCCGAAAGGACCGATACGACCTCGGGTGTCGCGCGAACGGGGTTCGGAATATGGCGCCCGCGGACGATGATTTCTTCGCCTTCAGGTTCGTTCGCGCCGGGGCCCGAGATCTCCACTTGCTCGGAGGCCGGAGTTTCGCCGGCATCGGCGGCGCCGGGAACGGCCTGGTCCGCTGTCTCCTGCGCCGTTTCGGCGTTGGCGGCGCCACCGACAGTGGAGGCCCAAGGCGAGGACAGCGGCGGGGTCGGCGAGCCTTGGGCAAGCGCGGGGGCGGCCGCAATTGCCGAGGTCGAGAAGAGAAGTGCGGCAACAGCTGCCTTGCGAATCGTCATGTTTGCGTCCCCGCCTGTAAGGTTCGGGAGCGGCGGCGCCGTGCCGCCGCTCCCCAGTTTCACGTTGCTTGTGTTCGGATCAGCCCGCGGCCGGGATGGAGAGACAGGACATCTCGCCCGTCGCCAGCCCGCAGGTCCAGCCACGCCACCAATTGTCATTCGCGTCGCGAACTGCGCCGATGTAGGTGACCGGGGAGAAGAAGGACGACAGCGTCGTCGGATCCGTCGGGGTGACCGCATTCTCATTGGAGCCATTGATGAAGGTGGCGGTCAGTGTCGACGTGCCGTTGGCGGTATTGCGCGAGCCGCCGTTGAAGATCGCCGCGATTTCCGCCGCCGTGACATCGGTGTCGTCGACGAACGGGCTGGTGCAGGCGAAGTAGACCGAGGCAAAGCGCGGCGGCCCCTGCTCGTCGGCACCGGTGGTCTGCACGGTCGCCGCGGTGTCGATGTCGAGACAGACGGGCGCCTTCATCGTACCGTTGTAAAGCGCCGCGTCCATGCCGCCGCGAAGGTGGATGTTCGGCGTCGGTCGGTTGGAGACGAACGTCCAGTTCGACAGCAGGAAGTTTGTGCGAGGAGTGGCGTCGACCGGCTTGTCGGTCGAATCGCCCTCGATCACCTTGTCGCCGCCGGTGTCGCGCTGGATGACGATCGCGAACTGCGTGGCGCCCTTGTAGCCAGAGTCGACGTCGAACGAGTCGTCGTCGTTGCCGGTCAGCACGATATGCTTCTGGTTCACCCGGCCGCCGAACCATTCGATGCCGTCGTCCGAGCTGTTGTGGACCTGAACATTGTCGATGAGCGTGCCTGATCCGACACCGCCCAGCGTAATGCCGTTAAGCTCGTTATTGGTGTCGACCTTGAAGCCCGAATAGCGGACCTGCAGATACTGCAGCCGGCCCGAATTGTCCGCCGGCGAAGCGCCGCCGTAGATCGAGCCGGACGTTCCTTCGACCGGAGCCTGGCACTGGATGGTGCCGCCGGTCGCGCCGGCATCGGCGCAGTCGCCGATCGGAGCCCGGCCGAGCATCACCAGGCCGCCCCACTGACCGATCGAATCGGCGTTGACGTCGCCGACCACGTTGCTGCGGCTGGTCATGATGACCGGACGAGTGGCCGAACCATCGGCAATCAATTGCGAACCGCGATTGACGACGAG
>JALYPM010000129.1 GCA_030856365.1 Pseudomonadota bacterium
ACGGTGCAGTTCATGAAGAGCCAGAAGGTCGACCGCATCGCTGCGGGACATCTGCTCGAGAGTTTCGAGGACGCGTTCGTCGACTGGCTGCAGGCGTTCACCATGCCGACTTTGGTCGTGTGCGGAAGCGAGGACGACGACAATGGGTCGGCGGAGGAACTCGCCGCCGCGCTCCCGAACGCGATGTTCCGCGAGGTGCCGGGTACGCACATGAGCTCGGTGACCATGCCGGAGCTGGGGGAAGAAATCGCCCGTTTTCTCGTGGATTAGTCGCTGCGGCGGCTTGACGCGCGGGTGCGGGCAGTTCCACGGAAGTTTTACGCGACAAGACCAACTTCTGCACGGACGAGGATGCCTGTCATGAAATACGCCACTTCCACATCGATCCTCGCGCTGGCGCTTGCCGGCTGCGCGACCACCGTTCCCCAGACCACCGCTGTTCAAGCCGCCGATTTGACACCCGCCGTGACTGCTCCGGCTGGGGAGACGAAGTCCTCGGCGATCGGCGATTACCCGCAGACTCCCGAAGGGGCGCGCGCTTTCGTGCAAGCGGTCGAAAAGGACCTGTTCGACTATAGCGTCATCGCCAGCCGCGCCGCGTGGGTCAACGCGACTTACATCAACGACGACAGCGACGCGGTGAACGCCTATTTCGGTACCATCGGCACCGAAAAGTCGATCGAATATGCCAACAAGGCCGCGGCTTTCTCAAGGCTCCAGGGCCTGGACGCCGACACCGCGCGCAAGCTCAACATCTTGCGCACCGCCCTGGTGCTTCCGGCCCCGTCGTCACCGGGTGCCGCCGCCGAGCTCAACGAGATCGCCACCCGCCTAAATTCGGCCTACGCCAAAGGGCGGGCAACGCTGAACGGCAAGACCATCACCGGCGACGAGGCCGAGGAGCAAATGGGCACGCTTCGCGATCCCGAAGACCTCAAGGAAGTATGGACTAGCTGGCACACCAATGTTGGCCGGCCGATGCGCCAGGACTATACCCGCATGGTCGCAATCGCGAACGAGGGCGCGAAGGAGCTCGGCTTTGCGGACACCGGCGCTCTGTGGCGGTCGAATTACGACATGTCGCCGCAGGAATTCTCGGCGATGTACGACCGGCTGTGGGCGGAGACCAAGCCGCTGTACGACCAGCTGCATTGCTACACGCGCACCAAGCTCAACCAGAAATACGGGGACTCGGTGCAGCCGGAGACCGGTCCGATCCGCGCCGACCTGCTCGGCAACATGTGGGCGCAGGAGTGGGGCAATATCTACGATATCGTCGCTCCGAAGGGCGCCGGCGACATCGGCTACGACCTCACCGACCTGCTGGTAAAGGCGAAATACACGCCCGAGCAGATGGTTCGCGTCGGCGAGCGTTTCTACACTTCTCTTGGTCTGGCGCCGCTTCCCGAAACCTTCTGGCAGCGTTCGCAGATCACCCGGCCGGAGGGGCGCGAAGTGGTCTGCCACGCGTCCGCCTGGGATCTCGATAACAAGGACGATCTGCGCATTAAGATGTGCACGCGCGTCAATGCCGACGACTTCGTGACCATCCACCACGAACTCGGCCACAATTACTATCAGCGAGCCTATAAGGAGCAGCCCTACCTCTACCTCAATGGCGCCAACGATGGCTTTCACGAGGCGATCGGCGATTTCGTCGCGCTGTCGGTGACTCCGGAATATCTCGTCCAAGTCGGCCTGCTCGACCGCAACAAGGTGCCGGACGCGAGCAAGGACACCGGCCTGCTGCTGCGGCAGGCGATGGACAAGGTGGCCTTTCTTCCGTTCGGCCTGCTGGTCGACAAGTGGCGTTGGGGCGTGTTCGACGGTTCGACTCCGCCCGGCGAGTATAATCAGGACTGGCATGGGCTTAAGCAGCAGTATCAGGGCATCATGCCGCCGGTGCAGCGGTCCGAGCAGGACTTCGATCCGGGCGCCAAGTATCACATCCCGGGCAACACGCCTTATGCGCGCTATTTCCTCGCGCGGATCCTGCAGTTTCAATTCTACAAGGCGGCCTGCGACATGGCCGATTGGAAGGGGCCGCTCCACCGCTGCAGCTTCTACGGCAACAAGGAAGTCGGCCAGCGACTGAACGCGATGCTGGAAGTGGGTGCGTCGAAGCCTTGGCCGGATGCGCTTCAGGCGTTCACCGGCACCCGCGAGATGTCGGCCCGGCCAATGCTCGAATATTTCGCGCCGCTTCAGGCGTGGCTGCAGGAGCAGAACCGCGGGAAGCAGTGCGGCTGGTGACAACAAAAGGGGCGCCGTCGCCGGCGCCCTTTGCGTGACGAAGCCGTCGCTTAGGCGCGCGAACGGCCGCCGCTGCCGGCGGTGAAGTCGCCGCTGCTGGCGACGAAGCTGGCGTTGCCGCCAGTCTCGCTCGTGTCGGCCGATTTGCCGAGGCCGTTGGAGCCCGACTTGTCGCTGGTCTGCGACGTGGACTGAGCGGTCGAGCGGTTGCTGGCGCCGGAATTATAAGCCGAATCCTGCCCTTCGAATTCCAGCGCGTTTTCGTAACTGGTGGATCCGCGACTCTGCGACCATTCGTTGAACTGGTCGCTCAGATTGCTGATCTGGTCGGTGATCTGATTGCGACGCGACCACAGGAAGACGCCTGCACCGACGGCGGCGGCAGCGGCTGCCGCGGCGGCTACCGGCCGTTCCTTGGCAGTGTCGCGCCAGCCGTTGCTGAATTGGTTGCGGCCTTCCGCATTATTGTTGCTGCGGCCCTTCTGGTTGCCGTTGTTGCCGCGGCCGTTCTGAGTGTTCCTCGCCATTATCGAATCTCCTTTGATTTGTGTTCCCATTCAACGCGCAGCCGTGACGGGCGTTGCGGAGCGGCGGCGAGGAGAGACGTGGAAGCGATGGACGGCGCGAGCGGCCTGACTAGAGCTGCTCGAGCAGCTGTTCCGCGCTTGACGCACGATATTCGCCCGGCGCCTCGACATTGAGCTGCTCGACCACGCCGTCGTTGATCAGCATCGAATAGCGCTGGCTGCGCTTGCCCATGCCGAACTTGCTGCCGTCCATCGTCAGGCCGACCGCCTCGGCGAATTCGCCGTTGCCGTCGGCGAGCATGGTGATGTCGTCGGAGCCGTCGGACTTGCCCCAAGCCGACATCACGAACGCGTCGTTGACGGAGACGCAGGCGATCTCGGTGACGCCCTTGGCTTTGAGGTCCCCGGACTTCTCCACATAAGAGGGAAGGTGACGGGCGGAGCAGGTCGGCGTGAAGGCACCGGGAACCGCAAACAATGCGACTCGCTTGCCGCTGAAATATTCGGCGACGGTGGTTGGCTGCGGGCCGTCGGCGGTCGCGATCGTCAGCGGAACGTCGGGGATTCGGTCGCCTACGGAAACGGCCATGATAATTCTCCAAGCTGGTGAGACGAGGCGGGACATAGGCTCGGTGGTGCCCCCTCACAAGACTTGCCCGGAGTGCTTCAGCGGACCATTGTTCAGGCAATGGAGTCTCCACCTTTCCTGTCGGGCAAGCTGCTTCTTGCGATGCCCGGAATGGCTGATCCGCGCTTCGATCGCGCGGTGATCGCGATCTGCGTGCACGACGATAATGGCGCCGTCGGCATCGGCATCGGCCACAAGCGCGCCGGAATCCGCTTCCGCGGGCTGCTGACCCAGCTCGGCATCGATCCGGGAGCAGCGCCCGACCGTGCGGTGCACCATGGCGGGCCGGTGGAGCCGGGTCGGGGATTTATCCTTCATTCAAACGACTGGGGCGGCCAGGATAGCGTCCACGTCAGCGGCCTTTGCGCGATGACCGGCACCATCGATATTCTGAAGGCGATCGCCGAAGGTCGTGGGCCGACGCAGTGGATCGCGGCGCTCGGATATGCCGGCTGGGGCGAAGGGCAATTGGAAGAAGAGATGACCCGCCACGGCTGGTTTGCCGCCGATGGAAATCCCGCGATCTTGTTCGACACGCCGACGGACGAACGCTGGTCGGCGGGGTTCAAGGGCGCGGGGATCGACACTCGTCTGCTCGCCAGCGAGACCGGCGCCGCCTGATCGCCCGGGCATCATATAAAGAATTCTTTATATTTGCGTTTCGTGCCGCTGCCGGTTAGGGGGCTGCGACCGCGGGTGATGCCCGCAACAGCTTATATTCCCGGAGACTTTGCAGTGGCGACCCAGGCTGACACCCCGTTCAACGACTATCACGTTCAGGACATCTCGCTTGCCGCCTTTGGCCGCAAGGAAATCGAGATCGCCGAGACCGAGATGCCGGGCCTGATGGCGCTTCGCGACGAGTTCGGCACCACCAAGCCGCTGAAGGGCGCGCGAGTTACCGGTTCGCTGCACATGACCATTCAAACCGCGGTGCTGATCGAAACGCTGACCGCGCTCGGGGCAGAGGTCCGCTGGGCGTCGTGCAACATCTTCTCGACGCAGGATCACGCCGCCGCCGCGAT